>JBCBCS010000001.1:0-62332 GCA_038530475.1 Pseudomonadota bacterium
CAGGGAACCGTTGGTCAGTGAATGGTCGCTGCCGCATGATATTCACTGACCAACGGTTCCCTGAATTCGTCAACATGCGTGCAATGGAGTGCGCTGCCCTGGTTGCCGGTATTGCCCGCGACGAACGTTTCGGTCTCATCTTCAAAGGAGCCAATCATATCGTCGACAATCAAGTAATAGGAACCACCGCCGAGACTGACCGCCCCGCGCACGGTCCCGGAGGCACCGGTGGCTGATTGTATGATCGGATCGCCAATCTGTGGCACGTATTTCGGATCTGTCTTGGAGCGCCATGTCAGCTGGTTGAGGCGCTGCCAGACTGCTCGTATCTGCGCTCTCTGAGGCGATTCCGGCAGGTCAATTTTGAACCGCCGCGAATAATTTGTTGCCGGACCCCCCAAAACGCGCCGCACCGTGGTTGTCCCTCCACGCTGCGAGAGTGCGATTTCAAAATGGGTGAGTTTGAACCCGTCCGGAGAGACTGGCAGGCCAGACACATCAAGACGCAGTATATTGCCAGAAACAGCACCCTCATCTGAGATATCCCAGTGTCTTGGTCCACCAAGTGCGGACCCCGAAAACTGTGGAGGGACATGGCCCCCAGCAAGTGGCATACAGCGAAATTGGGGCATGATCGGGTTCCTTTTCCGCGGCAATGGGAGGTCACGAGTGCCGGGAAGTGTCACGCCAATGATGAAACGGAGGATTAACGCACCGTGCGTTGCAGAGGTCCGAGGCTCTTGTCGACGGCTTCAGCAAGATGGTGGATTTTCCCATCCATGAAGATTTGTCCGTGCAGCCCAGGGAAGGGCACGACGTTCAAACCATCAGGAGAAAGCCGCGATGCTGCGCCAAGCTTTGCGTGGCGCCATTCACCGGACGTCAGTAGATGGACGTCACCCGGATAGGGCTCGGGGGCATAGTGCATGAAAAACTTGGAATACCGTCGATAAAGTTGACCATCGTTTTTGGATTTATCAAGAAGCGCCGCGCTCATCGCCGGTGAGGTGTCTTCATGCGCATTGAACCGATCCAGTCCGGCACCCAGGCCGAATTTTCGTTTGAGACGATGAAGATAATAGCCCGGACCGAAATCGATCAGTCGCATGATTGACATCTTCAGGGTTGATCCGTGGTCCGTGAAGAACGTGTCTATCAAGATGAGGTCGCAGCTTTCGTCGGCTCCAGAGTGCAGACGCCGCCCGACTTCAACCGCCAGACACCCATCCTGACAAAATGCCATGACCGACCAAGGCCCGGCAGGATGGCATTGGCGAACCTCGGCGGCCAGTTGGTCTGAGAGATCGGCCAGACTGACGTCGTTCAGCCGATCGCGGAACCGGTTCGTCAACCCGAATATGTTGAGGTTGTAGACAGGCCCTTCATAGGTCAGCGCCTTGGCGAGGCGGGTGTAGTTTCCTGTTGCGTTGATCGTGAAGAGCGGTGGTAAATCGGCAGCTCCGTGACGGATCAACCGACATGGACCAGCTTCTGCCATATGGCCAGAGGTTACGGTTTCCGCGATTTCACTGAGACTTGTGCTGTTGAAGATCGCGGACGACTCAAGCTCTGTTCCTATCCGCTTGCTGATCAACAGCGCCAGTTCGACAGCCTTGAGGGAGTCTCCTCCGAGCTCAAAGAAATCCTCCGCTCCCGAAAGATCCTGAACTGACAGCAATTCTTCTACAGAGGCGAGTATAATCGGCAAAACCGTGCGGGCTTGCGGGCTCAGCTGGATCCCTTCGCCCAACGGTGCGTTTGCGACCCTCTGGACGGACCGCTCGATCTCAGAGAAGCCCTTGTCCTTCATTGTCTGCAGATCAAGCTTGCCATTCTCCATCAGTGGGAAGGCGCCATAGAATACGGAATGGGTCGGGAGCGCCGCCACTGGCATGACCTCACACAATTCTGCCCGATGTTTGGAAAGCGAAATCGGCTCATGTCCGGTGGTCACCAGATGCGCGACAAGCACCGGATCCCGGTGCTCTCCGATGTTGTGAGCCGTGACAAAAGCGTCCCGGATCGCTGGCAAATGAAGCAGTCCGTTGCGAATTTCAGATACCGATACGCGCACACCGCGAATGTTGACTTCGGCCATGTCAGCGCGGCCAAGGATTTCGAACTGACCGGCCTCAGTCCATCGCCCCAGGTCGCCGGTTCTGTAGAACCGATCCTGCCCTACTCGGACGAATTTCTCAGCCGTAAGGTCCGGCCGATTCCAGTACCCTTCAGCAACCGCGAATCCCCCGATTAGAACCTCACCCGTCTGACCATGTTGAGCCGGTTTGCCGTCCTGATCCACGATCTCAATTTTTGCGAATGGCTGTGGTGTGCACACTGTCTGAGTGAGCGTTTCAGATGTCGGGTCAAACACGTGGAACCCGACACCCGGGGCCTCAGTTGCTCCAAAGAAGCCGATAAGTGTCGTATCGAGGAGCCGATGCACTTTGTTCTGCACCTCCGCGGGTAGCGTTTCACCGCTGCAGAAGATCGCGCGAACGCTATCGAGGCGAGGCGCGGTATCAGCCGTCAAAATCACGTTCAGCAGGCTGGGTGTGATGCGAAACGTCGTCACCTTCTGCTCGGCGATCAAGTTCGCAAATGCCTCAGGGTCAGTCCGAATCCTCTCCGGCCCGATGACGATCGGAACGCCAAGCATCAGCGGGAAGAAGACCTCGTCGAGCATTCCGATGAAACTTGAGGGCGTCCAAAGAAGGTCCGCGTCATTCGCCTGCCCGGGATTGCCAGCCGTGATGTATTCAAGCCGGGCGAGATAACCGACTTTGCCAATTTCGACGCCCTTCGGCATCCCTGTCGAACCAGAGGTGTAAACGAGGAAAGCCAATTCTGGTTTCCGGCGAGGCTGGGCGTCGTGTTGTCTAACGACGGGCGTTGCGTCCGCAGGATCGGATGAAATGGCAAATCTTGCACCGACGTCTTGAAAGATGGCCCGCTTGCGTGCGGTTGATAGAGCCGGATCAACCGGCACCACCAGCCCCCCTGCCACGAGAACCCCGCAAATCGCAGCGATAAGTTCAAAGGAATGCGGGACTTCGATGATGACCGGCTCACCAGATTGAAGCCCCATTGCGGACAACCGCTCGGCCCAATCTTCAACCGCTGCGACGAGTTCGGCAAGGCAATACTGTCGGTCGCCAGAGCAAATGCATCTGGCATCCGGAGATGATCTCAGTATATCGAGGAGCCGCGCTATGAACGGATCATCCTGTTCTGGTCTCGTTGACGGACGCACAGACTGCAAGTTCAGGTCTCCCGATCTCGGGAGACAAAATCGTGCAGCGACGCCGCGTTAAAACCGGCGATCTGATCCGTCGTCGGCCGAGGGTAGCCATAGCGGGAATGTGTCAATCTGCTCTCGACCAAGAGCTTCGCCAGTCGTAGCGTCGTCGGAATCGGGTCGATGACGGGAACGCGTATTCCATCGGACCGCAGATCTTCTGCCAAAATCTGCGCGACATCGCTCATGCCCGTACATCCGATGATAATGACATCCGCGCCGTCCGTATTCACGGCGGATTTGGCACACTCGCTCAATCTTGAGCGAAGCGTCTCTGGATGCTTAGCCAGCGAATGAACAGGCATCTCGACCGAGCGCGTTGAGGCATACTTATCTGTCATTCCATAGGTTCGGGCGAGGGCATCGAAGTGGCGGCCCATCCCGGTTGAGACCGACAAAAGAGAGAATTTGTGACCCAAGGTACACGCGAAGCTCATAGACGTCTGGCAAGGTCCTAAGACAGGGATTGAGACGCATTCCCGGGCAGCATCCAATCCCGGGTCCTCCATGCAATCGATCACGACCGCATCGACACCGTCCCGCTCGGCGGTAATGATTTTGGCAACGACGTCAGGACCGGCGAGGACTTTGTCCAACGCGGATTCAATCGATGCCGGGCCCGCATCAAGCTCTGTAAAGTCGACTTTATCCTCGGGTCCCAGGATGCCTTGGAAATCCTCGGATGTCGTAAGGCCCGTTGGAATGATCGGTGTGACAACTCTGAGATGCATGCCTAGGGTCGCCACCGATGAAGAAGCATGTCACCTGCACACTCAAACCCCAAATCAACAAGCGCGCGGCGCGAGTCATCCGAATAGGCCTGAACGAACGCCATCCGGCGACCAGCCCTCGCTGCATCTGCGATGCGCCGCTGAACCAACGCATGATAAAGCCCACGTCCCCGATAATCCTCCAGTGTGCTCGACACACGCAGCAGTACTGACGGTCCTTCGCCGATGTAGGAAAGGTAACCAACAGCAACCGGGCAGCTGGTTTGGACATCAACCGCAACATATATGTCGGACCTTTGTAGCTGGGTCGGTTGCATATAGGCTTTGTGGTATATCGCACCGACATCGTCGGGAACCTCAAACCCGGCTGACATGATGTCTGAAGGCAAAAGGTCATCGGGATCGTCCCATTTGACAATGTCAAAGCCATTGAGGTCGGGAGACTCAACAGGCCAGTCCAACGCTCTCACCATTGCGCCCACAGGCAAAGGCGGTTTCAGGAAACCCCGCTCCTGAAGATGTGGCACGAGATGCTCACTTTCGGGCCCTGTGATCCAGTCAAATCCTCTGCCCTTTTCTCGAAAGAAAGAGATCGTTTCGGTGAGGGCCTCGAGCGCGACTTTGTCGTCCGACGTCGTCCACCGCATAAGACTTAAGACAGGATGCGGGTTCGGGGATGTCCACCCCGATGCACCGTCGAAGGTGACCGTATCGATGAGCCCGGGCAAGTTGGTCAGACTGAAATGGCTCTCAAGAACATCCTGCACAAGTGCCGGATTTTCACGCAGTCCAGTGGTGACGCTCATGTGCGAAGCTCACGCGCCACATGGGAACGATCATGGGTGTCGAGATACAGCATCGCCCGACCCCGCCGCGTCATCTTTGTGAGTTCGGGAAGCTCGTCTTCAAACGCTCCGAGCTCAATCTGCCAGAAGAAATCCGGTTGGCGACCCGGATAAATGTCGAGCGTCGCCCCGCGGCAGTAGTAGCTGTGCATAAGGACCGGAACTTCGCACAGGAAGAACTCAGCGTATCGTCTCAGATCGGCGTCCGTGTCGACCGGTTTTACTGACATGACATGACTGCGCAACGCGCGGTAGACTTGGCCCTCTTGCTCGAAAGCGCGGGTAAGTTCTTTGCGGTACTTTGCCGGTGTCTCAGCCTCAAGATCGCGCCACTGGCAGATGTTTACCCGTTTCGAAAGCTTACCGTTGATTGCCTTCTGGGCCATCCGTTGGATGTCCTGTGACAAGCGGTCGATCTTCTCGATCTCAGTCTGAGGCAGGTCATCCATCTTCAATTCCGCCATCGCATTGTATCGATATGGATCGTCGACCGGGCAAATATGGCCCGTGATCTGCAGCCGCTCGCACATGTCGATGAACCGGTCGATATACGGACGCGTAAAACCGCGGTTCTTGATTGAAATGAAGATCCAGCTCTCGCGCCCAGAGACTTCAAAGTCACCATCTCGATTGGTCAGAATACCACCCAGTCCAGGCAGGGTGGACTCAGTTGCCGGGAGCTTTTCGAAAACAGTCAGCTTCTTCGAGGCGGGATCATTCCCCAAATGCTGATTGATCGTTCGCGCACTATACATGTCAGACCTAAAAATTGTTGCCATAAAATAAGGTCGACAATAGCACGCGCGTCCTGAAACCGTTAAGAAAATATTTCAATTCGGCCGAAGCTAGCCGTCAGCGTCACCCGCCACGTTTCAGATTTGCGCGGCTTAAAGAGCAGAGACGTTCAGTCGAACGGGTTGCGATAAAGACCCAACCGCTGTTTCAGGATGGCCCAAAGGAACGGCGGTTCGTGAACCACATACCGATGGAACCGCGCCTTGGGCTCCTTTAGCAATCGATACAACCATTCAAATCCCCACTCTGTGATCCAAGAAGGCGGACGCTCAAAGGTACCTGATTCATAGTCAATCGTCCCACCGAGTGGCAGCCAAAGCCTGATACCGGGCATTCGGTGCTTGTGTGCGAGGATGAACTTTTCCTGCCGCCCGCCTTGAAGGCCGACAAGGCAAACAGTTGCGCCGCTTTCGTTGATCGCTTTGATCATGCGCTCAATCTCTTGCGGGTCCTTGTCGAAGTCAAAGGATGGGCTGTCCACACCGACAATCATCTCCCGACCGACTTTCTTATTGATCTTCTCTTTGGCGAGTTCAGCGACCCCCGGCTTGCCGCCGCACAGAAAGACCGTGACCGACGGGTCGTTTGCATAGCGCGTGTAGAATTTCGGAAAATAGTCGGATCCTGACACCCTCTCCCGGACCGGGGTTCCCAGCCACTTTGTCGCGAAAAACATGATCTGACTGTCGCAGGTGATGACATCGAACTTGTCCAGCAGGTCGTAGAATTCGCGATCTTTTTGCAGCTTCATTATCATGTCGACATGCAGCGTCAGCATTACGCCTTCGCGAAAATTCTCGACAAGATCGTCCATCGCCACGTCGTGAACATACGCATTCAGCATTTCCACACGATCTTTGCCCGCTACATCGGTTGGTTCGGCAAGGTCCGTCATTCGCCGGGTCCCATATACTGATCAACCAATGCTTTGGTGCCATGGATGTTTGCGGCAGAAGAGGCTCCGAATACAATCGACTCGACTCCCGGTAGTTCGGAAATCCAGTGGATTGCTTCGTCTGCAGGTATTGCACCGGAGGCGTAGACCGACATGGCAACTGCCCGAACGCGTCCTGACCGAAGTGCATCGATGTAGGCATCAAACCCACCAGACATCCGGAAACCGATCTTGTTAATGTTCGAACAAATGATCGGCCGTTCGATCCCTTCTTTCTCCAGCGCATCCAGCAGAGCAGGCATATTCATTGTGATATAGGCCGGCTCAGCGCCCCATTTTTCGCGAATATGATCGTCAAAGATCCGGAAGGCCCTGGTAAAGCCCATTCCAAGAAGGAGGTCTGTAAAAACGTTCTGAATGAAGACGACGGGGGTCTTCGACCCTTCGAACATCTTCATTTCCATATCGATCAGAACTTTGGCGATCCCATCAACCTCTTTTGTGGCAAGAGCCTTCCCGCCAGCAAGAGCCGTCGACAAGAGGCCGTCCTTCGGCATGAATTCACGCAAAGCACCGATCATGCCGTGTTCTGTGACGGCGTTGGCGTATTTGTGGGCGTAAGGCATGCACGGGAAAAACTTGAAGCTCTCATAGCGTTCCGGATCTGCCTGGACCCGGCGCGCGACCTCAGCGATGCGGTCATGGGTGGTGCACATGAATGTTTCAATCCCAGCATCATAGGCGACGTTCAGAACATCGATAATCGCATCGGTCCGCTGAAACCGCATTGCCTGAGCACGTGCCTTTTCTTCAGACATATGATTGATGCCAAAGAACTGGTTATCGCCGAACAGTAGCTTATCCATTGCGACCTCCTCAGCGTCCGAACCAGCCGCGCTTTTTCGCGGCAGTCGGGGCTGCTGCTCGGGCCGTTCCCACGGGCAGTCCAGTTTCTGCATTTTCAATGATCATCGACATCGTCTGGTCCGTCTCGGTGGCGGAGGCAAAGCTATTCTCTCGCGCGGATCCCTCCCCCCCTTTGATCGCTGATACAAACTCGTCGATTTGAGCCGAATATTCCTCGCCGCGCAGATAAAACCACCGATCCGCCGTCAGTTCGGTGGTGTACTTGACCGTCCAGCCAGAGCCGTAGCCATCCAGCCCATCAACCGGCTTCCTAAGATAGGCCTGGCATTCCTGTCGGTCGGCATAAAGACGTCCGTTGGTGCCAATCAGAGAGATCTTCGTCGACATTTTCCGGTGGCTTTCGTCAGACCAATTGACTGACAATTGAGCTGTCGGACCATCATTCCAGCGCAGGGTCGAGAAAACCTCATCATCGGTTGCTTCCGAAAAAACCTGGCCCAAATGAGAACCGATCACCTGATCCGGCGCTCCGAAATACCAATTCAGCAGGTTCAGTGGATGAGCCGCGTAATCGTAAAGACAACCGCCCCCTTCGGTCTTGTCTGTCCTCCACGTGGCCCGCTTGGGACGCAGCACAACCGGGCCATATGCCTCGGCAAGAATATGGGTGATCCTACCGATAGCACCGGCCTCAGTCAGGCGCTTCATCTCGGCGAACGCCCCGACATAGCGGTAATGGTATCCAACCTGCGCAACCAAGCCTTTGCTCTGGGCAAGTTGCGTAAGCCGCTCGCTATCGGCCCAATTCAGGCAGAACGGTTTCTCGCAAAAGACGTGAAGGCCCTTGTTGATCGCGGCCGCAACCATCGGAGCGTGCAATCGCGACGGGGTTGCAATCACCACCGCATCGAGAGGCTCCTTTTCAAGCATGTCGTCAAAGCTTTTGTGGATAGGGGCGCTGATATTCTTGCTTAGCACGTCGACCATGAACCCTGCTCCATCGCAGGCGACCGCCTCAACATCTGGATGCGCGTTCACCATCGAAAAATGGCTCAATCCCATTTTGCCAAGCCCGACAACCGCCACTCGAAGTTTTGCCAAACTGCGTCCTCGCTCAAAAAAATGTGCCGCAAACCTAAAATCTGTTTGATGTATCATTTCTTTTGGAGGTCGATACAAGCGGTCTGCGGCATCAATGCGGCAACTGTGTGAGCATAAGGAAGCCCGACCCAAAGATGTGGCGCTTCGATGATATACTCGACGTTTCAGAACCATCCGGCATCGGCGATTGTCTGCCAGATGATCTCTGCGATCCGGAATGTACCTGCTTCATTAGGGTGATGAAGATCATCTTCCAGCCATTGAGATGGGTCGGGCAGGAAAGCCTCTGTAACAGGCGCCCTCACCCATCCCTGGTCCGTGGCAACCGTCTGGTAGAAGTCCGTTATTGTAGCTGCGAAGTGCTCCGGATCCGATGGCACCTTTGACAGCCATCCGCCCCCTCGTTGGTAAACGGCATGAGCCGAAGGAAAGGCCCATGTCGGAAACAAGATAACCGATCCAGTCCCTGCCTCACGCGCTATTTTACGCATTGCATAAGCCGACCCCCATCGGTCGAACGATCTGAGCGAAGTTGTTGAAAAATCCTGCAGCACCACAACATCCCACCCTTGGTTTAGGGTTGCCAGGAATGCATCTATGCGAATGGCCTCAATCAGCCGCAGACCTCGTGACGCCGCTGTGGCCACACCGATATGCACGCCACTTTGGTCGGCGATCCCTTGCACAACCTCAGCCAGGTCATTTCGCAAAGTCATGGAGTTTCCAACGAATAGTATTCTGGGTGATGTAGTGCTGATCGCCTGGATCTCGGCCAAGTGCGCATCGGTCATTTTTGGCTGGCGGTTCGGCGTGCTGTGCGGTCGAAAGACTGCCGTGTACCCCGCTCCGGCTGCAGCGAGCGTCACCCCAGCGCCCAGAAAAACACGCCGCTTCATATGGGACAGGAACGCGATAGCATCAGCGGCAAAAGGATCAGGCCCAAAGGCAGATTATTGCGGTCGCCAGCACGCCGCCTTTCGCCGGTCAAGTGCCACCGCCCCGAAATTTGCTTGTTGCCCGTCGATGCATATGAATATTCTAGCTTCATTTAATTGACATCATGGACAATCGTTGCGTGCCAGCCAAGACATCCCTCATAAACTCTGCTCTGGGACGCATCGGTCTGGAATTGCGGAAGTCGGGGCGCAGAATCGCAGATCTGAAAGCATTGCCGCAATCACCATCATCGGGTTGGATGGTTGAATTCATTGGCACCCAAGGCATCGGCAAGACAACACTCAACAATGCAGTCTACAAATATTTTAAAGATGACTGGTTTCTGCGGTCTGATCTGAACCAGACCGGACCTGCTCCAACAGCTTCGAAAGATCTTGAAGACCTGCATCAGAACCTCGTTTTCATGAAGCTTGCTCGTCTGAAAGAAGAAAAATCGGGGGCCTGGCGGACGATCACGCTGACCCGGCAGATGTCGAAAGTTGCAGGCGAAAGCCTCACAATGCTGAGCAACTCCTTTCCTCGTGGCTTCATTTTGGATGAGAGCATAGTGAAGAATTTCCCCCGGGAGGTTCTGAGCTTACCCGATGACGTCACCGCACCAATTTGGAACAAGCGGGCCCTGATCCACCTCCGGGCGCGAGAGCTTGATTTTGTCGTTGCACGGTATCAGTCACGCGTCGCCGAACGGGCGCAAAAAGGCCTGCTGCAAAATGCAGCCGAGGACGATCAGGTCCGTGCGCGTGTCGAAGCAGACAACGCAATCTTTGAACAAATCTGCAAGAAAGCGGAGTCTTTTGGATGCCCGGTCCTCACCGTATTCGCCGACGATGACCACCAGGAGATCGTCCGAAAGATCGTTGCGTTTGAGAAATCGCTGCTGAATGGTGATCCGGTGTCACCTCAATAGACCACCAGTTTGCCAATCGGATCTTTTGAATGTCCAAGTTCTCGTCAGCCCTGATTTCCCTAGTACCGCGATCATGGCGTCCGATCTTGAAACGCCAGAAACGGGCCTTGGCCCAATGGAATGGCCGTCGGTCATCTTCTGCCCGTCCGGGCGTCGTCTTGATGCTCCACGTTGGCCGCTGCGGCAGTACGGTTCTCGCGAATTTATTGGGTCAGAACGATGAAATCTTCTGGGATGGGAAGATTCCGCGCAAAGCCAAACAGCTTTATCACGATACCACCAATGGCTTTGACTACGCTCGCTGGACACGGGCCCAGTTCGATCTGTCGGGTGGGAAGTACTATGGTTTCGAATTCAAGATTTTGGCTGACCAGTATCCCGCCGTGTTCGGAACTACGACAGAAGAGTTTCTCGAGACGTGCCGTCGGATCGGGGTTACCCATTATGTTCTCCTCGTTCGCCGCAATACACTGCGCCATGTTGTATCGCACTACGCCAGCAAGAACCGTGGAAGCTGGCATGCGGGGGCAAATACTAAAGTAGAGAAGAAAACGTTCGTCCTCGATCCGGATGACATTACGACGGGCCAGAACCAAGGTCGCCCGTTGCTCGATTATCTATTCGAGGTTGATGCTGCACACGATTTGGTTCGCAGCAAGCTATCCGGTGAAAACTTCCTCGAACTAGAATACGAGGGCGACATCGACGAACCGGGGGCCCAGTCTGCCTACAATCGCATCTGTGAGTTCCTCAAGATTGCTCCCGGAAACGTCGCTATCAAGAACCGGAAGATGAACCCGTTTCCGCTCAGCGATGTCATCGAAAACCATGAGGACCTGGCTGAGCTTCTTTCAGACACACCCTACGCCTGGATGCTGAATGAGCCCGAAACCCATCAGAACGCAGCGAATGCTGGCGAAAGAGGACGCGACTAGTCCCGCGGTCGGAACCTTTGAAAATAGGCTTCGAGCGTCCTGAAGCTAAGCTCGGCGATCAAGTATGCGAGGACCGCAAAGGCAATGAACATGGCCCATTTCGGCAGATCGTCGGCCGGGAGGATACGATGCGTGATGTCGAGAGCAATCAGGTGATACAGGTAGATCCCATAGCTCACCGCCCCGACGCGCGCGACCAGCTTGTGCTGCAGGAAAGGGCTGAACAATGTACGTTCGCGCAACACTAACGACATGAGGCAAATCGTCATTGCAGTGTGAATGGCCAGATTGGGAAGTCCGCGCAGATCGCCAGGCGTGATTTGAAAGAGCACCACCAGGGCAAGGAAGCTCATCGGAGTGACAAGCCAGCCACCCAGCAGCGCGTGAAATACACGGTAGCTGCTTTGCCAATGCAGCACGATCGCCGCGAAAGAGCCGAGGATGATCGGCGCATAGGTCGCCGCCGGAAGCGCAATTTTCAACGGCCCGACAAAGGCTTCAACCGGTCCAAAAGCACCTGACGAGATAGCAACATTCAATGCGACAAGACCGATACAAATCGGCACCAGAAACCGTACAGGCACCAGAACAAGCAGCAGCGGCCAAAGCAGGTAGTATTGCTCCTCTACCGAGAGAGACCATGTGATCGTCAAAAGAGGAATATGATCGATCAGGAAGTTCGACAGAAACAAATAATAGAAGGGCAGAAGCTCTAGCAGTTCCGTTTGCCCTTTCACTCCAATGAAATAGGCCGACACGCAGGTCACAACAAAGAAGTAGACAGGCACGATGCGCAGCAGGCGGCGCAGGTAGAACTTCCTGAGCGAGATTTGTCTCTTGGCTGAGGCCTCGCGCAAAAGAAGAGTCGTGATCAGGTACCCGCTGAGCACGAAGAAGAAATCAACTCCGAGAAAACCGCGCCGAAAGGCCATCCAGTTCTCAAGATATGGAAACGGTGTGAAGTGATGCCAGAGAACCATGAATATGCAGATGAAACGCAATCCATCGAGATTTCCAAATCGCGTGCGTGACCTGTAAGCGATATGCGCTTGGCTCCCTGCCCGTGACTGATCAAGGGTCGCGTCACTCATCGGGATGCTGATCCTTGTGAATGGGTCGGCACACTGAGGCATTCAAGCAGCCGGTCCGTGGCTACATCCCAACTGTAGGACCGGGCAGTCGCAAGCGCCGCTTCGGACATCTTTGCCCAATCATCCGCAGGCATCGCGTTCATACGCAGGAGTTCATGAACAAATGCGTCTGTGTTTGTCTCAAGCAAGCTTCCGTTCGTGCCGTCGACAATCTGCGGAGCAGCGCCAGCGCGGGTTGCCAGAACCGGTGTTCCACATGCCATTGCTTCCAGGATGGGCAATCCGAATCCCTCATGCTCACTGGTGAACAGCCACGCATCACAGGACCCATAAATTTCGGAAATCCTGTCTTGCGGCGGCGCCTGAGAATAGGAAATCCACTCCGGCAGTGGCAGGCGGTCAATCGGGGCAATTGATCCAAAGACATTCACCCGAAGATCCGGGATCACAGATCGCGCCTGAGACGCAATGTCGATCGCCATCTGCACATTTTTACGGGGTTTGCCCGTATAGAGAAAACCTATGGTCATTGAATCAGATTTGGAACGCTGGCCAGCAAAAAACTGAGACGTATCGACCGAATTTGGAATGACCGGGATGTTTGCGATCCCGTGGTTTTGCTCAAGCATATGCGCGATGTATTGTGAGACGGCAATCTTCTCCAGCGGCAGGTCGTAGGTCGCACTCACCTGCTCTGCACGTCCTCGCTTGAAGGTCTCGTAATCCTGAAGCAGGTAGAACTTCCGTCCCTTCGACGGAGGCAGGTCAGCGACCCATGGCGCTGTCTCCCAATATGTAGCAATCACGACATCGGCGTCCGGGACATCCTTTTCGGTGATCGGCCCCCCATTCGGCACCACCAGATGTTTCTCTCCCAAGGGTGCAAGCAAAGGAGACGCCGGTTTGCGCGACCTGATGCGCCCCATACCAACGGCCGCCCGAATGCGCGCCCGAAGCGGAGGTGTTTTACCCGCAAGCGAAACGAAATGAACGTCGTGGCCCCTTTCTTGCAACTTCGTTGCATAGACCGCTGCGACCCTGATCCCCCCTGCGAGAGAGGCGAATGGACTCAAAAAGGTGATGCGCATGGCAGTCCTTTTGCAACGCTACCCGTTCAAAGGGATAAACCGTGGCAACGGATCCTGCAAAGCGTGAAGCATCTCCATTAATCGCGCTTCGGCAGCGGCATCGCTCTCATTCGGAGCGATTTGTGTTGTCAAACGGACCAGCGCTCCGTCGGTCCGGCCCGTCCGCACGCCGTCAACCATGAGCCAAAACTTCGCGGCGAAGTCCCAAGCGACCGTGCGTTCACGTTGTTGGAACCAATAAAACACCATCATCCGGTTTTCGCCTTTCTGGATGATCGCACGGTTGATCCTGAAAGGCAGGTCAGTCTGCATCTCTGCGGTCAGATCAGTCCGTTCAAGCCAGGCGATCTCCCAACCGGAACCCGGCAAGCAAACCTCGGGACTGTGAACACCGCCTTGGGACTGATCATCATACCACGCCATGAACAAACCGACGCTTGCCGCTTCGCCAGCCTTTGAAAACGTGACCTGATGGTAATCATCGGCGCCAAGTGTCTGCTCAGTCCGCGCTCTGAGGAACTCACGAGGTCCAAGCTGGCGCCATTCTCCCAATTCGCGCGGAAACAGGGCAAAGCTATCGCGAGGTGGCGCATTGACCCCCCTTTCCGGCAGAGACTGAACCACGCCAACCATTCCCAGCATGAGCACCGATGACAGAATCAGCGCCTTGGAGGGCATGACGTATTGCAGTCGGGCCACTTGGGTGCCCAATCCGTCTGTGTCCAAATCCAGTGCTTGCGTCAGACTGGGACGCTCCGGATGTAACCAAAGCATCAACCAGGCCAAGCCGAACAGTATGATGATGCAGGCAATAAAGATCACCCACCCTTCGAAGAAATGAGTGAACCCCTCAAGCCAGGCGTCGCCATAATACTGGACAATAATGCCAGCCACTGCGATCCGGATCGAGTTCATCACAATGGCAATCGGCACCGCCGCAAGAAGCAACGTTACCTTGTGCCAGGCCGGGCCACGGTACAGCGTTGCGAAGATGTAAGAAAAACTCATGATCGGGAACATGTAGCGCAGGCCAGAACACGCTTCGGCCACGTGCAGCTTGAGCACACCAAGATCGATGATGTTCCCATCCAGAAAGACCGGAACGTTCATCAACTGCAGGAACCAGACCCCGAGTTCGGAGGAAACGAACTGCAGGCTTGTTGTCACCTTATAATAGATGACACCGGGAAGCGGCAGCATGAACACAAGATGCAAAACACCAGGCCAGAATTGTCGTCCGGTCTGCCAGCCCCAGCTGACCAACAACATGCCTCCAACCCAGAAAATGAGAGCATAGGCGACAAGGTCGTCGATATTGGAGAGGATCCCGACCATCCCGAACAAAATGGACAGGCAGATCACAGCCACGCCTGGCCATCGGTCGGTCTTGGGTCCCGGAGCAACCTCTATCTCGCGGAGTTGCTTGACGAACAGAAGCGCAGACAACACTGGGATCAAAGGCCCGTGGCTGTATTCAGGCAACTGCCAGGCTTTCAGCAAGGCCTCGATGCCGTTCGAAAAGAACAAGCCAGCCGCCACAATTGAGATCAGCAACCAGAAGGTGCCCCAGTGCAGAAAATTCGACAGGAGTGGTCGCCCTGAGAGGTCAGACGTGTAGTTCGACATCAAAAATTCCCAATTTCAATCAACACAGCAAATGCTTAACAAAATTGTCCATTTCTGGACGCGGCAAAGACCTTCGCAAGGCTAACTGCCACAGTGACGCAAATCAATCAAAACCCGGACGAATCCGGGTCGTTTGACGTCTTGCGCTCTAACGCACAAAACTTCGACATCTGAAAGAAAAGGTATTTCTATCAGCTGCTTACCTAGATTGCAGCGAAGCCGACCTCATTCACATTCCTGTCATACGCGCGAAAGCTCTGCCTCCGCACGGGCATAAATGGCTTCTCGGTCCTTGATATCCAACACGTGCGTAGACTGAACCGCGACCGCGCAGTGCTTGTCTTTGAGACGGTTAACAAAGACGTCAAAATCAACCGGGTCCGTCTCGTTTGATGGCCAGTACGAATTGCAAAACGACACATCTTCAGTCGCCAGTTGACTGTCCTGATGAAACAAATCTGCGAAGACACCATAGAGATAGTACTCTGACATGGTCGACGCGCTAAAGATGGCCTCGTGAAGCGGTTTTCCCTGATGGGATTCAATGCGCTCGACCAAGGCCCTCGAGACATGCGTGCTCCACATCACGCAGTTTTCGATGTAGTGTGCCCGATGCAGATCAGGCGGGTCTATCCCCACAAACGCACAGGATGAGTCGACCCACGCTTTATGCATCGGATTACGTGTCTCTCCGAGCGCGCGAAAATACCGGGGTTTGCCATCGATGAAACCATCTGATGCGGAGAAACGCCGGAAGAACGCCACGTCTGAATCAACGTGGATCATCGCCTCTTCCTCGGCCCGGCGCGCCATTTCAATCTTGAGGAACTGCTGCAACATCCAACCCCGAACGATTTTCGGGCCCGGAGCGACGTAAACAGGGCGGCGAAATCCCGCCCTCAAGAAAGCAAGATGACGCAGAGCGCGGGGGGCTTTCCAAACCCGAACCGGGAGGATGTCTTCTTGAGCGATAATCTCGCGTCGCGCATTCTGAAAGCGTTTGAAAACCGAAAGATCCGCAGATGGGACCACCACGCGATGGATCACATCACGATCGACATGCCTGTCGACCGAAGCAGCTAACAGTTCGAACAAGTCGATATCGCGCGCGATAGAGCACGTAAGAAGAACAACAGATTGAGACGTCTTCATATAACTACGAGAATAAGTGGGATAAAATCATGGTCGACGTTCACTATCGACATTCGACCCCTGAATGACAAGACCGCCTTGCGGCCCAATGGGTCCTGCGGCAGAAACGTATTCATGACCGAAACCAACGCGCGCAAATATGTCGTCATCTCGCCGTGCCGGAACGAGGCAGAGTTCATGCGGCGGACGCTCGACAGTATGGTGGCCCAGTCAGAGCGACCTGCCCTGTGGGTGATTGTGGATGACGGGTCGACTGATGAAACACCTCAGATCCTAGCAGACTATGCAAAGGAGCATGAATGGATTCAGGTCGTCCAGAAGCCTGATCGCGGGCATCGCGCGGTCGGGCCTGGCGTTATCGAAGCCTTCTATGTCGGCCTTGAGACCGTCTCTCTCAGCGACTTCGGATACCTGTGCAAGCTCGACCTCGACCTTGATTTGCCGCCGAAGTACTTTGCCACCTTGATGGATCGCATGGAGGCCAATCCAAGGATTGGAACCTGTTCCGGCAAGGCCTACTTTCGCAACGCCAGCGGCGAACTGGAGAGCGAAAATATCGGGGACGAGATGTCGCTTGGCATGACAAAGTTTTACTCCACCAGCTGCTTCGAACAGATTGGTGGCTTCGTGCGTGAGGTCATGTGGGACGGGATCGACTGTCACAAGGCACGTCAATTGGGGTGGACACCTGTCAGCTGGGACGATCCCGAGCTTCGATTTGAGCATCTGCGACCAATGGGATCGAGTCAGCAGAGCATCTACACGGGGCGGCGCCGACATGGGTTCGGCCAATACTACATGGGAACGCACCCCCTGTTCCTCATTGCTTCAGCGATCAATAAGTCGCGCCATAAACCCTATATCATTGGCGGCATCGGAATGCTTCATGGTTATTTCGGAGCCATGTTGCGTGGGGATGATCGACATGGTGACCAGGACCTCGTGGCGTTTATCCGAGCCTATCAGCTCCGTGCGCTCAGGTCCGGAAAGTCCAGAGCTGTGGCCGAAATTGAACAGGAACGCGCAAGCCTATTTGAAGTTTAGATCATTTCGTATCCGACGCTCTTCACGAGTTCGTCGTCAAGCAGCGCATTGATTTGTTCGATATGCGCAGCCGTCAGGTTGTCCCGCCAACGCTCGTTCAAATAGAAATCTGCGTAGTAATTTGTTGTCAGATCAGCATCATCGCGTTTGATGCCCCCGCCAATCGGCACGTATATGCTCTTTTGTGGAATCTGGAGGGTTTGCGCCACGGTCGAGAGCATCCTTTGTTCGTCGCGCAGGAAATCCTCGTAAGATACTATCATCGCGTGATCCGCAGCCACCACAAGTTCCCTGTAACCACGTATCTTCGCGTTCCACACCTCAACGGGCGTGAGTTGGTTCGGCCCAATATTTTCACGTCGTTCCATCACATCCAGTCGGCGGTTAAGAAAATCCGAAAACTGAACATCCTTGGCGCCGACATGGTAAGGTCTTTTGAACAGGGAACACAGCCACGCATAGGGGTTTTTGACCACCATCACGAACCGGACAGACTTCAAGGCCTCGTCTCCAATCCGTTGTGGGTCCGGGTTCATATGCTTCCAGCCCAGATTGTGATGAAAGGTCCTCGAAAAATACCGGTCCCGCGCAGATTCGTGTAACTTATGCGCCACTTGAGGCCAGTATCGGCGCAAACGACGTGTAACGCGAACCGGCCAATAACGGTCGTCCACACGCCCCGACAGGATGAGAGCCTCAAAGTTGCTCTCCATGAGCGCCGTGAGGTAATTCGTGCCCGTATTGCGCTCTCCGTAAATCTTGAGCACAGGCACCCCGCCCTCGTGAGTCGAACTCGATTTCGCCATGATGCCGCTGTTACCGCAATCCTAGCTTGTTCTACGTGCGGATTTCACTTTGCACAACAAGCCATCGGATCGATCATAATCCAGTTTCAATGACGTCCTTGTGACGCCACGTGGTCCTTCAAGGCATTTGGCAAAGAAAAAAGGGCGCCGCAGCGCCCTCTTTCAATCTAGTGCCACTCACTCAATAGAGCTCCGCGAGCATCTCATCGTGGTCCTCGACCTTCGGCGGCGCGTCGTCAAAGGTGCCCTGCCCTGCTGTGAGGACAGACCAAAGCGCCTGCGCCTCATCAGCGCCGTCGTTTGCTTCTCCGAACAACGCCACCTGTGATGGACCGCTGCCTTCTGAGATATCGAGGGACACCTTGTCTGCAGTATAATCAATCTTGACGGTCGCTGTGAACCCAAGGTCGAGCCCGTGGACATGGATATCATCGAAGACGCCCTGCAAGGCATCCACCTCAATCAGATCGTGCGAGCCTGCACCACCTTGGTAGCCTGTCAGATCAATGTTGAGAGAGCCGTCAAGCGAAACACCGGAGCTCACTGAATTACCGCCATCTTCAAATGCGCCCGAATGGAACTCTCGAACGGTTGAGAACCCCTCCGCATCGGAGACAAAGCTGAGTGACGCTTGGTCTGCCATCTGCAGGATTGCACTGCCAGCAGAGTCGCCATCAAAGCCGACTTTTGCATCTGATCCGTTGATCCGGATTTCACTGGCATCCATAAGGACCATCGCGGCATCGTCCGTCGCAAGGATGGCCTGAGCGTCATCGCCCACATTCATGACAAGATCACCGTCGAACGTGCCCTCATTGGCGAAACGGCCGCCATCAACGCTCACCTGGAGCGTACCTTCTCCAGAGAACCCGTTGGTCCAGAATTGGCCAGCACCATCGATTGTAATTTCGGCATCATCGCCGCCGATCTCAAGCACCTGTTCGACGCCCAGCAAACCGGAGGTGACCGATAACTTGGCACCGTCGCCGAGTTCCAGATCGTTTACGCGTGTCGTTTCGACACTATAAGAAACCCAGTTGCCGTTCAGATCGATGTCATCGCCATCGGTCGGCAGTTCTGCGCTGTCCCAGTTAAGCTTGTTGTCCCAGCGGACACCAGAAACCAGATCATTCGGAATGAAGGTATGGGACGTGACATCGGTAGTGCTGTCGACTGTGAGGCCAAACCCTGTTTGGAAGTAATCCACGATGTCGCTTGCGGACACGTTGTCATCGAAATCGCTGTCCGACAGTGAAAGCACGTACGTCATCAGACCTTCGATCGTTGCCTCCTCACCGTTCGTCAACTCTGCAGCGTAGCGCTGAATCGTTGTCTGCATCGCCTGCTCGACATTCACATCCTCGATGTTGCGATCAAGCGCGGAGTCTTTCCAGCGCGTTGGATCAGAGCCGAGCCAGTTCAGAACGATGGTATCGTCATAGAAGGTTGAGCCTCCTTCCTTATCAGAGGTCGCATGACGCGTGATCACCTTGTCCTCGAGATCGGACGGATCGTCCGGGTCCGCCAGATGCGTGATGATGTTATCGTGCATCGTCGTTTCGGCGCCGCCATTCGTCGTTCCCCAGCCCTTTCCGCCGATGCCAGCTGCATCCTTGTAAGAACCGCTTGTTATGACGTTGTCGCCAAAGTAGGTGAAGTTACCGACATTGCCAAAATTCTTGTAGTTTCCACCAAGGAAATTGACCGCGACGTTGTTGTCGAGGAAAAGATTGTCCTCGGCATACGCGCCGCCTCGCAGCTGGGCCCCGACCGACGAAGACTGCGACGAGATATTGTCGGTGTAAGTCACATCCGTCGTATTCCACTGAAGGTAGACGTTGTGGCTGAACATGTCCGGCGCACCGTCGGTCCCATCCGTTGGGTTATAGCCGTCTTCCCAACCGTTGTGATGAAAAACGTTGCCCGTCAGCAGGATCCCGGACGTATCGACCCCAAGAAACCCTTGTGTCACGCCGGAGCCATCCAGCGAAGCAACGGTCGTGTAGCTGATCGTCGAATCGTGCAACGTGAAGTCTTCGCTCCCTCGAATGTTGATGAGCTTTTCGGTCACATCCGTGTCCGTCACCAGAACGTTTGTCCCGTCCTTGACCTGGATACCGCCCGTCACGTGCACATTGCTGACGACGATGTTCTCAGACGCCATCTGGGAAATCGAGATGCCACCAGTGATGACAGGCTTAGCGCCTTCACCATACGACGTAATGTGAAGCGGGTTGAGCTGGCTTTCACCCTCAGCACCGCGGCCAACAACCTTCCCAAGGTCGGAATAGACATGACCAGATTCCAACAACAGCCAATGCGATCCTGGCTCTTCTTCGAATGACGTGAGGCCATACCAAAGCTCCATTCCGGCGGACGGAGCAAGAGCAGTATCAGGAGACGAGCCATATTCGTCGTTCGCCATCAACCAAGCTGCATCAATGTCGTCGGGAGACAGACCTTCCAGAATGGCGATGTCTTCCTTCGTCAGAGCGTCCTCGTCTTCGGAAACGTAGACTTTGCGATGGTTCTCGCCGGTTTCGACCACGATATCGCCCTTCGCGTCGGTCGCGAGCATGTAGTGGTCGCCTTCACCCCATCCTGCGCCCTGCGCAGGCACTTGGACGTTCAACTGAAGACCTTCTGTCGACGAGGAGCCATCAGTGTATGTCACCTTGTACTGCAGGGACATCTCACCGGTATAGGCGCTTCCGGACATCACAATTGCGATGCTGTTGTCCGGATTGACGTTTGCATGACCGTCTGGAAGGTCGCCAATCAACTCAATGGATGCGACCGATTTGTCCGCTTCGATCTCAATGGTTGTCGTGCGTCCGCCAAGGATGGACACAGCGTCCCCAGACGCAGCAGCCACCGGATCGACAGATTCAGGACCATTTCCATTGTTAGTTGTGGCCACACGCGTATCAACCGGCTCCGCGACGGGTTCGGTGGGGGTCTGTTCCTGCTCCTCTTCGACAACCGGCTCCTCAACGGGTTCGGCAACCGGATCAGGTCCTGTTTCGGCGGTTTCTTCGACAGGGGCCACTTCTTCAGACTCCTCGACCCGAACCACTTCTTCAACAATCGGTTCCTCTTCGGGAGTCCTAACAGGCGTCGTTGGCTCTTCCTCAGGAGCAACTTCCGGCGTGGTTGGTTCCGTGTCTTCCATAACCGGTTCATTGCTGTCGTTGGAGTCGCCTTTAGTGGGCGTCGAATCATCATCGTCGGTGTCCACGACCTTCTTGCCCTTGGTCTTTGGCTTTGCGTCTCTTTCGTTTCCAGTGGAGACTTTTGAGATCTGCCAACGCTCCGACGCCGAGCTGCTGAAACCTACTGCGCCGAACAAACCGGCCAAAATTGCAAAGAGCGCACCCATCAGACTGCACCTCCTGTTTGAGACATCGAGGACGACTGGCGCGGCAGTGTCATACGGATAGAATTCGGGACTTGGGCATTGTAGACGGTCGGCATCGCAAGGGTCCTATCAGTCACAGCTTCAGTGTTCGCGCCCCAGCGGTTGCAAAAGGCACGTCGAGAGAGTTTCAGCAAGTCAAGACACACAACGACTTAACAAACCGCTTACACACAGCCGCATCTGTCGAAATTCAGATCCATGCGACCGCGAGATCAAATTGTGTTATGAATGGTTAATGGTGCAAAATTGAGGAGCGATTGCGGCAATGTCTGGCGGGCAATATGGCACTGGACGGTCCAAAACCGTTCGTACTTCGCTCAATGCGATTGGTTCTCTCGTCTCCTCAGTTGGGCGCCCCAGTCGCCCTGTTTTTCTTATTGAAAACCGATTAACAGTCCCATTCCGACCAAAGAAGAAGATCATAGTTTGACGTTTAGGAAAGAGCGGTTTCCCGCCTAAATTGAAGACCGAGTGCCATCTTTTCGCCGAATTTCGGGTTGTAGGACGCACAATCCGGTACGGTTCGCCCCGGTAAGGCGCGGATGGATAATGTTTCAAATCTTATTGTGATTGCGGTAGCCAACAAACATCCGACATTTGTCAGGCGCTCGTATGACAGACTTTTCGATCCCTTCCTTTCGCCTTGAGCCTAGCTGGCTGATTACGGCCTCGTCTTACCTCATCGATCGGATCAAACCTGACTGCGCCCGCATTGAACTGCCAGGCGAGGAGGTGCCTGGCGGTCGCCTCACCTATAAGAGAGGTCCCCTGCCCGTACAGTCGCCACAGCGCTCTGGTCTTCTGCGCGTCTGGAAAAACGGGCCGTCCGGCACAGAGCCAGTGCCCCATGCCAATACGTTCGACCTGCGACATCACTCTCCGTCAAATTGGGCGCACTTCTTGAACAATCATTTGCCGATTGTCTTCAAGATATGCGAACTCATGGCGCTCGACCCTGTCGATACCTGCCTCGTGTTGCCTCAGCGAACACCGTCCTACATCACGAAGGCGGCGGAACTGTTCGGATTTAAATTCCATTTGACCGATGCCTCACTTATCGGCGACGGCATCGACTTCAAAGCCGAACCGTGGATCGGTGTGCGGGCCGATCGGCAGAATTGGGTTAAGTCTCTACACGTTCAAGACGTCCTTACCGCACTGACCCCAACCGCGAACTATGGTTCCCGGATCTTTCTATCGCGTCGTGACACCAGATGCGCGACAAACGCCTCCGAGTTGGAGCTCTATCTCTCGGGAAAGGGCTTCAGAACAATCTTTCCCGAAGAGCTTTCTCCGGCCGATCAAATCTTCATCTTCCGCGAGGCCGAAATCATCGTCGCCATCCATGGTGCCGGTCTTGCGCCACTGCTTTATGCCCAACCCGGCGGCGCCCTCACTCAGCTCATCGAAATCCTGCATGCCGGCCACATGACTGACGTCTATCGCGTCATGGCTCAGCAGGTGGGCGTCTCCTGGATCGGTGTGCAAGGTCGGCTGAAGCCAGAATACATCCGCGACGCCTACGCGTTTGAAAATCCGTTCAAGACTCATTCCCTCGATAATTTTCATGTTGACCTGCGCGCTTTGGACATCGCATTTGAACATGCAAATGTGTGTTGAGGTCGCCAATCATGGACGCAAAACCCAAGGTCTTCGGGATAGGCTTCCAAAAGACGGGAACAACGTCGCTCGGCCTCATCTTCGACAAACTCGGCTACAAGAGCGCCAGCTATCACGAATTTCGCGATTTCGCCGACCGTCCTGATCTCCAATGGTCTGATGTGGTGGCACGGGCACTTTCGCTTGCGGTGGAGCTTGATGCCGCCAAGGATACGCCTTGGCCCCTGCTCTATCGCGAACTGGACGAAGCTTTCCCCGGTTCGAAATTCATTCACGTGACCCGCGATGCTGAAGCCTGGCTCAGAAGCGCGGTCCGCGATTTCGCAAATCATCCGAATGCCATTCATCAGGCGATCTATGGATCCCCCTACCCACTCGGGTATGAAAGCGTCTGGATCGAGCGCTATCGTCAGCACAACGAAGACGTCGCCCAGTATTTTGCAAACCGTCCCGACGATTATCTTCACCTGCGCCTCGAAGACGGTGTGAGTTTTGAGGCGGTTTGCGATTTTCTTGGGGAGCCGCGGGTCGGCAGCGGCGTGCCGGTGGCAAATACCAGAGCCCGAAAGAAAGCTAAAATGCTTTGGTGGCGCGTATTGCGGAAACTACAACCTAAGCGCTCGACCTGACTTATTTGGCGAGATCGTCAACGTAGACCAAGCATGATCTCAGGGCAGTCGGGGTTTCACCCCGTCGGCGCACATGGCGGCGCTGCTAACTTCGGACCGGCATAACAATTCCTCACGTCGGTCGAGTTCCGGAACCGTTTCCGTCAGGATGCCTTCCGGCTGACGTCTGCAAGTGGGAACAGTGACATGGTATAGCTGAGGCGCGGCAGTTCTGCGGCTCTCTCTTCAGATCTGATTTTCAGTCGGACAGCCGAACGGTTCAATTCCTCGGCAGCCCCCAAAGAGCTATGTGCGT
The DNA here is from genome assembly GCA_038530475.1 of Pseudomonadota bacterium. Lineage (GTDB taxonomy): Bacteria > Pseudomonadota > Alphaproteobacteria > Rhodobacterales > Rhodobacteraceae > Octadecabacter. The sequence goes on from JBCBCS010000001.1 coordinate 24,101, forward strand.
CCACGCTGCTCGGATCGCGAAGTGCGCCCGTTTCCTTGAGATATACATCTAGCGCAAACTCAAGCACGAGAGCGACATCAGTCAGCCCCAGTTCTTCAGCGTCATCACTAAGCGCCCGAATCTCTTCGAACACGGTATCCTTGGTTTTCATGAAGTGCCTGCCATACGCTCTTATTGGTCGAGTTCTGCCTCATTCAGAAAGGAGGCGCTAGGATCTTGTGAACCATCAAGCGGGACTTCGCCCATGTGTGGGTCTGATGCACCAGCCTCACAGTCCGAGAATAGTAGAGTTGCGAGAGCCTCCTTCATCACACATCAGTTCTGGAGCGCCGGTCCTCACCAGATCGAAACGTCATCCACGAACACACTGACGAACAGCTCTTAAATGTTAGTTTCTCACTCATCCGGAGCAGCCCTCAAACATGTCTGAGAGAACCTTCCGATCAACGCACCGTCTGGCGGGTGTCGGCGATCGCCGATGGATGCCTAAGCCAGGGGATCGATGGTGAAAGCGGGCATGGTCCCGCCCTGCGCCGTAACCTCAAGATAAGACCGGGCGCAGTCCAACGCCTCACGGATCGTGACATCCATATCGAGATAGCGATAGGTCCCCAAACGACCAAGGAACGTGACCTTCCGCTCGGCCTTGGCCGCATCCACATAATCGACAAGCGCTGATTTCTCGCCAGCCAGCCGAATGGGATAATAAGGAATGTCACCCGCGCCACAGGCACGCGACCGTTCGACTGTCACGATGGTATTTTCACGGGTCTCCCACGGCGCAAAGTGCTTGTGCTCGGTGATCCGTGTATACGGAACTGCTGGATCGGCGTAGTTCATGACGGGGCAAGATTGGTACGTCCCGTTTTGACGCTGATGTTCGAAATCAAGCGTCCGGTACCCCAAATCACCGTGAATACCTCCGAAAAAGGCATCGAGGGGCCCGCTCCAGAACAGGTGAGCCTCGTCCGGCACATCTGTTGGAGCCAGGGTCTGGTTTAAGTGCACCGCGATCCCCGGATGATCCAATATTGCCGCGACCATGGCCGTGTAGCCGTCGCGTGGCAGCCCTTGATAAGGGTGGCTAAAATAGCGCGTGTCATCATTGAACCGCAACGGCAGCCGTTTCAAGACAGCCGCCGGCAGGTCACGCGCCGGCCGGCCCCATTGCTTTTCGGTGTAGCCCTTGAAAAACGCCTCATAAAGCTCTGGCCCGATCATCGCGAGCGCTTGCTCTTCGAAATTTGCCGGATTCTCGATCGGCTCTGCCTTTGCGGCGACAAACGCGCGGGCCTCATCCTCGTTCATCTCCGTGCCAAAGAACGCATTGATCGTGCCGAGGTTGATCGGCATGGCGAACACGCGATCCCCGACCGTCGTCCAGACCCGGTGCTCATACGGTTCGAACTCGGCGAAGCGGTTCACATAGGACCAGACCTCTGCGTCGCCGGTGTGAAAGATGTGCGGGCCGTAGTGATGTAGCATCACACCCGTCTCGGGATCCCGTTCGGTATGACAATTTCCAGCAACGTGATTCCGCCCGTCAAAAACCTCGACCCGGTGACCCGCTTCGGCGACTGTCCGGGCCACAACGGCCCCCGATAACCCCGCCCCGGCAATCCAGATCGGTTGGGTCACGCCGTCAGCCCTTGCTGTAATAAGCGTGGGTGGCACGAATGCCGTCGCTGAGCGACGTGATCCGATCACCCAAGAGCACCGCCACATCGTCGGCATTGGCAACCACGTCGCGAGGCTCTGTCGCCAAAAGCTCCTTTGCAGGGATCTTGGTGTAATTGAGCGGTTGCCCCACAACCTGCTCAATGGTCTCAACCACCGACATCAAAGAGGTAGACGTCCCTGCCCCGATCATGTTGACCTTGTCCCACGCAGCCCCGTCGCGCACCCGTTTGGCTTGGGTGGCAATCGCCCGCCCCACGTCGCCAGAGAAGATGAAGTCGCGGGATTGTTGACCATCTCCATTGATGAACACATCTGTTCCATCAATCGCCGCACGGGTGAAGGCGTGGATCGCACTGACCTTCTTGTCCGAATAAATCCCGTAGACATTCGTCATCCGAATGACGCTGAAAGTCCCGCCGCGAAGCTCGACCAGCTTTTCGAGCACCATTTCCTCAGCCGCCTTGGTCGCCCCGTAGAAGTTCTTCGGGCAATAGGCAGAATCAGTTCGGACCTCGAACGTGCCGTCAAACAAGGCACCCGCGGTAGAGATCAGGATGAAATGATCCCCCGGTCGCACAGCCTCCATGACGAATTTCGACGGAGCGCCGATATTCGCCTCGATGAAATCCAGTGGTCGATCCTTGCTTTCGGCGACTCGCGTCTCTCCAGCGAGAAAGACGAAAATCCGGCCGCCCTTTGCCTCCACATGATCGGCAAAGGACACGGCGTCACTGTCCTGATACCCGCCGACATGGTGCGACACGTCCAATGTCTCATGCCCCGGGGCTGCGTTTGACAGATTGTCGATCACGACCGGCGCCAGCCCATCGAACTCCGACTCCGTCTCAAGCACATGCAGGATGTTGCGACCGACAAAGCCAAATCCCCCGACGAGGATCAGAGCGGATGAATTCTTCATAGGCAAGGTCCCACACCAACTTGTTTGCGCGTCTCGTATCCTTAGCCATTATAAAGATCAATTCGCCCGCCGGCTTTTGCGCGTTGATCCTCCGAGCAGGTTCTTGATAGTAGCCGGGCGGTGTGTGGAAGGCGCTGGAATGACGGAACAGATTGATCTCTCGGTCGTGGTGACGTTTCACAACGAAACGCTGGTGGGCGGGCCCACGATTTCCGCCGCAGATGCCGCCGTCGCCAGCGCCCGGGCCGCAGGCTACAGCGTCGAAACGCTGATGGTGCTCGACAATGCGACGCCCGAAACGCAAGCCTGGTGCGCGCAGGCCCGGTTTGATCACTGGGACCGGATCGAACGCAGCGAGGGCGATCTTGGCAGGGTCCGAAACGCGGTCGTGCCCCTCACCAAGGGGCGCTTCATCGCATTTCTCGATGCGGATGACCTGTTCTCTGAGAACTGGCTGCGTGAGGGCATCGCTGCGCTGAACAAGGCAGAGGCGGACGGCGTGCAGGCGATCGCCCACCCGGAACTCAACTGGATGTTCGACGCGCTGCATCTGGTTTTTCACAAACCGGCGCAGGATGATCCGCTCTTCACGCCCTACCACTTCTACTTCATGAACTACTACGACAGCTTGTGCATGGCCCCCCGCGCCTGCCACCTGTCGCATCCCTATGTTCACCGTGACATCCCGCGCGGCCTGTCCTTTCAGGACTGGCAGTTCAACATTGAGACCATGGCCGCCGGCTGGAAACACATCAATGTGGCCAATACGATTATCTTCAAGCGCCGCCGGGAAACCTCTCTGGTGATGGAGAGCCGCGACCGCATGGCGATCCTGCGCCCCCTCCCGGCGATGCGGGTCGACCAGATCGATCAGCTCGGCGCGCCGCATCTGCCCAATCGAGACGTTCCCGACGACGCCCCCGATCTCAGCGCGCCAGAGGCACCGCTTGATGCCCATTACGGACGCATCTTCGCCGAACGGATCGCTCATGCAAAAACGCGGACCGCTAGGGAAGCTGAAACTGATCCCGAGGCCTATGCACGACAGGCCGCGGCCTTCGATCACGCCTTCTACCTTTCCGGCAACCGGGACATCCTGAAACTGCACGACATGGACCCAGTCGGCCATTACATGCGCGCCTTCAGCAATCCGCGCGATCCTGCGCCGTGGTTCCAAACCAGCGCCTACCAGGCCCGTTATCCGGAGATCGACGCGGCGCAGAACCCGTTTGACCACTACCTCTCAACCGGCAAGGACGCAGGCTATGTGCCGCAACCGGTTCGCGGTTTCGATCAGGTCTCCGAAGTTTTGGGGCTGAGCGAAGCGGATGCCTTCGCGCTCTGGCAGGCCCGGTCCCGCGACCTCCGCGCGAGATTGCAAAGCGGCCGATTGGGCGAGATGGTGAAGAAAGCCGCCGAGCATGATCCGCTCGTGGAACAGACATGGACCGAAGCCCTGCGCCTGCGCATCCCACCGTTTCAAACCGGCGTCAGCGCCCGTCGCACGGCCAATATTTGGGCGCTCGTTCAGGCCAGCGGAAAACGCACGGCCAAGCATGTGATCTGCGTCAACCGTCCCCGCTTCGGGGCGGCCCCGCGCATCGAGGGCCACTTGGCCCAGTCTCTGGCCGCCCGTGACGGAGCGGAAGAGGTCGTCGTGTTAATCACCGACCGCTCTGGCCCCGTACCAGAGGGCAAGTTTCCCGATGGTGTCCGAGTCATTGATTTCGACGCTTTGGCACCGGAAAAACGCGGCTCGGGGGGCCGGCGACGGATTTTGGTCGAATTCATCCGTGCCCTCGGCGCCGAAGCCGTCTACAACGTCAATTCCGTCCGTCTTTGGGAAGCGCTTGAGCCCTATGGCACGGCGCTGGCCACATCGACGAAGATCTTTGGCGTGCTGCTTTGTACCGAACGGGACGAGATGGGGCATGAGAACGGCTATCCACTAAAGCGCGTTTACAGGCATTTTGATCAGCTCTCCGGCATTCTAACTGACAGTCATGCCTTGGCCGAAGACTTGCGCGTCCGCTATGCCATGCCGGACGGGCCGGAGGGCAAGATCACAATACTTCCGAACCCTGTCGATCCTTCGATCGCACCTGCCCCGGCAAAGAGGTTTCTGTCGAAGGTCATCGATCGCAAACAAGAGGTCTTTTGGGCTGGACGGTTGGATGCGCAGAAGCGTGTCGATCTGGTGTATGAGATCGCGGCCCTTCTCCCCGACATTCGATTTCGTCTTTGGGGTGAGGCCGTGATGGGCGGCCCACCTCTCCCGCACGCGCCAACCAATGTTATACTCGAAGGACCCTACGGATCATTTGCCGATGTTCCTGTCAAAAAGGCTGATCTGTGGCTCTACACTTCCGCATGGGACGGTGTTCCGACGATGCTGCTGGAGGCGGCGATGACAGCGCTGCCCCTTGTCGGGTCCAAGGTCGGCGGCACTGGCGAGGTTTTGCGCGACGGCCTCGCCCGCGCCCTGCCACCCAACGCCACCGCTGCCGATTATGCTAATGCGATCACTGCCACACTTGCCGACCCCGAAGCGCGGGAGAAAGCTCTGAAACTGCGCAAAATCCTGATCGCCGAGCGCAGCCCCAACGTCCACCGCGCGATCCTCGAGCGGGTATTGGCATGAGGCGTCCGAATTTCGTCCTGCTCGGTCAGGGCAAAGCTGGCACCTCTTTGATCTGGCGGGTCTTGAGGCGGCACCCGGACATCGCATTTCCGAAGAAGAAAGAGTTGCATTTCTTTGGTCGCAAATCCGACAAACCGTTGCCCTGGTACGATGCGCAATTCGAGGGTCTACCGCAGCAATCCCAATATATCGGAGAGATCTCCCCCTCCTACCTTGACCCAATCGCAATCCGGCGCATCCACGCGACGCTCGGACCGGACGTGAGGTTCGCATTTGTCCTGCGGCGTCCGATCGAACAGGCGTTCTCCCGCTATATGCAGAACATTTGCGCGCGCCCGGAACCCTACGGATTTGACCGGTTCGAGCGGGTCCTACCGACATTCTTGAAACGGATTGCTAACGCCATAGAGATCGTCTTCGATCTCTATGGCACCGACGCAGTCTTGCCACTGTTCTACGAAAAGGACGTGGCCCGACCCGATCCGTGCTTCGAGGCGAAGATCCTGACCCATCTCGACCTTCCCGTCACAAATCACACGGCGGAGTTCCTGACCCGTCCACGAGTGAATTCAGGGGTGCTACCACGCTACCTTTTTGACGCTGAAAAGGATCAGATCATTAATCTTGGTGGATCAACCTATCACATTCCGGCCGGACACCTGGTGTTTTGCGCTCAAGCCCGGAACGCGCGGATCAACTCGGCGCCAACTGCGGAGGACCTCAATGCAGCGCGCACCAACACCGCCGCCTGGACAACCGAGCTGACCGAAGCCGATTATGCGCGGCTGCAAAACAAGGTCGTGTTGCCCGTGGCCACCAATCTGGAGGATCGCTTTGGCTTTGATCTGTCGCACTGGCGCGTTGCGCCGCGCGCCTTGCGTTACGATGCCGCGCCGCCGCCCGGGGCGCTCAAGGTCGCGCCGCGATGACTCGTCAAGTGAGCCTTGCCCCGGGTCCGTTGGCCCGTGCGCTGCATCTCAGCGCGCGTTACGGAGTGCTTTATGTAAACAATCCCAAAGTGGCTTGCTCTACCATCAAGCTCAGCCTGCAACGCGCGGAACGCGGTGATCCGAGCTTTACACCGAAGCCCTCCGTCCACAGCCATTCCGCCTCTCCCCTCCTGACTTTCGCGGATTTCGATCCGCCCGATCAGGCTCTGTCGACGGCGCTGGCAAAAACACCCTTCGTCTTTTCCTTCGTGCGGAACCCGTTCTCTCGGCTGATTTCCGCTTACCTCAACAAGATCGTCACCGGTCAGAAACAGGGTAGATTCCGCGAGGAGGCGGGCTTTGATGCAAGGACCTGCCCGACGCTGGACGATTTCGTTGCAGCTGTCTGCTCGCAAGACCCGTTGGCGCAGAACCCGCATTGGCGGGTTCAGGGCTACAATCTCAGTTGGGACCGGATCGCATACGATTTCATTGGCCGGTTGGAGAACTTTGACATGGATTGGGCTGCATTCACGGAGCGCATGGGCTTGCCCCCCGACATCCACAGAGCCGGCCGACGCACAAGCCACCAGACCGTCGATCTGCCGACTTTATCCGCTACATCAGCAGAGGCCATTCGGCGCTGCTTCGCCTTTGATTTCGTGACCTTCGGATATCCGCTCGACCTACCCTGATCCTGTCGCCGCTCAAACAATCAAAGAGGGCTTCAATCTTCGGAGTATTCGCCTTAAACGATCCGAAATGTGCGCTGGACATGGTAAAGGGACCCCAGAATGAAAGTGATTATCCTTGGCGGCGACGGCTTTTGCGGTTGGCCGAACGCACTCTATCTGTCGCAGAAGGGCCACGATGTCATCATCGTTGACAACCTCAGCCGTCGGGAGATCGACCTTGAGCTGGAAGTCGACAGTCTGACCCCAATCCGGCCCATTGGTGAGCGTCTTCGCGTTTGGAAAGAGCTGACCGGCAAGGACATCAAGTTCCACAATTTCACAGTCGGCAAGCAATACCACCGTCTTCTAACCCTTCTCAAGGAAGAGCAGCCCGACGCGGTAATCCACTTTGCCGAACAGCGCGCCGCCCCCTATTCGATGAAATCGGCCGGACACAAGCGATACACGATCGACAACAACCTCAACGCCACCAATGACGTGCTGGCCGCCGTTGTGGAAAGCGGTCTCGACATTCACGTCATTCACCTCGGCACAATGGGCGTTTACGGTTACGGCACGGCCGGGATGCAGATCCCGGAGGGCTATCTGAAGGTCAAAGTCGACACCCCTGAGGGCGAGAGTGAGCAGGAGATCCTGTATCCAACCAATCCGGGCTCCATCTACCACCTGACCAAGTCACAGGATCAGCTCCTGTTTGCGTTCTACAACAAGAACGATCAGGTCAAGGTCACCGATCTGCACCAGGGCATCGTCTGGGGGACGCAGACCGAAGAAACGAGGATGGACGAACGTCTGATCAACCGGTTCGATTATGATGGCGATTACGGCACCGTCCTCAATCGGTTCATAATGCAGGCAGCTGTCAACTACCCGATGACGGTACACGGCACGGGCGGCCAGACCCGCGCCTTTATCCACATTCAGGACACCTGCAAATGCATTGAAATCGCGCTCAATAACCCGCCTCAAAAGGGGGAGCGCGTGAACATCCTCAATCAGATGACCGAAACCCACCGGGTGCGCGATCTGGCTCAGATGATCCACGACGCCATGGGCGCCGAGATTGCCTACCTTGAAAACCCACGGAACGAGGCCGCTGAAAACGACCTGCACGTCGCCAATGACCGGTTCCTCGGCCTGGGCCTTAAGCCGCGCAAGCTGGAAGGTGGCCTGATGGAAGAGGTCAAGGAAATCGCTGCCAAATACGCAGACCGGTGCGATCGCACGAAGATCCCCTGCGTCTCGAAGTGGAGCTAAATAACGCCGATTGACTGGTGCATGGGGGCAGCTTTTCGCTGCCCCTTTTTTGTGGCGTTTCGGTCGTGTCAGCAATTTGTCTAATTTGCTCCTAATCCGCCACAGGGCCGTCATAAAGCCGCCCCCATGTGCCGGTATCAACCGAAGGCTGAAACGCCTGGAGGAAAAAAATGGTCACGACCGTTGAAGAACAGCTCGCACTCGAATTGATCAACAGGGCCCGCGCGAACCCTGAAGGTGAATTCGATGAGATGATTGCAGATGCAGCGACTCAGACCGCCACGGCAAGCAACGTGACCAGCGCGATTCGGTACTTTGATGTCGACATGAATCTGCTGCTGTCCCAACTGCAAAGCTATGACAGCGTTGATCCGCTCGCCTGGAACAATGCGCTTGGTGATTCAGCGACGACGCATACCGAGTTGATGATCGAGTATGACCAGCAATCACACAATCTTCCGGGTGAACCGGGCGTTGGCCAACGGATGCGCGATGCGGGCTATGACAACCTGACGTCAGCCTCCGAAAGCGTCTATGCTTACGCCTATGACGTGGAATATGCACATGCTGGCTTCTACATCGACTGGGGCTTTGGCCCAGGCGGCATTCAAGACCCCGCGGGCCACCGCGAGGCGATGCTGAACGCCAACTACAAAGAAGTCGGGATTGCATGGATCCCGGAAAACGACAGCAGCACAGATGTCGGTCCGAACTTGACCACACAGCATTTTGGCAATCGGTGGGACTATGAGGCCCAGCTTCTGGGTGTGGTCATCGATGATATGGACAACGATGACTTCTATGACATCGGTGAAGGTTTGGGCGGCATCGCCATTACCGCAACCGGATCGCAGGGCACATTTGTCACAGCCTCGTGGGCGTCAGGAGGTTACCAGATGGTGCTTCCCGATGGCGTCTACACTGTCACTTTCGAAGGCACCGGCCTCGATGGCGTCGTGACCAAGTCTGTCACGATCTCAGGCGCAAACAAGAAACTCGACGCCGAAGCCTCCGAGGCCGTCGCCGTGGAAGAAGGGCTCACAATCGTTGGCAGCAGCGGCGAAGACGATATTGTCGGGAGTGAGTTCGACGATGAATTGCGTGGAATGCAAGCCAACGATACGATCACCGCTGGCAACGGCGACGATCAGGTCTGGGGTGCCAGCGGCGACGATTCCATCTTCGGTGAGGGCGGAAACGACTTCCTGCGGGGCAGCTGGGACGAAGACTACATCGATGGCGGCGCTGGGAACGACAATATCCGCGGTCAAAAGCACAGCGACATGCTAATCGGTGGCACCGGCGACGACGACATTCGTGGTGGGGGAGGCAACGATGACATCTATGGCGGTGCTGACAACGATTACCTCACCGGGGGCACCCGCTTTGATGAGATTTTTGGTGGCGGCGGAAATGACAGCCTCTTTGGCAACCGTCACGACGATTCCCTGTTCGGCGGCGATGGCGACGACCTACTAAATGGCGGTGGCAACAATGACCTGCTCGATGGCGGCAGCGGAAATGACGACATGAAGGGCGGCGATGGCGCCGATGTCTTCGTGTTCGATACGAGTTTCGGCGTCGACACGATTGAGGATTTCGCCGTTGGCGCAGACATGCTGCGCTTTACAGCCGCAGTCGCCGAAGGCCGCAGCGCGGCTGACCTCGCAGCGACTGCTGATCTCGGGGGTAACGGATTGGTTCTCTATATCAGCACGGGAAACTCCATTACCCTTGAGGGTGTGACCAGCAGCACCGGCCTTGAAAGCGCCATCGATATCGTTTGAACCTGCACCGTCACTTTCCCGCATGACAATGCGGACCATGACGCGCTAGGGAGAAACATGTCCATCGGTGATATTGGTTTCGACAGTTCGACTTCCGGTCCTTCCCCGCTTCTGTCTCTAGGTGCGGGGACGTAGTGGATGCCGCTGGCACGCATCAAAGACAAACTGCTGTTCTTCGCCCATATCCCCAAGACCGGTGGCGCGTCGGTGGAACTTTATATGGCTCAGAAAGGCCGGATCGCACTCAAGCATCCGTTCACTCTTGGGTGGTCTGAGACGACAGCGCAGCACATGCATCATGATGTCCATGCCAAGCTGGTGCCGGAAACCTTCATCGACGTTTCTTTCACGATCGTCCGCGATCCGATGGCCCGCTTAATGAGCGAGTATCGCTACCGATGTGACCGCGACGAGATAGCAGTCCCTTTCAACGATTGGGCGATGGAGCGCATGAGATGTCTTTTGAAGAACCCGATGCTTGACGACAATCACATCCGCCCGCAGACCGATTTCCTCCGTTGGAACATGCTGATTTTTCGCTATGAAGACGGGCTCGATCCGGTGTTCGATTGGATCGATGCTTTTACTGGCACTCCCTGCGGGGACCGCGCCCTCCGCAAGAACGCGTCAAGCCCACAATCCATCACCCCCAGCGCGGATGTCGTCGTGCAAGTGCGCGAAACATATGGGAGCGACTATCGCCTGATGGCAGCCCTGAACGAGGCCCGGAAGCATCCTGTGCGCTACAAACTGATCCGTGATCAGGTTGAAACTCCCGCGGAATAATCATGCACTCCTGTCAGAGCCGAACCGGCGCGTCAGCATCAAGAGTATCAGTCGCCGGCAGACTGTGCGGAATACCGTTCTCCTCGTAGCAGGCCAGCAATTCTCCGTAACAGCTCCTGAACGCTGCGTTTGCCGTATCCCAATCATGGTTCAACATTGCTTCGACTGGGTCCTGCCATGGGTCCGATACGGCCTGATACGGCAATTTGTAAAGGTCGCAAAACTCCCTTAGGCGACTGTCATAAACCCAATAAAAACAAGGAATTGACTGGAGAAGCGCGACCATGTTGCCGTGGAAGCGGAAACCGATCATCGCATCGAGATCCCGGGCCTTGCTCAACCATTCATCAATCGACCGCACGCTCACCATGTAGGCGATGAGCTCATCTTCGCTGAGATGTCCGTACCCTCCAAGACGTTCTAGAACAGAGTCTGCGGCGGCGCGGCGGTCTTCTTTGCGTAGGCGCTGATCGGCCAGGTCGAATTCCAACTTAACACCCTGTTCGAAAAAGGATGGCTTGGCGCTGTTCCGAATGGTGTAACTCATCGCCATCACGTGTTTGGCGCGGGCGTTTTCCGGATCGGAGCAATACATGGACTGACGCAATCCGGTGTGCAGGGACACCCCAATCCGCCGCAAATGCGACGCGAGCATCATTGGTCGCCGCACCTTCGGAATCCGCCGCGAATAAAACAACGACGGGCATCCTGTTACGCGGATGTTCTTGCCGCCCAAACGTTCAACCACCTGTGCCGTGAAGTCTCCCCGAACTGAGATAGAGACAGACTTCTCGGCCAATACTTCGATGAATCGCTTTGCATCCTGATTATCATCAAGAAACGTCACATCTTGCGTCGGCGATTGTGCTCCCAGACCGATAATGGCCAGTGGGCTGTCGATGCTCTCCACCGTTGCCGTCGCCTTCACGAAATCGAACCTGTGGTTGAGATAGGTCGACCCCCGCACCAGCGCGACGTCATGGGATTGCTGGACAATCCGGCCGAACCGGGCCCGGAAGGTTGTCACATTGGGGTCCAATTGTTCCAGCAGGGACGCACAGACCAACATATCGCCGTAGTTCGGCCGCGCATCTGTCGTACCCATATCGGACCACGTGACCTTTCCATCCCGTTCGGTGTGATTGAAATGGATCAGCGCGACATTTGTCATGAGTTCCGTCCTTTTGGGCTGCGCCGCGTCAGAGACGGGACAATTCATCAATGGCCAGCCCTTCGAGCTCCCAGACCACAGACTTGTTTGACTTCAGCTCGGTGACAAGTGAATTGTCCCGGCGGCGTTTGAAGATGATCGTGTCTCGCACGACCCGATGTTCATAACCGGCCTGTAATGTCTCGACGTTCCACGCCCAATCCTCGAATCCGTAGCCGCTTGCCTTGTCCCGAGCGCGGTATGGGACGGCGCGAAAGGTATCCGTGTCCGCCATAGCAAGTGAATCGTAGCAATTGCCGACGCGCCAGTATTGCGGCGCATAGAACGGGCTTTCGATGTCCGGATTTACCAGAACCGCGCCCGCACCGTCAAAGAACCAGTTGAGTTCGGGATGCAGGATCCGGTCGATCCCATCGGCGCGGCCTTCTGTCAGCATGCGCGCGCCCTCAACCAACCAATTCTCAGAAAAGAGGTCATCGGCATCCATGAAAGCCAACATCGTCCCGCGCGCGACCTCAGCCAGCCCGTTGCGGGCCAGTCCCAGATCGCCGACACTCAGGGGCACCTTGCGCCAATGATCCAGGGCCGACTGATTGACAAAGCGCCACGTCGCCTCGGTCGCGTTGTCGAGCCCAATGATCCGCTCAACTCGGTGGCCCGCGGCCTCGGCTGCAGCGATTGCGGCATCGCAGGAATGCAGTGTCGGTCCGGCGACAACAGTTTCGTTGTGCAAGGTCAGCGCAACCGTGATGTCAAATCCGCTCATGCCACGTCCTCCGCGACACCGGTTTCGTCTGTCGTCGCGCTGTCTGCAGCGCTGCGGCAGGCCATGACCTGCGCCACGAGGTCCTGATAATGCGCTTCGGTCCGTTCAGCGATCAATTGGGAACGCAGAGTACCAGCCTTGGCCCGGGCGGCGTCCGGTTCTTCAAGGACCGCCTGAAGCGATGCTACGTAGGCACCCACATCATCAAAGGGGTCAACCGGCCAGCTCAGCCCGTCGCGGAGCACCTCACCCGTCCCTCCGACCAGCGAGCCCACGATCGGCAGTCCCGTCATGGCGACCTCAAGCAGGATTGACGGAACGCCATCCCATTCAGAGGTGTAGAACCACGCATCCGCCTCCTGCAGCGGCAGTTCGCTGAACTCGGAATAGGCACCTTCAAAGATTACATTTTCTGGTTTGAACGCCTGATAGTTCGGACCCCCGGACACGGCTGTACCCCAAATCCGGATATCAACGTGCGGCATTCTCCGCGCAACCTCGAACACCAGATCAAGCCGCTTTTGCTGATCCAGCCGACCAGCCCAGAACAATTGCGGGCGCGCATTGCGGGGAGCCGTGTCAAGGGCGCGGGGCAAATCGGGGTTCACTGGTGCCTCAAGAACGATCATGCGGTCCTGCTCATCCTCGGGCACGTAAAACTGGTGAACCAGTTCGCGACGCAGGAAATGGCTGTCTGTGCAGACCGCCTTGAGGTGATCAAATTGCCGATAAAACTGGGTTGCCGGATAGCCTCCCCATGTGCCGTAGACGCTCTTGTCATTGCAGAAAAAACACCCCACCGTCGGAACGTCACGTTGCATAATCGTGCCGTAATCCGACAACAGCTGCCACATGGCGGCGGAGTTGACGTTGAAATAGGCCTCCGCCCGAAGGGAGCGCAGGAATTCCAGCAACACCCGCCGCCCTTCATCATCAGTCAGCGGCGCAAGGTAATTCCGCGCGTTGATGCAGCGCACGCCATCAGGGTACTTGTGCCGCGGCATCTCACCGTTTTTGTCAGTGGCAATGAACACCACCTCGTCCGGACCGTAAAGCGCCGCCAGTGCATGCACGACGTGCCCTTCAAGCCGCCGGTTGCTACCCCAGCGCGGACCGCCGACGCAGACCACCGCACGCGCCCGCTTGTGGTTGATGGCAGCCTGCAATTCGGTGATCGCAACCAGCCGCCGTGCGGAATAATCGTGGTGAAACGGCTGCACATTGGGTCGAAGTGCCTGCCGCCACACCCGACCGACCAGCGGCTCAATCGCCGCCGCTTTGTTCACCATCTCACCCAGCGTCCCGTGTTCAAGCCGCTCACGCAGATCATTCTTCTGCGCGATCAGTTCCTCCTGACAGTCGGCAGGCGTGAGGCCGAGAACTTTAGCGATCTTCTCGAAATGCGGCATCGGGTGGCCGATCATCCCTTTGGCACGACCTTCGGTCAGCCAATGGTGAAACGCATGCGTTCCGTCCTTGAGGCTATTGCCGTAGCGGCGGCGGTAAGCCCGGGCCGAGAAATGCGGGTTGGGCGACCGACCCTCCTTGTCACCAGCTCGGACGAAATGGGCAGCGAGATCGAAAGTGTCCGCCGTGACGGCCATGTCGTGATCCTGAGCGATGTAGTAGGCCGGATCGAAATGGGCACGGACGTCGCGATAGACCCGGCTGGCGCCATCCGGCCAGGGCAAGTCAGTCGCGGCCTTCGCCCGTCGGCGCAACCCTTCGGGCAAATGGCTCTGCGCCGGTGTCGCATCACCGCGCCGTGGCGCGAGGTCCGATCCGCTCGGCACCTCCAGCAGTCCATTAGGCAACCGCAGATTGCCCACGGCCTCCCCTTCGTTCAGGTAATGCAACAACGGGTTCTGATCGCCGGTCTCGGGATAGGCGGCGCGGTACCCTTTTGTATCAAAACGCAGCGACGGATTGCGCCCCAGTGCCGCTCCGAGCATCAGGTAATGGGCTGCTGGTGCAAGGTCGAGTTGCGCTACATCGGGGTATTCCGAAACATACCAGCCGCCATCGAAAAGGCCACTTTCCTCAACCTGGCGCACCTCCTTAGGCGTCACTGTCCTTGGCAACATCAGGATTGCTCCTCACTGGCAAACATCGGGTGAGGCACGTGACCGGCCGCCATCCCGCGGGACACAAAGTAGATCGCCGGTGGAAGACCGCTCTTGGCAGCTTCCGGATAGGTGGCAAGGTACCAAGCCGTATCAATAAGGCCGCGCTGGACGAGCGCATTGGCGAGCCGGCGTCGATGCCGCCGCCGGAAATATCCTATCCGCATCACAAACGGCACACGGGTCAGAGGCAGCGACAGGGCCATCACCTCAAACATCGCCTGCACCGTTGCCCTCGGAAGGGCATTGGATCGCGCGGTCGGGCGCTTCAGATCGACCTGTGTTGGCTGGTCGGGGGCGGATGGTACCTGAAGCAGCGCCTTGGACAGGGTCAGGATCTCGGCCTGTGCCTGGCAGAGCTGCGCTTCCATTCGGGTCCGTTCGGCCTCGGCACTGTGCTCTGGAGGGGTCACGTCAAATTCCTCACTGGTGGCTCACAGGTTGGTCTCAGAGGAGACGCAACCGGATGTATGGCAATGCCCGTGCGAGTTGCAATGGTCATTCATCGGCCTGTGAGACGTTTCCAGTTCGCATACAAGCGAAGCAACGGACCACGCAAGACCGGAACCCGTTCGCTGATGTTGTACCCAAACGCCACCAACCCGGCCCGCCTACGGCGGGTGGTTGCATCGTCATGTGTGCCTGAATTGATCACTTCGCCATAAAACGGAGTACGGATCAGCGCGCTCCAGTAATGTTGCGCAAGTGGTACGGCGGCATGGTCCCACGGCTTGTAATCGCGATCAGCGTAATGGATCAGCCACGGCTCTGCCTTGGCGGCGAAGGCTGCCCGCCGCCCGGCATCGGGCACCTTGCCATAGGCCCCCTGCCCCGTGTTGAACACGTTCCACCGAGGGTCAAGCTGATGCAAGCTGTCCTTGAACACCATGTTGAGGATGTCCTGATCCCGAAACAAGTAGCGCCCCTCAGTCGCTTCGCGCATCAGTTCCGCACCGCGGGCGGCGGGGTCCGGCATCGCGGCGAAATTCAGCAGCAGAACCCCGGCGTTCACATAGCCTGCGATCTGCGCCTCACTCAGACCAAGATGGCTCAAGTGGTAGGCCCGCAAGTCCGGCACATCTGGCTCTACTGTCGGCACCGGCCCGCCAAGGGTTCGGGTCATGATCCAATCTGTGACGCCGGCAAGCTCTGCATCGCCCATGTCGGTATCGAAGATCACCGCCACATCCCGCAACGCGATGACATCGGCATCGAGATAGAGCACACGCTCAAAGCCCTGCAGCAGAGTGAACAGCAAGAAGCGATTGTAAGTTGCATTGCTCGGCGCACGGCTTGACGACCGGTAGCTGTCCTCAAACGCCCCCTGCACATCGACAGCGATCAACTGCCCGTTCGGATGACTGTTGGTGACCTCGCGCAGCATCTCAAGACCGCGCGTCCCGATGCCCGAATACAGTAACACGAAATCATAGGCCCGGTTGGGATCGGCTTGGTCCAGAACCGACCGGATCATCGCCGCAGCATGGGGCAGATAGGTGCGATCGGCCGCAAGCGCGATCACCACCGAGTCCTCTGCGCCCCGCATGTCGGCGGAGACAGACGGGACCACCAACGCCTCTGACAGATTGAAGATCGAGACCTCCTTCAAGCGCAATTCGTCCCCATGGCGGGCGATAAAAACGGTCAGCAAGCGTTCGGCCAGGAACCCCAGATAGCGGGTCTGATAGGCGGTGTAGGCACTGCGGTCGAGATCGGTGGCCGATACTTTCTCAAGGATGCCGAATAGCCAGGAGCAGTACCTTTCCATCACCGGTCGCGCGAAGATCGCCATGTTCCCGAGCCGCACATCCCGACCTGCCGCAACGCCGTCGAATGCTTCGAGGTAGTCGGGGTGATCGTGCGCGATGATCCGTCGGACGAGGTCAAAATCCTGACGCAAATGACCGCTTGAGTAATTGCCTTCCACCGTCCGCCCCATCCGGTGCGGACGCGGCAGTATGATTTCATATCCACCAAGGTTCGAGGCGAGCCAGTCTTCCGCCTCCGAAACCCATTTAGCGATGTCGAACTGATGAGGTCGGACCTCAACACTGGCGCCTTGGGCGCGGTCTGTCACGTCGAGCACGCGGCGGTAGTGCATCAACCCGACATAATCGCTCGTCGTGTCATTCTTCCACGCCCAGTAGAGCGCCGTGAGCTCGCAAAAGCCTCGATTGCGGTCAGAGATATTGTCCCCGGTATCGTCGCCAATCATGCCTCGCAGCGGCTTTGCGGCCTTGGCGCGCCCGACATGGATCGGCGTCATCATTGACCCGGCAATGTGCGGCGCGGCCTGATGATAGGCAAGGTATAGCGTTGTCTTCATGCGGGGCCTGGCTGTGCCTTCTGGGTCGACGGCGATCCGTTGGCGGTTGTTAGTCGATCCAGCGGGGCGGGTCCAGCAACGAAGCCCCCTGCCCGCACTCAGCCCCGATGGTTTGACAAGCCCTGCCCCAGACCCGATAGATCAGCGACCCGACGCAGGAGACGACAATGTCCCGCACACGCCTGCTTGCCGTAGTGGTGACGTTCAACCGCCTGCCGGCCTTGCAAGAAACCCTGTCCCGTCTGCTCGACCTACTCGAGCGCGACCTTGATCGCGTTCTGGTCTATGACAACGCCTCTTCGGACGACACAGCCGGCTGGCTCGCAGCGCAACGCGACCCGCGACTGACTGTCATTTCGGCGTCCGTCAATTCAGGTGGCGCGGGCGGGTTCGAGGCGGCGATGCGCGCGGCCCACTCTGAGTTCGATCCGGACTGGATGGTTCTGATGGACGATGACGCACGGCCCCATCCGGCCACTTTCGAGGCTTTTCATGCTCGGCGTCGCGACAGCCACGACGCTTGGGCCGCCGCCGTCACCTATCCGGACGGTGCGATCTGCGACATGAACCGTCCCTGGGTGAATCCTTTCGGTAGCGTCGGCGCCTTCGTGCGAACGCTTATCCGCCAGCGCAACGGCTTTCACATGAATGCGTCAGCTTATCAGGGCGGCATCCGCGACATCGATGGCGCATCTTTCGTGGGTCTGTTCCTGTCTCGGGCGGCACTCAATCAAGCGGGCTATCCGGACGGCAGGCTGTTCCTTTATGGCGACGATGTGCTCTACACGCTGGCTCTGTCGAAGGCCGGCGGCCGGGTGGCTTTTGATCCTGCTCTGACCTTTGAGCATGATTGCGAGACCCTCGGCGCGGACGCAACGCTGTCGCCGCTTTGGAAGGTCTATTACTACCATCGAAATCAGGTCCTTGTGTACCGTGCGGCGGCCGGTCCGATAATGTTCTGGCCAGTCTTTGCGTTGCGTCGGCGTGTCTGGCTGCGACGTGCATCGGCCTATGGCGCAAATCGGGCAACCTATCTGAGGCTCCTGACCCTCGCCATGGCTGATGGTCGAGTCCGCAAGCTGGACCGGGCACATGCCGAGATCCTCGCGCTTAGCGGCGGGACACGACCTCAAGGTGATACCGCCTGAGCAACAGAAGGCCGAACGCCGACAGAATCAACCCAGGCAAGAGAGCATAGTTCGTAGAAACAAATTGCGGTTCATAGGCCGGAAAATAACCAGTGCGCGAGATCGACACGATATGCATCAAGGGATTCCACCAGAGTATATCCTGCGCCAATGGCGGCAGATCGCGGTAGATGAAGATTACACCCGAGGCGAGAAACAAGGGACGGGTGACGATCCCCCAGATCCGCTCCCAGACAGGGAAGAACCCGATGATCACGCAATTCACAGTCCCAACCCCGAAGGCGAGGATGGCCATCAGCCCAAAACTTTGCAGGATCGGCCAGAAATCGAGGATCACCCGGTGATCCACCAGGTAGAGGATGCTGGCCATCAGAAGATAAGCGACCAACAGGTCGGTCAGAACGTTGAGGATTGCCCGGGCGAGCACCGCATCGATCCAAGACACCGCCGGGTAGCGCAGCAGCGCGCGACTGAAGGTGATCGAATTCATCACCGCATTCGAAGATCGCATGAACAAGCTGAATGGTAGATATCCTGTGGCGTAGAACAGGATGAAAGAATTCCCAAGTGGCGGGGAGCGGAGCAACAAACTGAAGCCGATCGACATGATGAGGATCATGCCCAGAGGTTCAAGGATTGCCCAAAGATAGCCACCCGGTGTCACGCCATACCGGGTCGCCATCTCACGTAACATCAGCGCAAAGACCGTCCTGCCGCGAGCAAACCTCGCAGGCTGCGCGGCTTTCGGGGTCTGGGCTGGGGGAACGGGCGTCTCCGACACGGCTATGGGCTGCCTCTGGTTTTTCGACCGCCATTATGTAATCTGCGGCGCACAAACGCAAAAAGAAGCCACACGTCCCGTTCCGGATCCGATCCGGACCCTTATATCAGGGCCCATTGACCCATCATGAAGCCGTCAAAACAACCCGATCTGCCGCCAGAGACCGCCGATCCGGAGCGTTCTGTCGATGAAGTCGCAAAAGACGAAAACATCGATAAGGCCGACCTTCGCAAGCAGCGGCGGGAACGCATTATCAGCGAGGCCACATCTCGGGCGCTGAAGGCTTTCGAATCGAGCCTCAAAAAACGGCCACCAGGACCCGCTGCCGTAGTCGAGGTCGCACCGATGGCCGGTCCGGCGAAGATGCGCCGCCGCCACTGGGGCCTGATCTTCGGTTTTCTGATCTTTGTGTTGCTGCCGATCGCCGTGTCCGGCTGGTATCTCTGGAACCGGGCGGTTGATCAATATGCCTCAACGGTGGCCTTCACCGTACGTCAGGAACAGGGCCCTGGCCCGAGCGACCTGCTAACCGGCTTTGCTGCACAGGTCAGCGGATCGGGCAATTCGACCGATACAGCGATCCTCTATGAGTTCATCCAAAGCCAGGGATTGGTCGCTAATATCGACGCCACTTTCGATCTACGCAGCCATTATGGCACCCATTACGATCAGGACCCAATATTCGCCCTCGCACCCGATGCTACTCTCGAAGATCTCGTCGATTACTGGCAGCGGGTCATCCGGGTGTCATTCGATGAAGGCTCAGGACTGATGGAGTTGCGAGTGCTCGCGTTTGAGCCGGAGTTTGCACAGAACGTCGCTGAGGAGATTGTGCGCCAAAGTCAGGACCTCATTAACGGGTTGAACATCCAGGCCCGGGCCGACACCCTGCGCTATGCCTCCGCCGATCTCGAAGAGGCCGAAGAACGGGTTCGGACTGTTCGATCGGCGTTGACCGAGTTTCGGACCCGAACGCAGCTTGTCGATCCGGAGACTGATCTGGCCGGCCGTCTCGGCGTCGTCAATTTCCTGCAACAGCAGCTTGCCGAAGCCTATATCGAATTCGACCTTCTGTCGTTGTCCACCGGCGAGAATGACCCCCGTGTGCAACAGGCGACCCAACGGATTGAGGTGATCCGCGATCGACTGGCCGAAGAGCGCGCCAATGTCGCTGGGGATGGGGCGGCTGAAACGGGGCAGGATTATCCATCGCTTCTGGCGGAATACGAAGGTCTGCTGGTAGATCGGGAGTTTGCCGAGGAAACCTACCGAGCCGCACTCGCTGCGGTTGACCTTGCCCGGGCCAATGCCGACCGTCAGAGCCGCTATCTTGCCGCCTATATTACCCCGACCTTGCCGACGACACCGGAATATCCACAACGTCTGACTTTGCTCGGCCTCGTCGCCCTCTTTGTTTTGTTGACCTGGTCGATCGTGAGCCTCGTCTACTATTCGATTCGGGACAGTCGCTGACGCGCATGATCCAGCTTGAGAACCTCTCAAAAAGTTTTTGGGTCCGCGGTGAACGTCGGGTCATTTTCGACGGGTTGAACGCGACCATCCCAACAGGTGCCTCTATTGCGCTTTTGGGGCGCAACGGCGCAGGCAAAACCACACTTCTGAGCATTATCGCAGGTGCGATCCCAGCTGACCATGGACGGATTGTGTCGGACGGAACGATCTCTTGGCCGGTCGGACTCGGCGGCACCTTCCACCCGCAGATGACAGGCGCTCAAAACACCCGCTTTGTGGCCCGTGTCTATGGTGTGGACAGCGACGCGCTCAGCCATTTCGTACAGGATTTCTCCGAGCTAGGGGAGCAGTTCTTCAACCCGGTAAAGACCTACTCTTCCGGCATGACGGCTCGGCTCGGCTTTGGACTGTCGATGGGCATCAAGTTCGACACTTATCTGATCGACGAAACAACATCCGTCGGCGATGCACGGTTCTTCAAGAAAAGCCGCGCGGTGTTCATCGACCGGGTCCAGAACGCCAGCGCCATCATGGTCAGTCACCAGATGAACACCGTCCGGCAGTTCTGCAACAGCGGGATCGTTCTGCACGAAGGGATGCTCTATCCCTTTGCCGACCTCGAAGAGGCGATCGCTCTGCACCAAAAGCTTAACGGCTAAACCTTTCATAAAGTTTGGGTCGATCCTGCAGCAAGCTCCGCAGGGTCGCCACATTTGCGTGCACGAAACCGGCACATCGATCGCGATGCTGACCCTCGAGAGTGAACGTGGGGTTCAGTGTCGTGTCGTTAGTCTTCCAGGGCCGCGTCTGGAGCGGGGAATCCGCTCTGGATGGCGGGATCAGCGATCTTCAGATCATCGGCGGGCCCGGCGGCCCGATCCTGGTGACGTCCTCGCGCGGCGAAGGCGGTCTGGTCAGCTATGCGCTCTCGGCGGGCACTCTGCCAACGCTTGCCGATATCCAGATGATCGACACCAACATCCATACGACGCGGGGCCCTACCCTATCGGTTCAAGGGGGACGGATCGTCGCTACCGGTTTTGAGACGGGCGAGGTCCGGTTCTTCGATCTGCACAACAATGGAAGCCTACAAAACCAGCAGATCAATACGCTTGGGATCGGTGATTGGGCGCACCTCGAAGCGACACAGGACGGTCGTCTGATCGTTGCCGAAGGTGACAACCGCTTCGTCGAAATTTACGCGCTCGACACGGACCAGGATTGGACCCTGCAGCACCAGAGATCGGACACCCAGAGCAGCTATGCCCGCGATATCGGGGCGACTGTCACAGCGCAGGTGGGCGATACAACCTTTGTGGTGGTCGGAGGAACGCTTGAGGTTGGTTTGACGACCTACGAAGTGAGATCGAGCAGCTTGCGCACCAGAAGCAGCGTAGATCCGTCTGACGGCATCGGGCTGATGCAGCCCACGGACCTCGCGACGGTGACGCTAGACGGGACGACCTACATTCTCGCAGCCTCTGCACCGTCCGCCGGACAATCGGGTGCGATTACCGTGCTGACCCTGGAAGAGAACGGGGCGATCACACCGGTCGATCACATCCTTGACACGCTCAACAGCCGCTTCGGCCAGATCCAGGCGCTCAGCGTGGTGGCGCATGACGGCATCGGTCTGGTGACGGCAGGGGGCGGTGACGATGGTCTGTCGTTGCTGGCCCTGCTGCCCGGCGGGCGGCTTGTACATCTTGGCGCGTTGCCCAATTCCATTGCTGGCGGGCTTGATGGCGTGACAGAAATCGAATCCATTGTTCAGGGTGAGACACTGCACGTTTACGTGGCCTCCGGCGATATGGGCGTTGCGGCGCTCACCTACGACTTATCCAACTTCGGCGACGTGCGCGCTGCCGCTCAGGGCGGCGCAGAGGTCTCCGGGACCGCGCAAGACAATATCCTGAGCGACGGGAATGGTACGGACACGCTCTTCGGTGGCTCCGGCTCGGATGTCTACGTGCTTGAGGCCGATGGTGTCGTCGATCACATCTTTGGCTTCGATCCGGCCGATGACCGCATCGATCTGTCGTCCTGGCCGTTCCTCTACGATGTCGCCAGCCTGACTATCAGCCAGACAAGCGATGGCGCGCGCATCAGCCACCTCGACGAAGTGTTGACACTGACCTCTCACAACGGTCAGCCACTCGAACTTGTGCAGCTCAAGAGCCGCATCATGCTGGATGCGACGCGCAGCTTTCATGCCCCTTCGCTCAACGAAAGCCGCGGAGCGGGCGATGACACGCTGACCGGCACATGGGGCAGCGACACGCTTTCCAGCGGCGCGGGCGACGATTGGATCGACGGCGGAAGTGGTGACGATTTGCTTGACGCTGGAACCGGTCACAACACCGTGGACGGAGGCAGCGGCACCGACACGTTGAACTTCGCCTATGCCACAACCGACATCGTGTCGGTCACGGACCATTTAGATGGTGCGATCATCCTGACAACCGCCAGTGGGTCCGACACTGTCGCACAGGTGGAACAGTTTGCCTTCACCGATCATACCCTCAGCGCAGCAGAGGTCGCGGCGTTGTTCGACGCCGTAATCCTGACAGGCACCGACGGACATGACACTCTCAGCGAAACCACCAAGCCCGCCGAAATATACGGCGGTGACGGAAGTGACACGCTCTTGGCGGGTATACACGACGATACACTATTTGGCGGCGAGGGACATGACCGACTGGTTGGCGGCGGCGGGTCTGACACGCTCTATGGCGGAAGTGGCACCGATCGCGCCGTGTTAGACTATGCTTTGGGCGCACTGGAAAATCTGAGCTTTGATGGGACCAGTTACATTCTTCTAACGTCTGAGGGCACGACCTTTGTCAGCGCAATAGAGACGTTTCAATTCGCGGACATTGCATTATCCGAAGCCTCTATTTTTAAAGAGATCGAAACGACGGTCATCGTCGGTACGGCGAACGCTGACAGCCTTTCTGCAACATTCAGCACTGCTGAGCTGCACGGCCAGGACGGCGATGACCGACTGGAAGCCGGACGCGGGGATGACCACCTTTTTGGTGGTGCAGGTGACGACAGCCTGATCGGGGGCGCGGGCGATGACGTTTTGTCGGGCGGCAGCGGCGACAACCGGATCGATGGCGGCGACGGTGACGATACGCTCCTCTTTGATCACGACAGCACAGCGCTCTCGGGGATCCGGCTCGGCGATGGAGCCATCACGCTTTCAGGCGCGGACGGTTCGGACATCGTCTCCAGCGTCGAATACTTTGCCTTCAACGACGAAACGCTCAACACCGCCGACCTTGTCGAGCGGTTCTCTCCAGTGCTGATCGAAGGCGGCAGCGGTAACGATGTCCTGATTGCAACCAATGCTGCCAGCGCCCTTTTTGGTTACGGCGGAAACGACGAACTAAGGGGCGGCTGGTCCGGCGACACGCTGTCCGGCGGAAGTGGCAATGACGAGCTGCGCGGCTATCAGGGGAACGACTGGGTCGAGGCAGGCGATGGCGACGATCAGGTCTGGACCCATTCCGGCGACGATTTCATCTTTGGCGGTGCAGGACGTGACACCCTGCGCGGCTCTACCGGCGAAGACATGATCTATGGCGGCGATGGCAATGACAGGATCAGCGGCCAGCGCCACAACGATACTCTTTACGGAGATAAAGGTGATGATCAGGTCATCACCGGCGGCGGCAACGATGTCGGCTTCGGTGGAAATGGACACGATTTCCTCAAGGGCGGCACCTACCATGACGATCTGTCGGGTGGCGCGGGCGATGATGTGATCTTTGCCAACCGAGGGAACGATACGCTCGACGGTGGCGCGGGCGCGGATGAGCTGCGCGGCGGCGGAGGAAGTGACACCCTCACAGGCGGAAGTGGCGACGACCTTTTGATCGGCGGGAGGAACGCCGACGAGTTCATTTTCGACATTGGGCATGGTGATGACATTATCGAGGGCTTTTCCGTGACAGAGGATCGATTGTCCTTATCGGCGGACCTCGTGGGTGGTTTGACTGACGGATCGCAGGTGGTGGACACTTTCTCGATCCTGACCGAAGAAGGCGCCGTACTGGATTTCGGCGACAACGGCACGATCCTGTTGAAGGATGTCAGGTCGCTCTCGGGGCTCGGTACAGCAGTGGACGTAGATTAGCGCGCTGGTCTTGACCATTAATGAAGGACCAACGAAAATATATATTAAGCCATTGATAAAAAATTATTTTTCTATTAAATGCCCTGCTATGGGCATTCGCATTGGCACCTCATGCCCCCAGCCTAGCCCAAGCCGTTTAAGAACAAGCGAGTGCCCGTTCCGGACAAGCCCGGTCGATGGTTGAGGTGATAAGCAGATAACTGCATGTCGCTGAGCTTGAATCCATTCCCGCGTGAAAGAGCGTTGCCATGACAATTAATGGACCGCGGCGAAAGTGGTTGATTTCATGCATCCCTAGAGCTGCGGAACAATTTCCCGGGTTTCTCGCCTTGCAGTGAGATTCCAACGGTTTGCGCCATATGCCAAGCAAGCGCTTGGTTGCTGCTAATGACCGGTTTGTTCAGCCATGCCTCTAGCGGCTCGATAATGTCAATCGTACGCAAATTCGTGCAGGACAATAAGATCGCATCTGCGTTGGCCATTTGATCAACCTCCAGCGCAGCTTCAAATATGGAAGCAGGATCTATTCGGGCAACGCGCGCCTCAACTTTCTCGCCGAACGAAAGAGTCGCGGGCACGGTGATACCCGCGGCGCACAAGGCATCCCTCACAGGTATGGCGACTGGTTCTATGTATGGAGACACAATTGCCACGGATTTCGCCTCAAGAGCGTGTAGCGCAGCGATTGCGGATGACAGGGGATTGGACACGGCGGTCGTCGGAACGTTCGATTTGACGAGGTCGGCCACCCGATCGGCTCCGATCAACGTCGTGCCAGACGTGCAAGCATAACCAACGACATCGAATGGCGCTGTCTGCGGCAACAGGTGGGCTGCGTAGGGAAGATCACGCTCCATCTGCGCGATGGTGTCCGGGGTCAGTTTCGCACCCGATGGAATGCGACTCACATAGAGTGCTGTTTCAGGGACGACGAATATCCGACGGAAATCCTGTTCGATGGTCTCGTCAACCTGCAGCACGATCAGACCGAGCGTGGCGCTCTGACCAATAGGCCCCGCGAGCTTGTATGATTTGCTCATGACCCAATCCTTGGTAATTCAGGTGTCGTGCGCCTGTGCAGCATCTCCGGACCGTCTGCTCGCAGGACAATGTTCTCCTCATGCACCATAATCGTGCCCGGTCGCGTCCCATGATCTACAAGGACGCTAGGCTCCAGAGTGAGCACCATCCCATCACGCAGCTCCGTTTGGTCTTTTGGGGTAAGCGAAGGCCATTCTGTCAAAGTCAGCCCCAGTCCATGCCCCAGACGACCGCCGCAGGGGCTCGCGCCTCGCTCGGTCAATGCCTGTATTAGCATGGCGTGCAAATCTGAGGCCATCATACCGGGGCGCAGCTTTTCAAGGGCAGTCTCAGTCGCCTCGAACAACGCGACATGCGCGCGATGCGCAGCGAGATCCACATCACCCATCGCGAAGTTTCGGTCGAAATCACAAAAATAGCCGTCCCGCACCGCCCCTGTGTCGAGCATGAGAATATCGCCGGTCTTCAGAGGCGTACCATCAGCGGGCGAGATCACATCCCGATATCCGGCTTGCCCAGCTCCGCCCGCCGTATAGCTGATCCAATCTGCTCCAGCATCTAGCAATGCGATCTGAAAATCCCGAAACACCTGGTCCAATGGTGTCCCTGCACCAGCAAATTCAGGAACCTTGCCGAATGCTGTATCGGCAATCCCGCAAATCTCACGGATTTTACGAATTTCAAGCTCTGATTTGATCTCCCGCACGCGCTGCACGGTGTCTGTCGCATTCACAAAGCGACGTGGCGCAATGATTTCTGAGACGCGCATGAAGTCGCCCAGTGGCATCCGCACTTGTGTCTCGAGGCCCATAGGCATGCCAATGCACCCCTGTGGGCGAACAATGGAAACAAGGGTATCGGTCAGCAAGCCCACGCCGTCATCCACCGGGTTAGGTGCGTCCCAGGTGCGGATATCGCTGATCCACGTGCGCCGCATCAAATCAGCGCCAATGCTGGGGATAACCGCGACGGGAGGCGCACTGGCCGGCACGACGACGAACCACGGGCGAGACGGGCTTTCCCAGAATCGCGTCAAGAATCCTGTAACATAGAAAACATCCGCTGGCGTCGTCAAAAGCAAAGCATCTTGATCCCGCTCTTGCATCGCCGCCTGCAACGCGGCTGTCCTGCGGTGGTATTCGTCAACCGGGAAAACCCGCGACCCTTCAAACACCTTCAGGCCTTTCACTCAAAATCACCAGGACTCGGTTCTTCGGACTCAGGGGGACGAGACCACTGAATACAGCAGCAATCCCGGCAACCCCTGATGGAGTGCTGTGCAAACCGTATTTGCCTAACTTGAACACGGTGTCTTCGGCTTGTTCTTCAGAGAGGGTCACGAAAAGATCGGCATCGCGCGACAGCCCCGCCAATGCGATCATTGAAGGCGTTTTGCAATCCAAGCGCCCCATCCCAGAGGCCGGGCCTGTTGTCGTGACCAAAGCACCCGCGCGGACGCTCTCAAAGAGGGCGGGGGCGGCGTCTGGTTCAACTACAATGATCTGAGGCGCATCGCCCCAGACCGCGCGGGCGTGAGCAGCGACGGCTGCCGCCAATCCACCAACCCCGGCCTGCAAAAAGATATGAGTTGGTACGGAATCAATCTGAGAAACCGTTTCCACTGCCAGTTGAAGATAGCCCTCCATTACTCGCAGCGGCATTTCTTCATATCCTTGCCATGAACTGTCCGACAACAGCGTGCCGATCGTCTCCGCGGCAGTCGCGGCCGCTTCCATGCTCTCTTCGTAATTATGTCCGGCCCGCACAACCTCGGCGTCCAAGGCTCGTAGTCGCTTAGCAAAGGCTTCGGGGACCGTACGCGCCAGATAGATCACTGCTTTTGCGCCAAAAATCCTCGCTCCCGCTGCGACAGAGAGCCCGTGATTGCCGGCGCTGGCGGTAACGAAGACTTGGCCCTTCAAGACTTCGGTCCAATCCATCTCCTCACTGCCCTTTTTGGCCTCATCTGCCGCGCGCGCAATTGCAAAAGCCGCCCCCAATGCCTTAAAGCTCCCAAGTCCCATCCGCGTTCTTTCATCTTTGATATGTAGACGCGCAATGCCGAGCTCGTCTGCAAGAGCAGACATGTCGAGCAATGGGGTTACAGAATGTGCCGGGCATTGACTCAATAGCATGCCGACAGCGCTCGCATCGCTGAGCGGTCGTGTTCCGCAAACGGGCAAGCCTTTACCTCGAAACGGGTTTTTGAATGTCTCAGGCACGCTGGTCTTTCTCCACGATTTGATCTGTTCGTGAGGCTATCAGGCCTGCGAGGCCACATCCCGTTTTTTATTGGTCCCCTACGATCTTTTCGTCCGGGGCTCCTACATGATGGTCTTGACCTTTGGGGGCTAGATCAACGTCAGGAGAAAAAGAATTTTTCGTTCGGCCCTCGTATTGGCCCGATCACCAGAGTGCGATTGTGGCAACGCTACGCGGTCGCATATTTCGTGCGGGAAGATGTTGGCCAGCTGATTTTTTTTCTCCTGCCCGGCGAGCTACCTGAGAAACGGGCGCCGCGGCGAGCCTCCAGCCGGAATTGCTCGCCTGAAAGCTTAAGTTAACGAATACGCAACAGCGGGAACTCATACGATGACCATGAACATGCCAGGGATGGCTCCTTCGCTTCCGCTTCAAATGCGTCAATATCCCTCGCCTGCGCAGCACGCCTGCTGACAAATTTGAGCCCTATACCCAAAACCGTCTCGCGCTCCTTCAGGTAGACATCAAGCACCATCTCCAATCCTTCGGCCACAGCCTCAAAACCCTCTGCCTCGGCGACCGAAACAAGGGCGAATATCGTATCGAAGAGAGGTTCGTCCATTGCTGCGGCCTCCACCGAAAACGTGGTAGCTGAACCTGCTAAACATGATGTTAAAAGGTCCGCCGGACTGCATGAGACTCCCGCCGAGATGACCGACCAGGCAACCGTATTTCGAAATTCTTGAACCGACATGAACTTGGGCGACACATGTCTCATTGTGGTGAATGGCGTGGCAATTACTGGTTCCTGGACCACCATTCGCCAATATTGGCACATGTTCGACGCTGACGCCCGTAGACTGGGTGCCAACCCCTACCCTTCCAACTCCTCAACGATGTTGAGCATTGCAGATCGCCAATCCGGCCGGGTCAGACCAAATGTGCGCTCAAGTGATGTGCAATCCAACCGCGAATTCAGCGGGCGCCGGGCGGGTGTCGGATAGGCAGATGTGGGTATATTCTCAACTTCCACCGCGAGGTGAGCCGCGTCAAAAATGGCACGTGCGAAATCGGCCCAACTGGCATCGGGCGCTCCGGAAAAATGATAGATTCCCGCATTCTCGGGCCGCGTTGCCAAGGCTTGTGCGACCGCGACACAAGCCTCTGCGATCGCTGCGGCGGGTGTCGGACCACCGATCTGATCGGCCACAATCGTCAACCGCCTACGCTCGGCCCCCAGTCTTAGCATGGTTTTCAAGAAGTTCTGCCCATGGGCGGAAAAGACCCATGACGTGCGCAAAATGACATACCGGCCCCCGGCTGCCTCGACCGCAGCTTCTCCCGCCAGTTTGCTGCGCCCGTAAGCCCCTAGTGGTTCGGTGACGTGGTTCGGGTCAAAGGACGCCTCCCCTGCCCCATCAAACACGTAGTCGGTCGAAATATGTACGAACGGTATATCCAGGTCGGCACAAGTCCGGGCCATAGCACCAGGAGCCGCGCCGTTGATAATGGTGGCTTTCTCTTCTTCGATCTCCGCCCGGTCCACATTCGTGTAAGCCGCGGCATTGATGACCGCGTGGGGAACTTGTGCCGCTATGATCTTTGCACATTCCTCGGGGTCGCTGAGATCAACCTCCGCACGCGACAGGAAAACGGCGTTAGGCACGATCTGCGCCAGTTCACGGGCCACCTGCCCGCTCTGGCCGAAGACAAGTAGCGTCACGCCTTGGTCCCCAGCCGTTGTCCAACACCTTGCCGGGCAAGCAAGGGCCGCCACCAATCTTCGTTATCCAGATACCAGCGCACGGTGCGACGTAATCCCTCGTCCAGCGTCACCGAGGGCCGCCAATTCAGCTCTGTCTGTATCCGCGTGGGATCAATCGCATAGCGCAAATCATGGCCGGGGCGATCTTCGACAAACGTGATCAGATCAGCATGAGGCGCGCCAGCGGGGTGCATCTCGTCCATCAGGTTGCAAAGGGTGCGTACGACGTCAATGTTTGTGGCCTCGTTCTCCCCCCCGATGTTGTAGGACCGGCCCAGAGTGCCCTCTTTCAAGACTTTCAGCAGAGCCACCGCGTGGTCCTCAACGAATAGCCAGTCCCGCACATTTTCACCTTTGCCGTAAACCGGAATGGGCCGCCCATGCAGCGCGTTCAGGATCACGACGGGGATCAGCTTCTCAGGAAAGTGGTATGGTCCATAATTGTTTGAACAATTTGTCAAAATGACCGCCAAACCATAGGTCTCGGCCCAAGCACGCACCAGATGGTCGCTTGACGCCTTAGACGCGGAATAGGGTGACCGCGGATCGTAAGGCGTCGCTTCGGTGAACTTTCCCTCGGCCTCCAACGACCCGAAGACTTCGTCGGTGGAGATGTGATGAAGCCGAAATCCATCCGGCCGCCCTGCCCCGTCCCAATAGGCTCGCGCGGCCTCCAGCAGGTGGTAGGTACCCATGACGTTGGTTTCGATGAACGCGCCCGGTCCGTCAATCGACCGATCCACGTGAGATTCAGCGGCCAAATGCATCACCGCGTCCGGCCTGTGATCCGCAAACACCCGGTCCAACTCCGCCCTGTCCCGAATGTCCACCTTCTCGAAAACATAACCCGGCGCATCCGCAACCATCGCTATGTTTTCAAGACAAGCCGCATAGGTCAGTGCATCGACGTTCACCACCTCATGCCCGTCCGCGATCGCTTGCCGAACAACAGCGGACCCGATGAAGCCCGCCCCGCCTGTCACCAAAATCTTCATGACATCTCGCCGAACATGCTATCAAACTCTGCAAGGCTCACTGCACTGGCGTCCTTCTCGCTCAACACAGGTTCGCTCGCCAACGGCCAATCGATCCCGCAGCTTGACCACAAAACCGCGCCATCCGCCTCAGGCGCGTAGTAGTCGGAACACTTGTAGATGATCTCGGTATCATCCTCTAACGTCACAAATCCGTGCAGAAAGCCTTTGGGCACCAGCAATTGCTTGCCGTTCTCAAAGCTCAACTCAAGACCGAACCACTGTCCATAGGTCGCTGATCCACGCCGAACATCCACCGCCACATCATAAAGCGACCCGCGTCCGCAACGCACCAACTTGTCCTGCGCATGTGGTGGCGCTTGATAATGCAACCCGCGAAGCGTCCCGGCCCGTTCCGAAAACGAATGATTGTCCTGCACGAAGTCTACATCAATCCCCTGCTCTGCCAAACGCGCCCGGTTCCAGCTTTCGCTAAAGAACCCCCTCGCATCCCCATGCCGCGCAGGCGTCAAAATCAACACGCCCTCTAATGTCGTCGTTTCAATCTTCATATCTGCAAATCTCTGAACTGCTGTCCCTGCTACCAAGAACCTTCCACACAGAAAAGCAAGGGGTTGCAGCCTCTACAGGAAACCCGGTGCCGGTGGATCCGGACCACCGCATTTTCAGCGTCATTGCCGGGTGATCCAGCTTCTGCAACGACTCAGCTAGAGCGCCCCGAATGCCTCTGGCGCCAATTCAGCCCAGAATGCCCTGATCGCTTGCGCATTGAGCGGTGACATCCAGCCATGTCTCTCAAAGTCCGCCCGCGCCGCTGCATCCGAAAGACTGTTTACGAACAATCGCTTGTCCGCATCGCGCTGCGTCGGACTGCGGGAGGCGACCAAGCCCTGCACGACCTTCAGCTC
The DNA here is from genome assembly GCA_038530475.1 of Pseudomonadota bacterium. Classification (GTDB taxonomy): domain Bacteria; phylum Pseudomonadota; class Alphaproteobacteria; order Rhodobacterales; family Rhodobacteraceae; genus Octadecabacter. The sequence goes on from JBCBCS010000001.1 coordinate 55,635, forward strand.
TGCAGCCCGTTCACTCAGCACGGCGGTGTCTTCCGCCATGCCGAAGTCTTGTTTCAGCGCCGCCGTGAGATAGCTCACGCGGTTTCGGATCCCGCCCTGCCCGGCCACATAGGCCAGCTTTTCTGCAACGTAGTCCTCGCCGTGCTCCCTCATCCATTGCAACGCAAGCCGATCGCTGACGCCCATGTCCCTCAATCGATCATAGACAGGCGCGTTTCGCGCGCCCTCCCCGTCATCAAGGTCCAGGATCGCGAGTTGCGGGTTTTCCTTGATGAGGAAACGAATATCACTCATCGCCCTGCCCCGCTTCTTGATCTCCGGAGTGACGATGATGTTTGACGTCTTGTTCACCTCCGCCACGGCCGGCTTGATGATCTTGGCATTCAGATGCTTGAACGTCTCGTAATACGTACTGTCGCCAACCCCCATCAGGCGCCGGAACAGCTCAAGGCTCCACCAACCTGTGCTACCTGTCCGGACGAAACGGTAACAATTCTCATACAGCGCGAGCGCGTGTCCACTCGTGAACCTGCGCTGGATGTTCAGGTTGATCAGGGCAAAGACCTTGGGATCGTTTAGCTTTTCAGCCAGCGCAGGCGAATATGCGTACTCGCAAACCCCGCCCTTTAACTTGGCGTAGCTCAGCAGGCTGGACACGCCCCATTCCTGTTGGCCATTGGCATCCAACATGTCCCATTCCGCAACTGTTTCCGCCAGTCCGCGCAGCGACGCCTTCAGGCTGTCCATGTCGTTCGAATTGTAGCCCACCATCATGCACAATGTCCGCGCGTCCATCGCGTGGGTCGCTTGAGTTGTAAGCGTATCGTAGGCATTGAGCAGCAGCACATTGGACAGTTTGCGCTGAAGTAGTGTCAATTTACCGGATACGTGAATAGCGGCCACGTGTTTCTTGACTGCGCTTCGACGAAGGGCACCCGTTAACGTACTGCGATCAATTGTATCTGCCATATGCCTGTCCACTACTCGCGCGGGTTGTCCCGCTTTTGCCGCATTGTCGCTCAGAAAGCACCTTTCAACAAGCTATTTCTGGGTACCATTCGCGGTCGCCCATTGCATCCCGAAGACGGGTTCCTTAATCGTTTTGCCCCACGGGTAAGGAACCCAAATACGGGATCGTGGCTCTACAGATTCACCTGACACTGCAGGAATTAGAGCCTAATACAGCCAAAACCGTTAAATAGTACCCCTGAACCTGCGAATCAGCACTTGTCATCCTGTATTGAGGTACCTTTCGCCCTGTATCTGGGGCCCCTACACCCTGTATTCGGGCGCCAAACTATCTCGAAGAGATTGATCTTTATCATATTTATTCGTGAAAAGTTCTTAAATAGTAATAAAGATCTACAACTGTTTAAGTGTGTGGCTTTTTATATTTTCGACTAGTTTAGAGACTGACTTGTTCCCTTGTCTGCGATGATGTGCGACATAATCATAAGAATTATGAAAAGAGCAGCACATCAGCGAGGTTCCATGACATCGTCGGGAAAATCCAACCCCCCTCCATACTTCGGTATCGATCCAGCCGCAGCCGCTGCGCGTTTGGCTGACCCTATCGACACGACGCGATTCGCGAAAGCGGCAGCTTTCGGGGCCCGCGGACGCGAAGACTTGGCGAAGCGGGGCTATGCACCAGACGGGCGCAAGCGACTTCGAAGATTCTCAACGTGGGAAATCTGTCGTTATCTGATTCCGATTGCGGCTGCTCACTTTCGGCGCGTGCTCAAAGCCAATCCTGAACTGCCCCAAGGCGAAGGCGAAGGCGGTACAAAATGGTTCACATTGGACGAGATCTTGACCTTGCGGGCGCATTTCGATGCTGAAGGCTCTTCCGCAAAAGAGTACAAGAGTTGGAGGCCCGAAGGCCTACCCGCCAAAGTCTTGTCCGTCGCAAACTTTAAGGGGGGTGTCGGCAAGACATCGACCTGCGTCCACCTCGCGATGAGCGCAGCGCTGGACGGCTACAAGGTCCTCGTGATCGACCTCGACAGCCAGGGCTCGATGACGTCGATTATGGGGGGAACGGTCGACGATGAGTGGCAAACAGCTTTCCCACTGCTGGCAAAAGATTTCGGACGCCACATTGAGGCGGAAAATAGGGTGCGAGTCGCCCGTGGCGATGCGCAGATTGTGCTCGACGAAACTATCTCTGAGGCGCTGAAGGTTTCGCCACGAAACCTAATCCAGTCCACGCACTGGCCAAACATCGACCTGATTGGCGCTCAGCTGAACCTTTATTGGTCGGAATTTCAGGTCCCAGTCTGGCGGATGCAAAGCAGGTCTTGGCCGCTTTGGGACGCTTTAACCAACGCACTTGAGACAGATGGCGTGCTGAACGACTACGACATCGTCTTCATCGATACGCCCCCGGCCCTCGGATATCTGACAATCAATGCGCTGGCAGCCGCCGACATTCTGATCGTGCCCATGGGCGCATCCTTTTTGGAGTTCGACTCGACGGGGCGGTTCTTTGACATGCTCTATTCGACATTTGCATCGATCGAGGACGGTGAGAATCGGGTGAGGCGACGGGATGGGCTGCCAGAGATCAAGTTCGAATGGGACGCGGTCCACACTCTGATCACCCGGTTTGACGCCGCACAGCAAACCGATCTGGCGAATGTGATCCAGGCTTATTTCGGCGATTTCATGGCGACCTACAGACAGGATATGACGGCCATGGTTGGACAAGCGGCGGAACAGGTGAACGGAATCTACGAGGCCGATCATCGGCAATTTAATCGCGACACTTACGTCCGGGGGCGCGAGACCTTCGACCGAACCTGGGCCGAGGTAAAGTCGATCATCCTTGGAAGCTGGTGGCGCGATTTGCAAGACGTGCAGAAAGGTTAGGGCATGGCAAAGAGAAGACGTCTCACGGTGCCGAGCGCCGATGATTTGAGTCAGATTGAGGAGGAGTTTCGCCGCGAAACCGATGCGCCTGATCCATTCAGAACGGCCCCTATTGCTCAGGTCGCACGGGATGCGGCGGAGGGGATGGAGGTCCTCAGTCCGGATGACAGGGCGGCGCGGGCAAAAGATGCATCAGATGCTGAACTGCTTCGACAATATCGAGATAAAGACCTGATATTATTGGATATTCCGGTTTTTGATATTGAATTGGACAGTATGGTCCGGGACCGCTCGGTCATTGACGCGACAGCGTTGGACGAATTGCGTGTCTCGATTCAAAAAAACGGAATGCGGTTGCCGATCGAAGTCTATGAACTTGACCCGACGGAGGGGCAGGGGCCTAGTTACGGGCTTTTGTCCGGGTACCGGCGCTTGACCATCTTGCGTGAGTTGCATGCGAAGTTGGGGGACGGACATTTCGACACTGCCCGTGCCATTCTGCGAACACCTGCGGCCGATGAAGACCGTTTCGCTGCAATGGTTGAAGAGAACGAAATCCGCCAGCAGCTGAGTCCTTACGAACGGGGTAGGATCGCCGCGATCGCAGCAAAACAGGGTGTGTTTGCCAACACCGAAGCGGCTGTTCAGGCGATGTTCCCCGCGGCTTCGAAAGCGAAGCGATCGAAGATTCGATCCTTCGCGATGATTTTTGAAGAATTGGGTGACATCCTCGAGTTTCCGGAGAACCTGCGCGAGAAAGACGGCCTTCGGATCGCGGGTGCCTTGCGGGATGGCGCAGAAGGTTTGATCCGCGACGCGCTGGAAAGCGTGCGGGCGACCGACCCGGAGGCCGAGTGGAGCATTGTCCAGGAGGTGCTGCAGAAAATTGAGGCTTCGGCAGACCGGACAGCCCGCGGTGGCCGGCCCACTGCGCGCACACGCAAATCAGCGACCACTGATTGGAGCGGTGAGACTCTGACGCTGTCGAACGGAATCAAGCTTCGGAAGGGGACGGACGGCCAAGGCTATACACTCCAGATATCCGGTCTGAAAGTGACGCCGGAGGTGCTGGAGAGCGTCGTTTCGCACGTTGTCGCTCTGCTGGAGGCGCCAGACTGACCGTTAAGTCAGCCTCAGAACGCGGTACAAGCCCGGAACATGCTGCTTACGGGTCAGGACGGGGGAGATGCTCTAAAGCCTCTCTTCTGCACGTTTCTTCGGCTTTTCCGCGTTTCTGCCATAGGGTGGTCACAAAGACCCCGTCAGTGTTAAGACCGACGAGTTTCAAGAAGGCATATTAGATGATCGTTCCTGTTATTCTTTGTGGCGGTTCCGGCACACGACTTTGGCCTGCATCGCGCAAGGCCTATCCCAAACAGTTCACCAATCTGATTGGGGAAGAAAGCCTCTATCAGATGACGCTGAAGCGGTTCACTGGTCCAGAATTCGGAGCGCCGCTGATCATGACAGGCGATGAGTTTCGGTTCATGGCCACCGAGCAGGCCGCTGCAATTGGGCTCAGCGATGCAAAAGTTGTCATTGAGCCCGTAGCCCGCGACACCGGTCCCGCCATTCTGACAGCGGCGCTTTTGTTGCAGGATACACCCGACGCGGTGATGCTTGTTGCTCCTTCGGATCACGTAATCGGAGATCTTGACGCGCTGAACGCCGCAGTCTTGAAAGGGGCCGGGGAGGCAAAAGACGGGACGCTGGTGACCTTCGGCATTGCACCGACACGACCCGAAACAGGCTACGGCTATCTTGAGCTGGCAGGACCGCCGAAGAATGGCACGCCGATTCCGTTGAAGAGTTTTCGTGAGAAACCGGATGCGGCCACGGCACAGGCTATGTTGGACGCTGGAAATTACCTGTGGAACGGCGGGTTATTCTTGTTCCGTGTTTGCGACGTCATCGCCGCATTCAAGACCCATGCGCCCGATCTTGTGGACCCTTGTCGGGCCGCAATCGAAGACGGTGAGGACGATCTGGGGTTTCTGCGTCTGTCGGCGGAGCATTATGGCACTGTGCAGTCTATTTCGTTCGATTATGCGATTATGGAGAAGGCGGACTCCGTCATGGCGGTCCCCTTTTCCGGAGGATGGTCGGACCTTGGATCGTGGGATGCTCTGTGGCAAACGCTTGGGCCCGACGCCGACGGTATGGTCACCGATGGCGACGTGACAGCGATTGACTGTTCTGACAGCTATCTGCGCAGCGAAGAGGGCAACATCCACCTCGTGGGGTTGGGCCTCACGGATGTGATCGCTGTCGCGATGCGGGATGCCGTTCTGGTGGCGAATAAATCGCGCGCGCAGGACGTGAAGGCAGTGGTCAGTGCGCTGCGGGCTGCGAAGGCCGCACAGGCAGATGATTATCCTCGTTTTCACCGGCCGTGGGGATGGTATGAGACGCTGTGCTTGGGCAGCCGGTTTCAGGTGAAGCGGATCATGGTTAAGCCGGGTGGCGTCTTATCCCTGCAAAGTCACATGCACCGGTCTGAACACTGGGTTGTCGTCGAAGGCACAGCAGAAGTTACAATCGACGAGGATGTGAAGCTGGTGACGGAAAATGAGGGCGTCTACATTCCCCTTGGTGCGGTCCACCGGATGGCCAACCGTGGCCAGCTTCCGATGTATCTTATCGAAGTTCAGACTGGTGCTTACCTTGGAGAGGACGACATCGTCCGCTACGAAGACATCTACGACCGGAGTTGAGCCGTTCCGGACGGGCGGTGGTGCCGGATGGCTTCCAGGGAAAATCAAATGACCGAGCGAAAAGGCATCATTCTGGCAGGCGGAAGCGGCACACGGCTCTATCCAATTACGATGGGCGTCTCGAAGCAATTATTGCCGCTTTATGACAAGCCGATGATCTACTATCCGCTGTCTGTGCTGATGCTGTCTGGTATCCGCGAAATTGCCGTCATCACGACGCCAGAAGATCAGGATCAATTCAAGCGGCTTCTGGGGGACGGCGCGCAGTGGGGGTTGTCGCTGCAGTTTATTGTCCAACCCAGCCCGGACGGTCTGGCGCAGGCATATCTGCTGGCGGAGGAGTTTCTCGGCGGGGCCTCATCTGCGATGGTGTTGGGTGACAACATCTTCTTCGGGCATGGGTTACCAGAGATCCTGAAACGAGCGGATGCGCAGACCAAAGGGGGGACGGTCTTCGGCTATCAGGTGACGGACCCGGAGCGCTACGGCGTGGTGACGTTTGACGAGGCTGGGGTGAATGCATTGGCGATCACTGAGAAGCCGACTGAGCCCGCGTCCGACTATGCAGTGACAGGGCTTTATTTTCTGGACGGGTCTGCGCCCGAACGGGCTCGGGCTGTGCGTCCGTCCGAACGCGGGGAGCTTGAGATCACGTCGCTTTTGGGCAGCTATCTTGAGGACGGTTTGCTGTCGGTCGAGAAATTGGGACGGGGGTATGCCTGGCTTGATACAGGCACGCACGGATCGCTACTGGACGCCGGCAACTTTGTTCGCACACTGCAGGACCGGCAAGGGTTGCAGATATCCGCCCCCGAGGAGATCGCCTACCGACAGGGCTGGATCGATCGCGCGCAGCTCTTGGCTCATGCGGATACGTTTGCGAAAACGCGCTACGGGGCATTTCTCAGGCGTCTGGCCGGGGACGGGACATAGACCGGTTGAAATGGCGCGGGCGTGTCCGAAGGCTTTTCAACTTCGGGCGATTTGATCGTGAGCTCTCATACAACAGACGACCTCAAACTCGTTGCCGATAAATTGTTAATACGGGATCTCCCTGACTTCGATTAACGTCCTGTTAGGCCCGACGTGTCGGCTAGATCATCGCGAGGTTGC
>JBCBCS010000002.1:0-45837 GCA_038530475.1 Pseudomonadota bacterium
TCCCTTGGCGAAGAGGCATTTTTCGTAACCCATTAAAAAGTCGATGAAAACCCACCCAGCGCGACGTCGTGCTGGACCTGCTTAAAGCATCCAGTTCCCACTTGACCTAGATCAAAGCCGTCCCTTCCCCCGCCCGATACTTACCAAACTCAAGCGGGAATCGATCTTTGGTCGAACACCGTTTCCGAGGGAACATGAAAGGGCAACGTCATGTCTTCACTAAAACTCACCGCCTTGGGCATCATCGCGTTGATTGCGGCCTACGCGGCGGATCAGGGCGTTGACCTTGCCTTCAGGGTTCACGGGGCATTGATCCTTGTGGTCGCCGCCGGGCTGTTCATCTGGGAGCTGCGCCGCGTGGACGAGCCGCGTCCGGTCCCGGTGACGACAGATTATATGGACGGCCCGGTCCGCGCGGGCGTGATTGCCACCGCCTTCTGGGGGATTGCGGGCCTGCTTGTGGGCGTGATCATTGCCCTGCAGCTGACCTTCCCGGTGCTGAACTTTGACTGGGCCCAGCCCTTTGGCAACTTTGGTCGCCTGCGTCCGCTTCATACCTCGGCTGTCATCTTTGCCTTTGGGGGCAACGCCCTGATCGCGTCGTCGATCTACATCGTGCAACGCACCAGCCGCGCGCGACTGTTTGGCGGCAACCTCGTGTGGTTCGTGTTCTGGGGCTACCAGCTCTTCATCGTGCTGGCGGCGACCGGCTACTTGCTGGGGGCCACGCAATCCAAAGAATATGCCGAGCCGGAATGGTACATCGACATCTGGCTGACGATTGTCTGGGTCTGCTACCTGATCGTGTTCCTCGGCACGATCTTCCGCCGGCAAGAGCGGCATATCTACGTCGCCAACTGGTTCTTCCTCGCCTTCATCATCACGGTGGCGATGCTGCACGTGGTTAACAACCTTGCCATTCCGGTGAGCATCTGGGGCTCCAAGTCTGTCCAGCTCTTCGGCGGTGTGCAGGATGCCATGACCCAGTGGTGGTACGGCCACAATGCCGTGGGCTTCTTCCTGACGGCGGGCTTCCTGGGCATGATGTACTATTATGTCCCGAAGCAGGCGAACCGCCCGGTCTACAGCTACAAACTGTCGATCGTGCACTTCTGGGCGCTGATCTTCCTGTATATCTGGGCCGGTCCGCACCACTTGCATTACACGGCTCTTCCTGACTGGGCGTCCACGCTCGGCATGGTGTTCTCGGTCGTCCTGTGGATGCCGTCTTGGGCCGGGATGATGAACGGTCTGATGACGCTCAACGGCGCATGGGACAAAATCCGCACGGACCCGATCATCCGCTTCCTCGTTGCGTCGCTCGCCTTCTACGGCATGTCGACCTTCGAAGGCCCGATGATGTCGATCCGGGCGGTGAACAGCCTCAGCCACTATACCGACTGGACTGTTGGCCACGTGCATTCCGGTGCGCTCGGTTGGAATGGCATGATTATCTTCGCGATGGTCTACTTCCTGACACCGCGTCTGTGGAACCGCGGCGCCATGTACTCCAACGCTGCGATGAACTGGCATTTCTGGCTCGCCATGATCGGGATCGTCCTCTACGCGGCGTCGATGTGGGTGTCGGGCATCATGGAAGGCCTGATGTGGCGTGAGGTCGATGACCAGGGATTCCTCGTGAACTCCTTCGCCGACACGGTGACCGCCAAGTTCCCGATGTATCTGGTGCGCGCTATCGGTGGGATCCTCTACCTTGGCGGCGCAGTGATCATGGTCTGGAACATGTGGATGACCATCCGCGGCTATGAACGGGTCAGCCAGCCTGTAGCCCAGATGACGGCACCCGCTGGCGACACCTCCGCACCTGCTGCGCAACCTGCTGAATAAGGAGCTGACAGATGGCACTTATCGACAAACACGTCATCCTCGAACGCAGCCCCACCCTGCTGCTGACCTTCTCCCTCAGCGTGGTGACCATCGGCGGCATCGTTGAGATCGCACCCCTCTTCTGGCTGGAGAACACCATCGAAGAAGTTGAGGGGATGCGGCCCTACTCGCCGCTCGAACTCGCTGGTCGGGACATTTACATCCGGGAGGGGTGCTACACCTGTCACTCCCAGATGATCCGACCCATGCGGGACGAGGTGGAGCGTTACGGGCATTATTCGCTTGCTGCTGAGTCGATGTATGACCACCCGTTCCTCTGGGGGTCAAAGCGCACCGGTCCGGATCTGGCGCGGGTTGGCGGGCGCTATTCGGATGAATGGCAACTCGTCCACCTGATCGACCCGCAATCGGTTGTGCCCGAAAGCATCATGCCGTCCTACGCGTTCCTGCTGGATGCGCCGCTCGATACGGATGGCATTCAGGACCTGATGGAGACGCACCGCTTTGTGGGCGTGCCCTACGACGACCTTCAGATCGAAAACGCGGTGGCTGATATGCGCGTGCAGGTCGACCCGGATGGCGATTGGGACGACATGATTGAGCGCTACCCGAATGCGGTGATCGGCAATTTCGACGGCCAGCCCGAACTCACCGAGATGGACGCGCTGATCGCCTATCTGCAAATGCTTGGCACACTCGTCGATTTCGCGACCTTCGTGCCAGCCGAAAGCCGATAGGAGGGCGCACGCATGGATACCTATTCCCTCTTGCGCGAATTCGCGGACAGCTGGTTCCTGATTTTCATGTTCGCCTTCTTTGTCGGCGTCTGGGTGTTTGCCTTCTGGCCATCCCTTAAGGCCGACCGGGACGCCGCCGCCTCAATCGTGTTGCGCGATGACACTTTTGATGACGACCCCGGCCCGTCCGACACCACTGACGCCTCTTCGAAAGGACAGAACGATGGATAAACCTCGCGTTGATGACCTCACCGGCACCGAGACGATGGGCCATGATTTCGATGGTATCGAAGAGCTCAACCACCCGATGCCGCGCTGGTGGCTCATATCCTTTTACCTGCTGATCATCTGGGGCATTGGCTACACCATTGCTTATCCTGCGTGGCCGATGATTTCCGGCGCGACCAAGGGGCTGTTGGGCTATTCCACCCGCGCTGAGGTGGCCGCCGCCATTGAGGATCACGAGACCGCCAATGCCGCCCTGACGGAGGAGCTTCTGGCCGTCGATCTGGCCGCCTTTGATCCCCAAAGCGACCTGCACCGCTATGCCGTGTCGCGTGGGTCGTCGGTGTTCCGGGCGCAGTGCAGCCAGTGCCACGGTGCGGGCGCTGCGGGCAACGAGGGCTACCCCAACCTTCTGGACAACGACTGGCTGTGGGGCGGCACCCTCCCACAGATCGCCTATTCGGTGACCCACGGCATTCGCAACGAGACCGATTGGGACGCCCATTGGTCCCAGATGACAGCCTTTGATGAGATCCTGACCGATGACGAAATCGATACGCTGGTCACGTTCATCCCGACCCTTGCATCGGCGGATATGACCTCGGAGGGCGGTGTTCTTTACATGGAAAATTGCGCGTCGTGCCACGGAGATGCGGGCCTGGGCGATCTGTCTCTTGGCGCCCCGAACCTGGCCGATGCGATCTGGCTCTATGGCGGAGATGCCGAGAGCCTCGAACAGACAATCCGCTATGCCCGTTTCGGCGTGATGCCAGCCTGGGGACAGCGATTGAGCGAGGCAGATGTGCGCGCCGTGTCGACCTACGTCCATTCTTTGGGCGGCGGCGAGTAACCTTACGTCCACTTGATCTGAGTCAAGGATCGCCAAGCGGTCCTTGGCTACTTCATTTGTGAGCCAACGGAGCGCACAAATAATGTCTCAGAGCAGTGAAAGCCTTTACGCCTCGGCCGAGCCGATCTTCCCCAAACGGGTGAAAGGAAAATTCCGCCGTCTGAAGTGGATCATCATGGCGATCACGTTGGGCATCTACTACCTCGTGCCGTGGATTCGCTGGGACCGGGGGCCGAACCTGCCCGACCAAGCCGTGTTGGTCGATTTGGCGAACCGGCGTTTCTATTTCTTCTGGATCGAGATCTGGCCGCACGAGTTCTACTTCGTCGCCGGTCTGCTGATCATGGCGGGGCTCGGGCTGTTCCTGTTCACCTCAGCCCTTGGCCGGGTCTGGTGCGGTTATACCTGCCCGCAAACGGTCTGGACCGACCTGTTCATGGCGGTGGAACGCTGGATCGAAGGCGACCGCAACGCCCGCATTCGCCTGCACCGGGCCAACTGGTCGGTCAAAAAGGTCTGGCTGCGCTCGGTGAAATACGTCGTTTGGGCATTGATTGGTGTGGCAACCGGTGGCGCGTGGGTCTTCTACTTCGCGGACGCCCCGACGCTCGCGGCAAGCTTCCTGGACCTGTCAGCCCCACCGATTGCGTGGATCACGGTTGCCATTCTGACCGCCACCACCGTTGTTTTGGGCGGGTTCCTGCGTGAACAGGTCTGCATCTACATGTGCCCCTGGCCCCGCATCCAGGGTGCAATGATGGACAACGATACCCTGACTGTGGGCTACCGCGATTGGCGCGGGGAGCCGCGTGGCAAGGCCCGCGACGCCAATGCGGGCGATTGTATCGACTGCAATGCCTGTGTCGCGGTCTGCCCGATGGGCATCGACATCCGCGACGGTCAGCAACTGGCCTGCATCACCTGCGCGCTGTGTATCGATGCCTGCGATGAAATCATGGACAAGGTGGGCCGCGAACGCGGCCTCATCGACTACCTCGCGCTCTCGGACGAACCCAAGGAACGCGCCGGCGGCAAACCGACGCCCGCATGGCGCCACATCCTGCGTCCGCGCACGATGCTCTATACCGCGATCTGGGGGCTAATCGGTCTGGGGATGACCTACGCGCTCTTTATCCGCCCGGACATCGAAGTGACTGTGGCCGCCGTTCGCAATCCGACCTTCGTGACTCTTTCGGACGGGGCGGTCCGCAATACGTACGAGCTCCGCCTGCGCAACAAGCACGGAGAGGACCGTTTGTTCGGCATCCACCTCAGCGGCGATCTCGCGCTGTCGCTCAGCCTGCAAGGGACGCCGTACAGCTCTGTTGAAGTTCCGGCGAATGAAACACTGCGCCTGCGCGTCTACGTGACTGCCCCGGCTGACAGCGAAACAGCAACCGGCGCCGAAGAACCGATCCGATTTTGGGTTGAGGACCTCGTGAACGGCGAACGCGCCGCGCAAGACAGCCACTTCAATGGAAATGGCCAAGGGTAAAGGAAGGGATAAGGGAACGATCATGACAGAGCTCAAGGGATGGCACGTCTTTTCAGTTTTCGGGTTTGGGTTCGCGATCATAATCGCCGTGAATCTGACGCTCGCCTTCAACGCCGTACGGACCTTTCCGGGGCTTGAGACGCGCAATTCCTACGTCGCCAGCCAGGCGTTTGAGGCGCAGCGGGCCGCTCAGCTTGATCTGGAATGGCAGGTGAGCGCGAGGATCGAGGGCAGCCATCTTATGTTGGAGGTCATGCGCGACGGCGTCCCAGTAAAGCCTGTGATTGAACGCGCGCTTTTCGGACGTGCGACCTCCGTACGAGATGATCAGGAACTTGAGTTCATTCACGACGGTACAGCTTTCGTCGCAGACGTCGAAGCCGGACCAGGGAATTGGAACCTGCGCCTGACGGCCACGGCTGAGGACGGCACACTCTTCCAGCAACGTATTATTGTCAGGGCTGACGGATGACCGCCGCCTGCCCGGCCTGTGTCGCGACACCCGGACTGGAAGATGTCCCGGTCCTGCCGGACATGATCCAGCTTTCGGTGCCGCAAGTCCGCTGCGCGGCCTGCATATCCACCATCGAAGGGCATCTGAGCAGCATGGCGGATGTGCGCGACGCGCGGGTCAACCTCAGCCAGAAAAGGTTGGGCGTGATCACTGACCGCCCTGTAGAGGACATCATCCGCACCCTGTCAGAAATTGGTTATGACGCGTTTGCGCTCGACGCCAAAGCGCTCGACAGCGGGGCAGATCCCGTGGGTCAGGATCTGCTGCTGCGGCTGGGCATCGCGGGCTTTGCGATGATGAATGTGATGCTCTTGTCGGTCGCGGTCTGGTCCGGAGCATCTGGGGCCACGCGCGACCTCTTTCACCTGATTTCAGCGGCTATTGCGCTCCCTGTGGTGCTCTATGCCGCGCAACCCTTTTTCAAGAGCGCGTGGCGTGCGCTGCGGGTCGGGCGGCTCAATATGGACGTTCCCATTTCGCTTGCGATCGGCCTTGCTGGGCCGATGTCGCTTTATGAAACGCTCAATGGCGGTGAACACGCCTATTTCGATGCGGCGCTGTCCCTCACATTCTTTCTGTTGATCGGTCGGTATCTGGAGCATCGCACCCGGTCGTCGGCCCGCTCAGCCGCGAAAGAGCTTGCCGCCCTGGAAGAGCACACAGCCCAGCGCCAGACCGACGCGGGGACCGAGACCGTGACGCTCGATCAATTGCAAATCGGTGATCACGTCTACGTCGCCACAGGCATGCGGGTGCCGGTCGACGGCACTCTGATCAGCGATGTGGCCCAGACTGACCGCTCCTTCCTCACTGGCGAAAGCGATCCGGTGCAGCACGGACCGGCGGCCACACTCAACGCCGGTGAAATCAACCTTGGCGCACCGTTCACATTGCGGGCCGATGCGGTCGGCGCATCAACGCGCCTGCGCCAGATCGCACAATTGGTTGAGACGGCAGAAACCGCGCGAAACCGCTACACGTCGCTTGCCGATCGGGCGGCGCGGATTTACGCACCTGCGGTTCATTTGCTCGCTTTCGCAACGTTCCTCGGCTGGATCGCTATCGATGGCGATGTGCGCCATGCGATCAATGTGGCCATCGCCGTGCTTATTATCACCTGCCCCTGCGCCCTTGCGCTCGCCGTTCCGGCGGTGTCGACAGCAGCGATCAGCAGGCTCTATCAGATGGGATTTCTGGTGAAGTCCGGCACGGCACTGGAGCGTTTGTCAGAGGTCGAACACGTCATCCTCGACAAAACCGGAACCCTGACTCAGCCCGGGTTCAGCTTTGATCTGAACGAGTTGCCGCAAGAGGCGCGCCCAGTTGCGGCGGCCCTGGCAAACGCGTCGGCGCATCCGCTCAGCCGGGCGCTTGCCAACCATTTGGCTAGTGTGCCGCCCGCCCCGCTGAACGATCTAAAGGAGACCGCAGGGCGAGGCGTCACGGCATCGTTCAATGACAGTCGAGTGGCCCTGGGACGTGCAGATTGGCTGGGGGAGACGGGCCGTGATCTGACGCTGCAGATTGGCGAGGCTCGCTGGCCCCTGCCCTATATCGAGACCCTGACCGAGGGCGCTGAACAGATGATCGCGGGCCTCTCTGAGGACAGGTTCGACATTGAAATCATCTCGGGTGATACCGAAGCGAAGACCAAGGACCTGGCCGATCGGATCGGAGTCCAACAGTACCGCGCCCATATGACCCCTGAGGACAAGAACGCACGGATCGAAGCCTTGACCGATGCGGGCATTCGCACCTGCATGATGGGCGATGGGCTGAATGACACGGTGGCGCTCAGCGCAGCCCATGCCTCAATCGCGCCGGGGTCAGCGCTTGATGCTGCTCGGTCGGCGGCGGATGTCGTGGCCATCGGTGGCACGCTCACCCATATTCCAGCCTTGTTCGAGGTCTCGCGTCGAGCGGTGCGCCTGTCGCGGCAGAATTTCGCGATTGCTTTGGCCTACAACGCCATTGCGGTGCCAATTGCCATCCTCGGCCACGCCACGCCACTGGCCGCCGCGCTGGCGATGTCTTTGTCGTCGATTACGGTATCCTTGAATGCCCTGCGCGTAGGACGAAGCACATGAATATCGTGGTTATCCTGATTCCGATTTCTTTGCTTTTGGGGGGCGCGGGGCTCGCCGCGTTTATCTGGTCCCTCAAATCCCGCCAATACGACGATCCGGAGGGGAGTGCCGCCCGCATTCTGATGGACGATTCACCGCCAATCGCCACGCGCCCCCGCCCCCGCGCTGAGAACGACACAGGGACGCACTGACCCTTGGAAGACCGGCATAAGGTTCATAAATACGCTCCGGTATGTAAGCGCGCCGTTAGCGCCTGATCCGGATGACCTCATGCCCCGACCTGGAACCCTTCACACCAGACCGTCCTCCCGGCACCTACCGGCCTGCGATCCTCTGTCGCTGGAAAGCCGTCAGACGTTGGAAGAGCTCAGGTCGTTGGCGATGCGGTGTCGGGCCGGTGCACGTCGTGATTTGTTTCATGCGTGCGCTCTGCTGTCGCATGAGCAGCAATGCGCGCGGGATGCCCATGCGCGAGCGCTCATACAATGTCTCGATCAAGCCTTGGAACAGCGGCCCGTTCTATATCGTCCAGGGACGCCCAACCTCACCTTTGATGAGGCTTGGCTGATGCGCTGCCTTGAAAGCGCCCGGAAGAGGGATACTGACAGTTTCGCATTCCTCCTCCGATCAAGAATTCCATTCTCCACACGCAGGAGTGTTGCCTTCCTGATGAATGGGATCGCGCGGCATCTTCGATGAATTTAGAATTATTCTAAAAAGTTCTTGAAGCCGCACCGTAGCTGCTTAGATTCAGATGTATTCAGCCACGCCATTCGGGCGCCCGCCAATTGAACACGGAGACATGATATGACCCAGACTGCCGTCGCGCTTAGCCCTGATGCTCAATCCGCAATTGCCGAGGCGCTCAATCAAGCGGTCGCAGAAACCGCCGTGACAACCATGCTTGCCCAGAATTTTCACTGGAACGTCAAGGGTATGGCCTTTGCGCCCCTGCACGAGCTGTTCCAGCAGATCTATGAAGATCACTTTCAGGCGCAGGACGATCTGGCGGAACGGATCCGCGCACTCGACATGCATGCCGAAGGGATGCTGGCCAGCATGCTCAAGCGGTCAAAAGTGACCGAACATGATGGACATGCTACCGATCAGGAGATGATCCAGATGATGAAAGTCGCGCAGGAAACGCTTGCACAAACTCTGGCTGGGGCGGGTCAATTGGCCGCCGACCATGGCGACACGCTGACCGAAGATCTGTGTATTGCGCGGGGTCAGATCCACGAAAAATTCGCGTGGTTCCTAAGGGCGCATCTGGCCTGAGCTCGCTCAATTGAAAGAAGTCAGGGCGCTACGTGCGCCCTGTTTCATTTTGGCGGCGACACGAACCGAAGGCGAATGGTCTTAAGTTCAAAGCCCGACAGCTTGAGGCTGATCTCACGCCCGTTGACCAGCAGATCGCCCACGTGTTCTTCCATGAAATTTACGGCCTCCGCTTTGGCAATCGTTCGATTGATTTCAAGCGTGGTGCGCACGGGCTGCGGGCCGCACTGGAATACCCGCAGCAACACGGCGTCTTCGTCCGTCGCGGGTTTCACGGTTTCGATCAGCACGCTGTCCGAATTGCAGGTCACAAAAGGTGGTTGGACAGATCGTGCATCCGTGACCGCCGGGAGGATCCGGACGGGCGTATTGAGCGCATAGGCTTCGTGATGCAGCACCTCGCGCCCTGCCCCCACGGTTGGCAGGTAGCTATAGGTGAAGGTATGTCGCCCCTGATCGGCGTTCGGATCAGGAGAGGTTGAGGATTTGATCAACGTGATCCGGATCGTCTGCCCGCGCACGTCGTAGCCGTATTTGCAATCGTTGAGCACAGCTGCACTGCGCCGGCCATCGCTTAGCCGCGCCCATTTATGGGCGGGCACTTCAAAGCGAGCTTGGTCGAACGTCGTCTCAAACTGATTGGACCGCTCGACATAGCCCCACTGGATGTCAAACTCGGCTTGCCGCGCCTCAATCCCCGTTGGAAAGGCGGCCTTCAGTAGTGTGTGCGTCTCGTGCCAATCGACCTCAGTGGCAAAGTCGATCCGGCGCGAATTGGCGCTCAGGCTGATCGTCTGGACAACGGTGCTGCGGCGCCAGCGTAAGGTGACGCGGACGCCTGCGCGCTCGGGCCGATCATCGGCGACATCAAAGGTCCGCTCGCCTTCGATGACCTCCATCCGGTCCTCAAAGAACGGATCGATGTCCCATGCATCCCAACAAATCGGCCTGTCTTCAAAGGCTTGCAGCACGTTCCCAAGTTGACCGTTGCCCAACACAACCTCGCCCAGCGCCTTGTCGTAGACCTCTGTCAGATGCCCCGAGCCATCGATTATGACACGCAGATGTTCATTTTCCAGAACGGCCCCGGCCCCTGTGGCCGAGACCGTTACGGGACGGGCAGGCGCGGTCGACTTGTTCATCGGGATGACGGAATAGGCCGGGAGGTATTTGAAATAGGACAGTGATCCATCCGGTCGCTCAATGACCCGCGGGCCGCTCACCGGTGAAGTATTGGCCACCGCCGGTTCATTTAAAGCCAGCGCGGCAAGCGCGGCCTCGCGCGCGGGGGCGATCAGCGCCTTGATCATCCGGTAATCCACCGCCGCATCCGCGAAGACCTGCGCTATGGACGTCCCGGTGATGATGTCGTGGAACTGGTTGAGGCACAAAAGCTCCCACGCCTTTTGCAGATCCGGCCGCAGCCCCGCCATGCCCGACAACGCCTCGACCTCATGCAGGTGACGTTCGGCCCGGCGGTTGGCCCGCTTGATCCAACCTTGTGAGGTCAGAACGCCGCGGTGGCCCTCCATGTAATGCTCACCCCGCCAGATATCGAGGTTCCAGGCCTCCGCCTCGATGGCCTCAAACGTTTTTCGGACGGACGACATTTTGACCTTTGGCATCCCGGGCATAGCCTCAAACGCGTGCGCCTTGGCCAGCAGATCCCGTGTCGGACCGCCGCCGCCGTTGCCGTAGCCGTAGCAGATCGGCAGGTTCGTGATCGAGCCGGGGATCGTCGCATCGCGGAACGTGCCCGCAACCTCAGCCGCCGTCAGATCACTTTTATAATTGGTCGGAAACGGCAGATATTGCACGTCGCGGGGCGTTGTCAGGATATGCGCAATCACTTGGGATCCATCAAGCGCCTCCCATGTGTGAGTGCACCACGGTACCTTGTTGCGCTGGTTCCAGTTTAGCTTGTTGGTGACAAACCAGCGCAGCCCCGCATGGCGCATCAGTTGCGGGATTTGCGCCGGGAAGCCGAACGTGTCCGGCAGCCAGAGCACCGGCGTCTCTACATCGCCGAACCTGTCTTTGAAGTAGCGGCGCCCCAGCACCAGTTGCTGTACCAGCGCCTCCGGTCCTGGCATGTTGAGGTCTGGTTCAACCCACATGCCGCCCATGAGCTCCCACCGCCCTTCGGCTACGCGAGCTTTGATTTGATCAAAAAGCTGTGGGTAGTCCTCTTCGACCATCGCATAAAGCTGTGGCTGGGAGTGTGAAAAACGGAACTCCGGGTCCTCGGACATCAATCGCAAAACATTGGAGTAGGTTCGCGCGTTCTTCAGCCGGATCTGGCGGGTGGTCCAAAGGTACGCGATGTCCATATGGGCATGGCCGATGGCGTGCAGCGTGCCATGGTCGGGTTTGCCCGCGCGCCCGATCCCAGCCTTGAGCGCCGCCATTGCCGACGGCACGCTGGCGTAGAGCGCATCGCCCATCGGGTCACGTGTGTCGAGCGCCAGAAACGCCTCATCCAAGGCGGCGAGCAGGCCGCGATGTTCAGCGCCGTCAGGATCTTGGGCGGTAGCGGCATCAAGGGCCACCTGCGCCAGATCGTGAAACGCACGGAGCTCTCTATCGACCTCAACCAGCGCGGACCGGCCCATGAAGAGCTTGGCGGGGCTGCTATGGTCCGGTGGCCATCCTGCCAACCCCGTCCACCCCTGAAGAGAGAGCATGTGGGGACGCCCGTCGCTCAAATCAGGGGAGAGCGGGATCGTATGATGATACCGGTCCGCCGACCCGATAGGCAGGGTGTCGATATGCACCAGTGCTTCTGGATGATTGAAAATGTCGCCCAATGCACCCAGGGGCAGGTGCAGCGCTATTGCATCCGTATCCCACCCGTCAGGCACGGTGAATGTGCTCTTCATAACGAAGTTCAGATCAGCCCGCCCCCAGTAGCTGTCATGGGGTATTTCCGGCCAGCCACTTGGGTCGGCGCAGATTGGGGCGTCTACCATTGCATCGGACAATTCCAGCAGCCTGAAGGGCGGCAAAGCCTCCCGCCGCTTATGGATCAAGGGCGCAACCAACGACAGCCGCTGGGCGATTTTTTCCGCAGTGAAGGGCCACCGGGACGCCATCTGTCCTAGCCCCTGATCAGATCGAAGCCGGGCACGTCGCCCCGGAACTCTGACGGGGCCTTCAACGCCGCAGCCTCAAGGGCCACCGGATCCCAATCCGTCCCGTCCTGGCCCCAGGACCGCTCAAGGTCCGGCCAGGGGATCGAGTCAATCAGGAGCTGGGTATAAGGATGCTGCGGATCGCCGATTACCGCCTTGGGCGGACCAGCCTCAACGACGTGACCTTTAAAGAGGACCATGACGTAGTCGCTCACATGATATGCCGTAGCGAGGTCATGGGTGATATAAAGGATCGAAATCCCGTACTTGTCCTTGAGGTCGTAAATGTTGCTCAGGATCGAAGCCCGAAGGGAGGCATCGACCATCGACACAGGCTCATCCGCGATCAACAGCTTGGGGCTGAGCATCAACGCACGCGCCACGATCAGACGTTGCCGCTGGCCGCCCGACAGCTGATGCGGATAGCGGCTGAGCACGAGATCAGGGTCAAGGCCCACGGCATCGCACGCCTCTTCCATCGCTTGCTGCGTATGCGCCTCGGATTGGGCCAACCCGAACTGCTTGAACGGAAACTTCAGCGCGTGATTGACGCGGTAGAACGGGTTGAAACAGGCGTAAGGGTCCTGAAACACCGCCTGCACGTTCTTGCGAAACGCAAGGCTTTGGGCCGCGTTCATGCCGTAGACATCCCGCCCTTCATAAAGAACCTTACCTTCGCTCGGCTTATTGAAGCCCAGCATGATAGAGCCCATCGTCGATTTCCCCGACCCGGACTGCCCAACAATGGAAATGATCTGCGGCGTGTCGCCCTGCAGCGTGAAGCTCAGTGGATGCAGCGCTGTTACGGGTCCGTAATCCTTGCGCACGTTTTCAAATCTCAAGAGCGGCTCTGAGGACGCCCGCTTGGGCGCGTCCGCCTTGCGATCGGGGTTGAGGAAACTGTCACCGCCGACGAGCGGTACCGACGAAATCAGGTCGCGGGTGTAGGGATGTTTCGGCGCTTCGATGATCTGCTGCACCGTGCCATGCTCCACCAAAACGCCGTCTTTCAGCACCGCCAGCTCATCAACGGTCTGCGCCATCAGGCCCATATCATGGCCGATCATCATCAGGCCTGAGCCGATTTTCTGCTGGATGTCTTTCAACGTCTGGATCACCTGCCTTTGCGTTACGACATCAAGGGCAGATGTGGGCTCGTCCGCGATGATGAGTTCGGGGTTGAGCAATATCCCCATCGCGATGCAGACGCGTTGCTTCATACCGCCCGAAAGCTCATGCGGGTAAAGCCGACCCGTATGGGCCGGCAGGCCAACGCTCGCCAACGCCTCATCTGAGCGCTGTTGCAATTCGTTGCGGTCCATGTGGCCCTCATGTGCGATGATCGCATCCCACATCTGTGGCTCGACCCGCATGACGGGGTTGAGCGAGTTCATCGCGCCTTGCGGAATATACGCCACACGCTTGAGCCGCGTGCGGCGCATCGCCTCCTCATCCAGCGCAAGCACGTCCGTGTCTCCGAGGATGATCTCACCCTCGGCCACGCGCCCCGGTTCAGCCAGCATCTGCATCACGGCGAGGGCCGTCGTCGTCTTGCCCGACCCGCTTTCGCCGATAAAGCCGACGCGTCGACCCTTGTGGATATCGAGGCTTAGCGCCTTGACGGCCTGTACCACGCCCTGCGGTGTCGGAAATTCGATCGACACGTCCCTCATCGTCAGAACGGGTTTGTTGAAAGCATCATCCAGCATCAGCTCAACTTCCTCAGGCGCGGGTTGGACACCTCATCGAGGCCGAGGTTGATCAGCAGCAGTCCGATGAACATCGTCCCAAGCAGCAGCGTCGGGATCCCCCACCACCACCACAGGTTCTGGATCAACGCGCCTGCATTGATGGCGTCATAGATCGTGCGACCAAGCGTCGGGATGCGCTGCGGGCCGAGGCCGAGGACCTCAAGCCCGACGGCGGTCACGATAGAGGTTGTGACATTGGCGATGAAGGAGCCAAAGAGGTAAGGGACGAGGTTCGGCAGCATTTCCCGGAACATGATGTGGGACGTGCTTGCGCCAGACAGCTGCGCCATCTGCACATAGCCTGACTGCTTCATCGACAGCACTTGAGCGCGGATCAGGCGGGTCGGTGATTGCCACACGAAACCGGCGATCAGCAATGCCATCATGGTCAGCGTTACGTCTCCGAAGGCCGATTGGAAGACGACGAGGATCAGAAGCGGCGGGATGGTGATCATCACATCCGCGCCAACCCGGATGGTGTCGTCAATCCGCCCGCCGAGGAACCCCGCTGAGAAGCCCAGAAAGATGCCGATCGACATCCCAATCAGCGACGCCAGGAGCCCAACAAACAAAGTGTTTGGCGCGCCAATGATGATCAGCGCCAGCATATCGCGCCCACCGCCATCCGTGCCCAGCGGATGCGCCCATTGCCCGCCCTGCCCGCGCAGATTTTCAAAGCCCACGGGTGGCAATTTCAACTGCGCGGAACCGGTGAAGACGAGATCAAGGTCCCACACCATCCGCCCGATCATTCCCAGCGCGATAATGCCAAGCAGCAGACCAGCGCCCCAGATCAGCTTCGGGTTCATCCACGGATTATCGAAGCGCCGGATGCGGCGGGCCTGACGCTTTTCGGCGCGGGTCATTTGGGTCGCGTCGGTCATGTCTTGGCCTCATGCCGGATACGCGGATCGATGAAGGGATAGAGCAGATCGACCAGAAAGACCGACAACGCCGTGATCAGGATGATGACGTAACTCACCCCCTGAATGACCGGGAAATCCTGATTAAGGATCGCGTCATAGAGGAGCTTGCCCATCCCGTTGTAGGCAAAAATCCGTTCCACCAGCACCTGCCCGGCGATCAGCAATCCGATCTTCAAGGCAAAGGCCGTGATCTGCGGCAGGATCGCGTTTCGGATCATGTAGCGGTACAAAATGTAGCGAGGCCGTAACCCCTTGGCTTCGGCCAGCTTGACATAGTCTTCGCCCTGCACCGTGATCATCAACCCGCGCATGCCCAAGGCCCAGAAGCCGAAGGTGACAACGACGATGGAAAGGGCCGGGAGGAAGCCGTGGTGAAGCACTGATAGCACGAAGGCCCAGTTCCATCCCGGTTCCACGAAGATGGAATAAGCACCGGTCAAAGGGAACCATTGCAGCTTGGCGGCGAAGATCCACATCAGCAGCAGGCCAGACAGGATGGGCGGGATGGAGGTGAAGACCATCGCCGCCGGAATGGCCACCTTCACCAGTTTCGGGGATCGTTCCCAGACCATCAACGCGCCCAGCAGGTTGCCGATGAAGAAGGTGATCAGAAGGGACAGGATCATCAGGCCGAGCGTCCACGGCAAGGCATTGAGAATCAACGTAGAAACCGGGGTCGGGAAGGCCGCCGTGGAGAGCCCGAAATCGAACACCAACGCGCCTGAGATGTATTTGAAATACTGGATGATCAGCGGCTGATCGATCCCCATATTCTGCCGCAACTGGGCGAGGATTTCTTCAGAGTTGGCCACTGATCCGGCCCCCGCCGCCATCCGGCCCAAAGCGATTTCTGCCGGGTCCACAGGCGACAGACGCGGGATGATCCAGATGATTGTCGCCGCGATCAGAACGGTCAGGAACAGCGTCACGAGCCGGTTGATCAAGTAGTCGCGGGGGATGCGTCCCATGCTAATCCTCCTTCGTCGCGGTCATGCCGCCTCACCAGCTGCTTTGCGGCTGATGTGATGATTCCAGCCGCGCAGTACCATTCGTTCATCGGGGTGAGCGCAGCCGTCCTCAACATGGTCCTGACCGGAATAGAGCTGACACAGAACAGTCTTTCGGGTCCGGTCCGAACGGTTGGGCATGGACCCGTGCAGGGTGAAGTAATGGAAAAAGACGACATCGCCGGCCTTGGCCTCAACCACCGTCGCATCCTCAATCGGATACTGGTCGATGACGTCGTTTTGCTGCCGTCCATTTGAGCCTTCGATCCGACCCAGTTTATGGCTGCCGGGATAGACGCGCAGGCAGCCCATCTCGTCCGTCGCATCGCTCACATGGATGATGCCCGCGATCATGCTGTCCTTGACGGTCGGGAAATAGGGCCAGTCCTGATGCATCGGGAAGGGAGAGCCATTTTCAGACGGTTTCTGGAAGAGCTTCGAATGATGCAGGATGATATCGGGGCCAATCAGGCCCTCCACCACATCAAGAAAACGGTCGTTCAGAAAGGCATTGAGCCATGTGCGGGAGTATTTCTGAACGTTGTGTGTGTGCAGGATACGATCAGTCGCGCGGCCGATCTTTGCCGCTTCGCCGCCGTCCCATGTGGCATCGACATCCTCACCGCTGGCGACCAATTGCGCGGTGATATGATCGAAATCGCGGGCCAGCGCCGCAACCTCATCAACCTGAAACAAGCCTTTGGCGTGGTAATAGCCGTGTTCGGCGAAAAAGGCAGCGATGTCGGTCATGGGCTTGGTCCTGAGAGTAAGACCCGGGCCGCGTCCTGCGCGGCCCGGGCTGGGAGGTCAGATCAATTCGCTGGTTCAAGATTGTGAATGATCTGATGGGTGTGGTTCCACCAGAAGAACGGGTGGTTGTAGTAATTGTCGGCCGTGGGCCACCCCGTCCAATAGGTGGTGTTCATTGGCAAAAGCTTGGCCGACTGCACAAGCGGTACGAACGGCACGCCCTCGGCCAGATGGCCGTACGCTTCCGCCACCATGCCGGGGATCGCCGGATCGCCCAGCTGCATGCCCGCCATGTCATTGACGATGGCTGAATAGGCCTCAGCCTCTGGTCCGGTCCAGCGCGAGGTGTTGTTGAAGCCCGGGGAGCGTTCGCCCACCGGCACCACATCGGCCACCGTGTAGCGGCCCATCGACGCCCAGGGTTCGTTCACCGACCCACAAGAGAGCCAGCTATAGGACATCTCATACGCGCCAAACGGCAGCACTTCGCCCCAGAAGACACCGTTTTCGACCGGCACGGCTTTGGCATCAATGCCTGCGCGCTGCATCTGTTCGACGATCAGGTCGATGGTCTTGGTGTATTCGGTGGAGGCAGAGTTGACGTGGATGTCCACGCTCAGCGTTTCACCGTCCTTGGTGTAGTAATCCCCGTCGCGGGTCCAGCCTTCGCCTTCGATGAGGGCTTGTGCGGCCTCCACATCGGCGGTCGGTGACAGGCCGTATCCAGCCTCAACCACAGCATCAATGAACGGCGACATGGAGCCATATTCGGCGAACATGGTGGTCGATGCTGTCGTCGCACCCTCAAGTGCGACGTTCACGATCTGGTTGCGGTCGATGATGTTGGCCACAGCCTGCCGCATATTGGCATTGTCCCAGGGTGCGACGGTCGTGTTGATTTCCAACTGGCGCGCGCAGGGGTCTGCGGCGGCGTAGGGATAATCGTCATACCACGCGATGACATTCGGGTTCTGGGCGGCAATCGCCTCGAACGTGCCGATTGAGACGTTCTGCGCCGCATCAAGCTGGTTGGACACCATGAGCTGGGCGCGGCTTTCTTCGCCCCCGCTTTCCAGGAAGATCACACGTTCCGGTGCAGGCAGATCCATGAAGCCGGTCTTGGCGCCCCACCAATCATCGTTGCGGTCCCAGATCATCCGGTTCGTAGCGCCCGACGTGAACGTGTAAGGCCCGGTGCCGATCGGATCGGAGAAGGTGAAGGTCGCTGCATCCTCACCCGCCCAGACGTGTTCCGGCATGATCAGGAAAGACCCAAAGATCCGTACGCCGAAGTTTTCAACAATGAAACGTGGGTTGGGGTTGTTGAGGGTGAAGGTAACGGTCAGGTCATCGACCTTTTCGACTGAGGCCACCTGCGCCCGGATCGTTGCCGCCTCACGCGATGAAATCTCTTCGTTGGTCAGCGCAAGGTTCACCGTAAAGACCACATCATCGGCGTTGAACGCTTCGCCATCGGACCATTCGACGCCTTCGCGCAAGGAAATGGTGAATTCCGTGCTGTCGGCGTTCTGCTCAAACCCGGTGGCAAGCCACGGATCGAGTTCGCCGGTGCCGTAGTTCAACACAAAAAGAGGCTCCCACATGGTTTGGTGGGCGCCATGCATCCGCTTGGTGCCGGGCGTCATCCAGTTGAAGTTGGTTGGATCCTGAATGGTCCGGTCAAGGTCGAAGATGACGGTGTTTTCCCGCGCGACGTCCTGTGCAAAGCCGCTTGTGGCCAGAAGGACGAGCGCCGAACTCGCCAGCAATCGTTTGGTTAAGGTCATATCTTTCCTCCCAGTACTTCGGGGCGTTCGCCCCTTCTTTTTGCCCTAACGGGCGTAATCCATGACCAGAACGCGGGTGCGATCGGGCAGGGAATTCTTGGTGATCGTGGCCTCGCAACCAAAGGCGAAATCGACGTCTTTGGCTTCATCGAAATACGCAAGAAACGTCTCAATCCAGTGGAGATTGCGTGGTTTGTAGCTGAGCGTCCGAAAGTGCATCGGGATGACGATGCGCGGGGTGCAGGCATCGATCAGGCGTTTGACCTCGTCCAGGCGGGTGGTGAAGACGCCGCCCGCGAGCGTGAGCAGGATGTCGATGCCGTCGAAAAAGCGGATCTGCTTGTCATTGAGGTCATTGCCAATGTCGCCCATGTGGCCGATCTGCATCCCGTCGAGCTCAAACCGGTACATCGCGTTGGCGCCGGGTTCGTGCAGAGGATGATCTTCGATCTCCATCGCTTCGACGGCGCGCACATCCAGCCCGGCCACCGAGGTGCTTCCGCCCTCGCGCACGGCATCGAGCGTGTTGAGCCAGGAATGATCACCGGGCACGAGGTCATGCCGACAATGCGCGTCATCGTCATCGGACGAGGTCAGCACGATGTCCGCCTCATCCCGCATTGGCGCATAGCCAAGCTTTTCAGGCGTGTAGGGGTCACACACCACCCGCAGCCCCGCATCGGAGGTGAGCATGAAAGCCGCCTGACCGTACCATTTGATCTTCATTCAGTTGTTCCCCACCACATGCGGGCTGGAGGTTTGGGTGATGTCGTTGTTGTCGGGGCGCGGGTGGGTGACCCAATCGCCCCCCTGCCCCCGGCACAGGATCGCCTCAACGCCCTTGGCCCAGGCCGGATCGGTGATCGTGACCTCAGGCGGGCAATAGCGCAGCGTCAGGCCACAACGTCGTCGGTCGGACCTGTTGGCGAGCGATCCGTGCACGAGCATATCCGCATGCAGGCTGATCTGCCCGGCCTTGAGCGTGTTGGTGAAGGGCGCGCCCATGGCTTCGGCATTGGCCGTGCCCTTGTGAAAGACATTTGCATCGCCATCCGTCTCCGCCACGGGCAACGCGCCCTTATCATGGGTGCCGGGGATGAAGCGCATGGCGGAGTTCGCCTCATCGGCGTCATCAATGGCGAGCCAGACCGTCACGGTCCGTGCAGGCGACAGCGCCCAAAAGGATGCATCCTGATGCCATGGCACCGCTTTGGGATCATGCGGCTTCTTGGACAACACCGCAGAGGCCCAGCACAGGATGTTGGGGCCAATCAGATCCTCGACATAATCAATGATACGAGGCTCGCACGCGATGTCGTAGAGACCCGACAGACGGGCTTGATAACAGTTAATGCCATAGGCCCCTGCCTCACCCATCGCGGTCATGAGACCGTCAATGTAGGCGCGGATATCGGCCATCTCGGCGCTGGTGAATATGTCAAATGGCTGAAGGAACCCGGCGTGATTGTAAGTCGCGATCTGGTCCGCAGACAGACGGTGCGACGCAGCCGGATTGACCGGCTGAAACCGCAGGTCTTGATCGACCGTCAACATTGAAGCTCCTCCCAAAGCAGAGCTTCATCATGCCTCAATCACGAAAGCTGTCTTTAGCGCGGCTTGACATTTTCTTGTCCTAGTTTGATCTTTGGTGCTGAAAGCCATTCATTTATTTGCCGATATTGCACCATGCAAAAGACCCGTTTCCGCGTCGACGATTACATGAAGCCCGGAGAGGCGTTTCATTTCGCGCGTAAGCCACTGGCCAAACGGTATCCGGATCGGGCCCATGATCACGACTACTTTGAGGTGTTTGTCATTGAGAGAGGCCGCACGGCGCATTGGGTGAACGGGGTGACGCAGACGCTTGAGGCGGGTCAGCTGACCTTTGTGCGGCCCAGCGACGTTCATGCGTTCCGGGCGGACAGATCGGTGGGCTGTCAAATCATCAATGTGATGTTCCGACCCGAGACGGCGGTGCATCTGGCGGACCGCTATCCCGACACCGTGGGTGAGCGCTTTTTTGACAGCGCCGCCCCCCTGCCCGAGCTTCACACCCTCGGGCCAGCCCGCTTCGCCCGCGCCATCACCATGGCTGAGCAGTTGCAGACCGCCGAGCGATCCCTCGCCCGGATTGAGGAGTTTTTGCTGGCGCTGATAAACCGGGTCGCGCACGCCTCAAGCGGCGTAACGTCCAGCCAGCCACGCTGGTTCGCAGAAGCCTGTAGTGCGGCCCTGTCGCCAGATGTGTTCCGGCTGGGCGGGCAAGGTCTCGTCAAGGCGGCGGGGCGGTCGCATGAGCATGTGTGCCGAACCTGCAAGGCGGCGACCGGATATACCCCATCAGAATACGTGAACCGCATCCGGGTCGAGCATGCAGCTCAATTGCTGCGCAGCACGGAAGAGCCTGTGGCCGACATCATCCAAGGCTGCGGCTTTGAGAATGTGAGCCACTTCTACCGCCTGTTTCGCAAACAGATCGGCATGACACCGCGCACCTTCAGGCTGCAGAACGCCCAAGATCCGTTTCAGGAGGATCGCGCGTCCGCTGGTCCCTAAGGGAGTGCCCCCACACCGCGCGGCGCGGGGGCGGTTTGTCTTAGGTGTCGCCAACCAGAGCCTGGGCCAGCGTCGATGCATTGTGCATCATCATATCGAGGTAAGTCGACGCCGGGCCGTCGGGGCCAGACAACGCACCCGGATAGAGCGTGCCGCCCACCACCGCGCCGGTTTCTAACGCGATCTGTTCAATCAGCCGTGGATCGGCAATGTTTTCGACAAAGACCGCGCTGATGCCATCGTCCCGGATTTGGGAGATCAGACCAGCGATGTCCTGCGCGGATGCCTCCGCCTCTGTGCTGACGCCCTGGGCTGCCAAGAAGGTCAGGCCGTAATCCCGCCCGAAATAGGCAAAGGCATCGTGTGAGGTGACGATGGTGCGCCTGTCCTCAGGGATGCTCGCCATCATAGTCTCAATTTCAGACTGCAGCGCTTCGAGTTCGGCCACGTAAGCAGCACGGTTTGTGAAATATTCGGTGGCGTTTTCTGGATCGGCAGCGGCCAGCGCGTTGGTGATATTGTCGACGTAGATCAGGGCGTTATCGATGCTCTGCCACGCATGGGGGTCAAATTCGCCGTGGTCATGGCCCGCGTGATCAGCGTGGTCGTGATCATCATGTTCTGCATGTTCTTCGTCGCCATGATCGTGATCGTCATGGTCCGCATGATTCTCGTCGCCGTGGTCATGATCATCATCATGACCATGATCCTCTTCAGCGTGATCGTGGTCATGATCGTGATCATAATCCTCATCCTTGGCCTCTTCGGCGTGGCCATGGTCGTCATGGTCGTCATGGTCGTGATCATCATGATCATCGTGATCAGCGTGGTCGTCATGTTCATCGTGGTCGTCGTGGTCGTCTTCAAACGCGATCGGCTCGATCCCGTTTGTGGCCACGATCAAGGTGCCATCAAACGCGGCAGCCTCCGCCAACCGCTCAAGCCAGCCTTCAAACTCCAGCCCATTGACGAACATAACATCCGCATCGCTCACAGCTGCGGCGGATTGCGGGGTTGGCTGATAGACATGCGCGTCACCATCCGGGCCAACGAGCGTCGTCAACGCAATGTTGTCGCCGCCGATCTCGGCCACCATGTCGCCCAGGATCGAGAAGGTCGCGACGACCTCAAGTTGGTCTTGCGCCTGTACCGTGGCGGGCATCAGCACGGTGGCCGCGACAAGCGCTGTGGCGGATTTCAGCAATGTACGTCTGTTGGACACGTGTTCCCTCTCAGGTTTCGAAATGACGTGTGGGGCGCAGTTGGGCGATGAAACCGCCGACCGAGCCAAAAATGATCGACAGGACATAGATGATGCCCGCCACAAGGATGATCGCGGGGCCAGACGGCAGGCTGTAATGATAAGAGAGCAACAGCCCCGCCATGCTGCTCAGCGTGGCGATAACAGCGGCACCCAGCATCAGCCCGCCGATGCTTGAGGTCCAGAAACGCGCGGCGGCGGCAGGCAGGATCATGATGCCCACGGCCATCAAAGTGCCGAGGGCCTGAAACCCGGCGACAAGATTGAGCACAACAAGGCTGAGGAACACGAAATGCGTGGGCGCGCTGACGCGGCTGACTGAGCGCAGGAATTGCGGGTCCGCACATTCGAGGACCAGCGGCCGAAAAAGGAGCGCGAGGACGAGGACAGTGATACTCGCAATCGAGCAGAGCAGGATCAGGGCGGCATCATCGAGCGCCAGAACAGTACCGAAGAGGACGTGCATCAGATCGACATTGCTGCCGCGGGTCGAAACGATCAGCACGCCCAGCGCCAATGAAATAAGGTAGAAGGCTGCAAGGCTCGCATCCTCTTTCAGCACCGTGGCCCGCGACACCAGACCGGAGGCCAGCGCCACAACGATGCCCGCAATGATGCCGCCGATGGTCATGGCGCCGAGCGAAAGACCAGCCACGAGATAGCCGATGGCCGCACCCGGCAGGATGGCATGGGCCATGGCGTCGCCCGTCAGGCTCATTCGGCGCAGCATCAGGAACACGCCCACCGGGGTCGATCCGACCGCAATGGCGAGGCACCCCATCAGCGCGCGGCGCATGAAGGCAAACTCGGCAAAGGGCGCAAAAATGGCGTCCCAGATCATGCCGCGCTCTTGCTGCAGAAATCCGGGTGGTCCGGGCGGGCGGCGCAAAGCTGATGCGCGCGTTCATGGTTGCGCGCGGTCAGCACGTCACCCGTCGGGCCGTGGGCCACAAGTTCGCGAGCCAGCATCAGGGTCCGCGGGAAATGGCTGCGCACGGTTTCATGATCATGCAAGACCGCCACGACGGTGCGGCCTTCGCTGTGCCAGGTCTGCACCACGCCGATCAGGTCGCGCATGGTCGCCGCATCGATGGCAGAGAACGGCTCATCCAGCAGGATCAATTGAGCGTCCTGCAGCAACAGCCGTGCAAACAGGGCGCGCTGCAATTGCCCGCCTGACAAGGACCCGATCGGACGCCGTTCCCGCCCGGTCAGGCCAACAGCCTCAATCGCATCGGCCACACGGGTGCGATGGGATTTGCGCAGCGCGCCAAGGATGCCAACCTCATGCCAGAGGCCGAGCGACACAAGCTCCCGCACGGAAATCGGGAACGTGCGGTCGATGTCGGATTGCTGTGGCAGGTAGGCGATGTCGTCAGCGGACAGGTTGCCGAGGGCCACGCGCCCCTCAATGGGGGACAGGGCACCGGTCACGCCTTTCAACAGCGTCGATTTGCCAGCACCGTTTGGGCCGACAACCGCCGTCAGGCTGCCATCGTCGATCTGTGTCTCAAGGTGGTGGATCGCCGGATGACGATCATATCCCAGTGTCAGATTATTGAACGCGATTGCGGCCATGTTCAGCCCCCCACCGGAGCCGTGGCCCAAAAGAACCCCGCCCAGATCGCAACAATGATCAGAGCCGCGGCCGCGAGGCGGGGGGCAGCCCCTAGCAGCAGGAGCGCGAAAGCGTTGGTGTTGCGTTGCATCAGGACGACGGCTCCGGTCCACAATCGGCACAGGTGCCGTGGACTTCGATGACATGGCGCTGCGGCGCGAAGCCTGATTTGCCCGTGATGCGAGACATTGCTTCGGTGACTTCCGGGTCAACGGTCTCTTCCACAGTGCCGCAATCATCGCAGATCGACAGGATCGCTTCCTCTGCGTGGCTGTCGCATTGGCACGGCATGTAGGCATTCAACGACTCGAGCCGATGCACCAGGCCCTGTTCAATCAGCGCGTTGAGCGCACGGTACACCGTGGGAGGCGCGGCCTTGGGATTGAACGCCCGCAATTCGCTGAGCACATCATAGGCCGACAAAGGCGTTTCAGACGCCTTCAGCGCCTTCAAAACCTCAGCCTGTACGAGATCACCACGTTTTCCCATGCGTCTACCTTTCAGCTCTGCGGTGGCAGTTACAGTATATTATAACAAACCACAATGCCGATTGGGATTGGGCGCAGTCAGGTCGCTGGCAGATTGTTCGGGGGGCGGGCCACAATGTGTGGGTGGGGATTCGGCCCATTAGAAATCCTTACTAAAATACTGAATTCAAATCCGAAATTCTTAGATGTGCCATTTACCCACTGAAATCCGCTCCATCAAATTTGGAACTGCCTTGTGTGTCTCAATCCCACGATCAACCCGAGTGGGCAGAGCGCCGCAAGTTGTCCTGACAAGCAGTTTTCGCGGTGCGGCATGAAGCGAGTCGCGCATGACCCAAAGAAGCGGCGTCCGACAGACCGTAAATCGTCCGCGTGGCGGACGACGCTGCCCTGTGGCACGCCGATCATGGCCCAGCCAATTTCCGATCAGTCGCCCGCGTCAGTTCGAATTCGGCGGCAACGTCAGTCCACCAGGCTGAAAGTCCGCAGAATTTCCTTCAACCGCAGTAAGATATCGGGACCGAATGGCATCGCTACTTTCCGATGAAATCTACGCGGCGTTCGAGCAGTGCGGCGCTTAAGTAATCGACGAGCAATCGGGCCCGTTTGACCCGACGAAGATCACCGTGCAGCAAAACCCAGGTGGAGCGTCTTTGGTCGATCTTCGTGCCGGGGACACGTTGAAGGTCCGGGAACACGGACTGAACCCAATTGGCGATAAATGTCATGCCCGCGCCCGCGCGGGCCAGATGCAGGTGCATTTGAGGGTCGGCCACGATGTGGCGGATCTGCGCATTTGAGAAAGGGCTCGCCTTGATCATTGCGTGCATCTCAGGGACATCACCATACCCGATCCATGTGAGCCCAGCCCCCTTGGGTCCCGCCTTGGGCACTGCGGTATCGATATACGCACGAGAGGCAAAGACCCCGATGGACAACGGAAACAGTTTCCGTCCGACGGCATCTTCTTCGACGTCGACGACATGACGGATCGAGATATCGGTTTCATCCTTGGTAATTGAGTCGATGAAGTAGGACAGTTTCAGTTCAATCTCGATGTCGGGGTACAGCTCTGCGAACTGGGCCAGAACCGGGGCCAACAAGTAGTGCGCCGTCAGCGGGTCGACCGAAAGGCGGATGCGCCCTGCCGCTTCGCGGTCGAGACCTTTGACGGCGCTGAATCCCTTCACCAACGCAGCTTCTGCTTCCAAAGCCTGGGGCAACAAACGCCGCCCAGCGGCGGTCAGCGTCAAACCACCAGCATTGCGACGAAAGAGTGTCGTGCCCAATTGGGCTTCGAGCCCTTCGATTTGGCGTCGGACAGTTGCATGGGTTCCGTCCAATTGCTCGGCCCCGGCGCGCAGTGACCCAGACCGTGCGACAGCGAGAAAGGCAGGGAGGGATTTCCAGTCCATGGGTAAGTGTAACACTTTTGATCCAATGCGGATCATATTAGGCAATTATTGGATCGAAATAAATCCGATATTTCCATTCTCACTTGGAAAATGGAGATCATTATGGAAACCACATTCAATGCTTGGGATGTCACTCGCTATGGCGGCCCTGACGTCCTCACACCCGTCTCGCGCCCTGTGCCAACCCCCACGGCCAGTCAGGTCTTAATCCGCATCCGCGCGTCGGCCGTGTCTCGGGCAGATGGGCTGATGCGCGCAGGACAGCCGAAGTTCGCGCGCCTTTTTCTAGGGCTTACGCGCCCGCGCGCCGGTTTGTCGGGCACGTGTCTTTCCGGCGATGTTGTCGCCGTTGGTGATGACGTGACGGACTTTAGGGTCGGGGACGCGGTCTTTGGCGAAGCTGGACTGCAGTTTGGGGCGAATGCCTCCCATATCTGCTTAGATCAGGCCGGCAGTTTGTTGAAGAAGCCCGATTTCGTCACCTATGAGGAGGCTGCCACCCTATTTGACGGTGCCATGACCTCCTGGCATTTCCTCACGCGCATCGCCGAGGTCCAACCTGGTGAAGATGTCCTGATCCTTGGCGGGTCGGGCAGCCTCGGGACGGCCGCGGTGCAATTCGCCAAAGCTTTGGGTGCCACGGTCACGGCCAGTGCCAGTGCCCGAAACGCGGAGCTGCTGAAGGCACTTGGGGCGGATCATGTCGTTGATTACAAAGTCGAAGATCCGCTGAAGCGCAGCGCCTTCTACGACGTCATCTTCGATACGCTCGGCATTGCGTCGTTCGGTGCCGGGAAGCGCGCCTTAAAGACGGGCGGGCGGTATGTCTGTCCCGTTCTTGGGGTAAGGTTGCTTCGCGACATGATCCTGACAGGCTGGTTCGGGGGCAAGACGGCCAAGTTTGCGGCGGCCGGAATGTCAAAACCCGCTGTGCATCGTCAGGAATTGACCGAAGTCTTGGCATTGATGGCGAAGAACCGGTTCGCACCGGTCATGGATCGGACCTATCCCTTGGCCGACCTTGTCGAAGCGCATCGATATGTCGAAACGGGCCGTAAACGCGGCAATGTTGTTGTCGTTTAGCGGTGTCTATTGAACGCAAGCAAACCGGTGCCGGGCGCCGCGTACATGAAGGACTTCACAGGGGGTGGGATCAAGAGGCGTCCTACCCCCTTCGCACTGTTCGATCATGATCCGATCGCTCTTGCGACCTGCGCTGATACGGAGCTTGCAATTTTTGATTGGCCCATCCGCCACCCGGCCCTTTCGGGTGACGCCTGTAGATGACGCAATCCAACGATTGGGCCAGCTGAAGCCCTCTAATTGATCAAAACCAACGTTTGAACGTAGTCTTTGGCTAGACCATGCGACTGGAGTGACCGATGTGACCCAAGAGACTATGGCAGCCGGATTTGCGGCAAGTTTTGCAAGTTATGCCTGTGCGCAAGGCGCGGACAGAGAGCTGATGCTGAGCGCCAGTGGCCTGACAGAAGACGACTTGTCGGATCAGGACAATCGCATACCGCTCCCCGCGTATCATGCGCTGATCGCTTCAGCGATGCAGCAAACGGGCGATACGGCGATGCTCTTGCGACATTCGCTAGAAACCGAACTTGAGATGTTATCGGTGGTTGGGCAGATCGTTCATACATCGGAATCCCTGCGCCATTCGATCGAGCAATTGAATCGATACGTGCACCTGATGTTCGACATTAGCCTTCCCGCAGGTGCTGACCGGTTTGAGCTTCTCAAGACCGATGAGGGGCTGTGGATTGTCGATCATCTGATCTTGCCGGATGAGCAATATCTCGGGACCGAGACATCATTCGCGCGGTTCATCAGTGAATTTCGCAGGTCCTTTCCCGATGCGACATTTGAAATCGGGCTCGAAGTCACCTATCCGCCGCCACCCCATGTGGACCATTATCCGGAGCTTTTCCGAATTCCGGTCGAATTCAATGCTGGCCGCAATGCCCTTCAACTTGATCCGGTCTGGGACACGCCAGAAACCGAATATGAGCCGGGCAATGCCTATGCCTTTGGCATCTTTGTACGTCATGCCGATGATCTTCTTGCCAAACTGCAAGCCGACACGTCGATCCGGTCGCAGATCGAAGCTCAAATCCTGCCCAAGATGCATGAAGGGTCGATCTCGATGGACAAGGTGGCGCAGGACATCGCGATGAGCCGTCAAACACTTTACCGGCGCTTGAAAGACGAAGGCATCACGTTTGCCGAAATCCACGATGATTTACGCAAACGCATGGCCATTGAATATCTGCAGGGGCAAAAGGTCACCGTGAACGAGACGGCCTATCTTGTTGGCTTTTCAGAAGCGTCATCCTTTGTGCGGGCCTTCAAGCGATGGACGGGTCAGAGCCCCACAGCCTACCTCAGCCGGGCTGCCTGACCCACTTTGTTACGAACTGTCAATTCGTTGATGCCAGCAGTCATGCCGTGATTGCGCAAGGCTGGCTATCTGCTTTCTCGACCTTGAAACGCGAAAGTTCAGATCATGAAAGCCTACAGAACACTCTGCGCCATCAAGTCATCGGCTGAGGATGGTGTGATGATCGATATTCTCCGGATACGAGCACGGCGGTTCTTGGGACTCCGTGTTCTGATCTCCGACGCATTTCATCTGACGTCTTCAAACCCTGAATTGCCCGAATACCCGCCGCGAGACATCCGGTTGTCGGAGGGTGGTTGCAACGATCAATCCTTCGGTCATCCGGGGTCGATCCGCCCCTCAGCAATTCTGAGGGCAGGCCAGCAAGAGAGGCCTTTGCCATGAAACGTGTGCTTATCGTTGGAGCAACCTTCCATCTTGGTCGCGAACTGTGCGCTGAATATCAGCTGCGCGGGTGGTATGTCATCGCTCTCAATCATGAGGTGGAAGACGCCACATCGATCGCAGCAGACCAACTGATCACGGCACGATTTGACGATCCCGCGTCTCTTGATGGGGTCATGGCTGGCGTCGATCTGGTCGTGTCCTGCATCGGCATCAAGCACCAACCTGATGTGCGAGACGATGGGGAAATGGATTACCAATCCCATTACAATTTACTGCGGGAGGCCGAACAGGCCGGGGTTGAGCGGTTCATCTATGCGCGCACCCTGAAGGCTCTCGACCATGAACAGGTCCTTTGTGCCCTGGACCTCACCCCAGCCGAGCAATTCCACGGCGCACGGAATTCTAAAGATCAACTTGAAGGCGGCTTCGTCGAACCCTCGGCGACGTCCATTCATAAACTCAAAATCGAAAGGGAAAAATTATGACATTACAACGAATTGGGGGGCTTGCCGCCTTGATCTGTGCCGCAACCTATATTTTCGGCTTCACCATGCTTGTGACGGTTTTTGCGGAATCTGGCTTTGGCACCAACGACATCGACGCCGCCGGAGTGGTCCGCTTTACCGTCGAGAACCAAGCGCTCATGATCACGTGGAACACGGTGATCTATGTGCTCAACTCACTCGCGCTGGCTGTGCTGGTCGTCGCACTGTCGCGCCGCATAAAGGACAAGTCGCCCGACTGGGGGACGATGACGCTGGCGTTTGGACTGATCTGGACCACGCTGGTTCTGGGTGCTGGCATGATCGGCAACGTCACCACTGAAACGATGGCCGCACTGGCACCGAACGACTTCGAAACCGCTGTTTTGACCTGGGAAGCGCTGCACGCCGTTGAACTTGGCCTGGGCGGTGGCAATGAGATTGCCGGAGGTGTCTGGATCCTATGCGTCAGTGTCGCTGGCCTCATGTATCAGGCTTTTGGCAAGATCGTCATCGGGCTTGGGCTGCTCACTGGAATAGGCGGGTTTCTGACGATTTTCCCACCGCTGGGCGAAGTCGCGGGCGCTGTTTTCGGCCTTGGCGCGATTGCCTGGTTAATTGCGGTGGGCTTGGCGCTTTTCTTCAAGCGCGATGTCGAAGCGAAGCATACCGCAGGGGCCTGACAGCCCCAGCCTGATGGAATCCTGACTTCCGCATGCACGACAGGCAGGGAATCTGGGGTTTCATCTGTGTGTTGAGTTCAGGGGGTCGTTCAATGATAGGACGACCAAGGCACGTCATTGCATTACTAGACGGGTTTGACATGGCTGCATTCGTTCACCTAACGTCGTCGCTGGCACTTGCGCGAATAAGTCGTTTAGTTCCGACGCTTTAACGCGCATTTTGGGCGATACCGAACGAATGAAAATCTTCCTGCGCAATGCCCTCGGTTCGTTCTTTACCGCATTGGTTTCGGCCGCTTTTGCGATTTCATTCGCGGCCATCATCTATACCGGCGATCTGGCGCAGTTTCTTGAACAGGGGATCGCGCTGACACTTCTGGGCGCGACGCTCGTCAGTGCGGTCGGTGCCTTTACGCTGTCCTACCGAGGGTCGATCCTCGGGCCGCAAGACTTGCCTGCAATCCTGATTTCGACATCAGTTGCAGGCATTTTTGTTGCAGAGACAACGGCAACGGACACAACCTTTGCGACGATTGCGTGCCTCATCGCCCTGTGCACGATTGCCTCAGGCCTGACCGGGCTGCTCGTGGGGCAGTTTCGCCTGACATACATCGCCCGACTGTTTCCCTACCCGGTTCTGGCAGGATTTCTTGCAACGACCGGGCTTCTTCTATTGGTGGCAAGCGTCGACATTGCGTTGGCTGGCCATGCGATCCCGACTTGGGGCGCATACCTTTCGCCGGACGCGGTTTTGCGGTGGGGCATTGCGATCGCGGCCGCGCTTTGCATCATCGCCAGCACACGCCTCATTCACGGATATTTTGTCATCCCGCTTGCCCTCCTTTCGGTCTTGGCGGGCCTTTATGGTGTCTACGGGCTGATCGGGTTCTCGATGTCAGATTTGCGTGCGGAGGGACTGCTGCTCGGTCCGTTTAACGAGGGTGGGTTCGGGCGTTTCCTGGACCCAACCCTGCCAGCTTCTGCCGATTGGGGCGTCATATTCTCGCAAGCCCCCCTTGTCCTAAGCGTGTCGGCGGCAACATTGGTGGGCGCAACTCTGAATGCGACCGGACTGGAACTGCAACTGGATCAAGACTTTGACCTCGACAAAGAGATGAAGGGAACCGGCATCGCCAATATTGTCAGTGGTCTGGGGGGCGGGATCTCTGGCTTTCATGTCGTTGGTGATACCATTCTTGCCAATCGCCTCGGGCTTGTCGGCGCAATTGCCGGGCTCAGCTCCGGCGCTGGGTGTTTGTTCTTGTTGTTTGCGGGGGGAGGCCTCCTGACAGCCCTTCCGGTTGGGTTTTTTGCGGCTGTTGTCGGTTTCATCGGCATAGACCTCCTCTTCACCTGGCTTTGGGAAGAACGGCACAAATTCGTTTGGTCGGATTATGGCGTCGTGGTCCTGATCCCCATGATTGCTCTCGTTTTTGGGTTCCTGACCGCGATCGCAGTTGGGTTGGTGCTGGCCTGCGCGCTGTTTGTCATCGCTTACGCGCGACTGGACATCATCCGGTTCCAAAGCGATCTTTCAACGCGTCGCTCACGGGTGGAACGGCCGGACGGAGAAGCTGATCTGCTTGCCGCCCATGGACAGACCGCCACGATCCTTGAGCTCTCCGGCTTCCTGTTCTTCGGCACATCCAGCAGGCTCAGAGACCGAAT
Source organism: Pseudomonadota bacterium (assembly GCA_038530475.1). Taxonomy (GTDB): domain Bacteria; phylum Pseudomonadota; class Alphaproteobacteria; order Rhodobacterales; family Rhodobacteraceae; genus Octadecabacter. Next base: position 31,355 of record JBCBCS010000002.1, read on the forward strand.
ACAGCAAATTGGTGCGGCATCACCTGAGATGCGATGGCTGATCCTTGATTTTCGCTTTGTCACCGGCATCGATCTGTCGACTCGGCAGGTCCTGGAACGCATCGCAAGAGATCGCGCAAAGCGCGGCATCACGACAATTCTGACAGGGCTTGACGCTGGCGTCTCAAGACAGCTTGAAGATGAGGGCAGGTTTGGCCAGATCGCACCTCACCTTGATGATGCGATTAGGCGAGTCGAAGACATCCTGATTGCAGAAGGGGATGACCACGACGCCAACGGAACGCAGATCTTTGCCGAGCTGATGCTGTTGTTGTCCGGACGCGAATTGGACGGGCTTGCAGAAGACGTCACGTTGGACGGGGGTGATGTCCTCGTTTCCGAGTTCGCGGAAACCAAGGACATCTACCTCGTGAAGTCTGGAAGATTGAAAATCTCAACTCGAACAACCGACGGGAAAGAGACCGTCATCGCGTATGTCCGGCCCGGATCCGTGGTGGGAGAGATTGCGAACTACGCCGGTGTCATGCGCACGGCCGAAATATCTGCCGAAGCCACCACCGAACTGGTCTGCATCAAGGCAGATCGATTGGGATCGCTTGAAGCAGATCATCCCGACAAAGCCGCTAAGTTTCATCGGCTGATGGCCCAAGTGCTGGCACGACGGCTCGCGCGGACGACCAAATTGCTCAAAGAGCTCGGCGTCTAAGACGGCGTTAGATCGCGGGGTGTTCGATCCCACAAAAAATGTCGGAATTCGACTAAATTGATTGACGGACCACCGCTTTTCGCCCCTTTTGTCTCAAGCTGTTATGGAACGATCACGGCAGCAGAAGGCCGAAGAAGAGAGAGACATGTTCGAAGCCATTGACAGCAAGTCGCTTCTTATCATTGCGGCAGTTGGCGCCTATGTTCTCGGCTTTCTTTTCAGAGACCAAATCTATACCCGGCTGCTCGTGGTTATCGGGAGCATGAACTACATTGTCTACTACTGGTTCGCCGGACCAACCCCCCTCTGGGATGCGATAATTGGATCCACATTGATTGCGGCATCCAGTCTGCAAGGCCTGATTATGTTATGTTGGAGCCGAATGGACATCGCCGTTCCAAGCTCCGCCCGGCATATCTATTCCAACATAGGAAACATCGAACCCGGTCTTTTTCGGCGCTTGATCAGATCCGCCGAAACGCGCGTGACCGACGCACCAACCACTTTGGTTGAGCAGCACAAAAAGCCCGAGCACTTGTGGTATATTGTTCGGGGTCAAGTCCTTCTGAAACGCGAAGGTCAACCAGACGTGACGGTGACCAGACCCGGCTTTATTGGCGAGATTGCGTGGATGACATCAAGTCCCGCGTCGGCGACGGTTATTGCGGATAAAGGGGTGGAGCTGTTGTGCTGGAAGCACTCCGATCTGCGGCGGGCCATGCGATACAGCGCGAAGCTTGAATTGGCGCTGGAAGCTCTGATCGCTCAGGACATTGCGAATAAACTTGCGCAGAGCCGTCCGATAGAAGCCGGAACTGCCCGCGCCCTTTGACGGGGGAACAGGCTATTGTAGCGTGGTATTGAATTAAGGGAGTTTGATGCATGCTGGCCCGGCTTTTTTCCGTATTTGTCTTGGTGGTCTTTGCGCAAATGGCGACCGCTCAGGGAACGCTGGAGGCCAGGTTGACGGCGTTGGGCGCGCAGCCGTGCCCGGATGCGCCACTGCTGTGTCTGACGTTGCAAATGCCGCTTGATCACGCAGCGCCGTCCAACGGACAAACAATTGACATCAGGTTTGGCGTTCATCTGGCAACGGGGGGCGGACAAGATGTGTTGTTTTATGCGACAGGTGGGCCCGGCTCATCCGGCATAGCATTGTCTGACGGCTACCTTGCTGATCTCGACCCCGCATTGACCGAGAACCTGAACATTGTGTTTTGGGAACAGAGGGGAACAGGCGGCAATCATATTATCCTGTGCCCGCAAGCCCAGAGCGTCTTTGATCTGTCCGATCTGCCCATCGACAATCCGGCCCAAGTCATAACGACGGTTCGGGCATATGTCGCCGGATGTCAGGCTGAATTGATTGACCCGGGCGTGCTTCCGTATTTGTCGACAGATCAGGCCATCCGCGACCTTGAAGTGTTCCGTAATATCGCGGGGATCGCGCAAGTGTGGCTTTATGGTGAAAGCTACGGAACCCAGTTTGCCCAGCAATACGCGACAGTTTTTGGGTCCGCGCTGAAAGGCTTGGTGATCGCAGGCGTTGTCCGGCTGGATATGACGTTCGAGGCGTACTATGCCAATTATACAGCGGCCGCAGAAAAGATCCTCGATCGTGTCTTTGAGGGCTGCGCAGAAATCGCGGAATGCGACGCGAACATGCAGGTCCCGGCGCAGGCGGCTTATGCCGCGCTTGAGGCGCAGCTCGCACAGGGCCCGGAATTGCTACAGTTTCCCCTGCCCAATGGCCAAACGGTCACGCGACCACTGACGGCGCGCATGTTGGCGCTCAACGCGTATTATGCGCTCTACACACCAACTGCGCGGGCGACGTTCTTGCGCGCCCTTGCGCTCGCGAACGAGGGCGACTTGCTGCCAATGCTACGGCTGGCCTATGACGGCCTGTTTATAGACTCCCTGACCCTGCAAAGTGTCGCCGATCAGACCCAATTGCCCGCGGCATATTTTGCCATCCTGTGCTCAGATTTTGTAGAAGGCGGTCCGAACTCGGATCAGAACGTGCGCCACATCCTGAACGAAGCACAGGCGTTCAAAACGACGGCCCCGCGGCTCGATATCGTTTATTATGCCGATCGAGTTGTCTGTGCAGAATGGCCGGTGCACGGTACGGCCCCGACGCGGCCTGCTTTTGTAGGCGGCTCATATCCCACCTTCATCCTGACGGCTGACACAGATCCGATCACGACCGCGTCTATGGCGTATGCGGTTTTTGACCAAGTGCAGAACGGGTATCTTGTCACGCAGGAAAACGGGCCACACGTCATTTTTGGTGAAGGTCTGCCTTGCCCGGATGTGGCGGTTGCACAGCTGTTACTGAGGGGGCAGCCTCCGACAGTGCAAGAGGCCCTGTGCTCCCGAAATTTGATAGGGGATTATGTGCCGCTGCCCGAAGACGCGACCCCATATTTGATGCTGCGCTCAGCTGTGGACGCAATTCTCAGCTACCCAGAGTTCAACAGCTATTCCGGAGATGGTACACGCCAGATCGGCTGTAATTACGGGGGAGAGATGATCCTCACGCAGGCGGCGGGAACGGTGGACGTGACGCTCACGGATTGTGGTTTGTGGTCTCAAAATATCTTTACGGGCAGCCTCGAATATGACGTCGGGAACACGGCGATCTTGCGGATCAGTGCCGCAAACCCTGTTCAGTATGATCTCGCTTATCGACGGGATCTGGTCTCTGGTGCGGAGACCATCGTAGGGACGGAGAACGGCGTTGCGGTTGAGACACCTCGGCCGCTGCCGTAGCGGACCGCGACCTTAACCAGTTGCCGGCAACCCCGCCCGGAGCAGCCCCTCAACGTAATGTTGGGTGTCTTCTTCGAACTTGTCGGGCTGGACAGACCCCCAATGGGCCACGTTGAAGCCTTTGTTGGCTGCCATGATCCGGTCGACCTCAAGCTGGGCCTCAGACATCCGATCCAGATACGCGTAGCTCGCGGCGAGCAAGCGACGCCCCTCGGCTGGGTTTTGCATCTGTTTGATCGTCTCGATCGCTTCTTCGTAGCGCTTCAAATTGAAGTAGGCACCGCCGAGGTTCCAGATGTATTGGTCAGGGTAAAACGGGTTCAGCGTCATCGCGTCTTTCAGCAGGGAAATTGCCTCTTCTGAGCGACCGGAATGGGCCAGTGCGTCCGCCATATCCGACATGAGGTCGGCGTCATTGGGATTAAGCTGCATCGCCCTTTCATAGGCCGCGATCGCCGCGTCGTTTTCTTTTCGATAAAGATGTCCAAAGCCCAATTCGCCGTAGCCACGGGCATCCGATCCATCCAATTCGACGGCTTGCCGCGCCAGATCAAATGAGGTGCTCAGGGCCAGTTCCGGATCTTCTGTCCAGTTGTACTGCCACTGCAAATTGAGCACCCGCGATTTTGACGACACCGCGCGGGCGTAGCGAGAATCTGCACTTAAGGCTGCATTGAAATATCCGAGCGCCTGATGAATGTCCGCTTCGGTGTATCGAACGACGTGATTGCTCCCCTTGAGGACGAAACCATACGCCGCGAGGTTATTCGGCGGCACTTGCCAGAGCCGCTCTCCTTCGGAGGCTTGAATCTTAGCGGCGGTGGCAACAACGATGACCTTTGTAATCTCGTCTTGAAGGTCGAACATATCGTCGACGTTGCGGTTGTATTGCTCACCCCAAACCGTCTTGTCCTGCAGCGCATCGATCAACTGCAACGTGACCCGGATACGGGACCCAGCCTTGCGGACCGAGCCGCCCAAGACGTATCGCACGCCAAGCTCTCGGCCAATGCTGACAGGCGACATGGCCTTGTCCCGATACACTCCGGCCGAGCCGCGCGCGATGACGAAAAACTCTCGAAACCGCGAAAGATTGGTCGTGATATCTTCGGCCAGCCCGTCGGCAAACCAGCTTTCTGTTGGATCATCGCCCTGAAATCGGAAGGGGAGAACAACAATGGATTGATCGCGAATAATCTGGTGCTGACTTGCCAGTCGGTCGTGACGCAGACCGGTAGTCATTGCCGCACTTGTCGGGTCCTGGTGCACTTGGAAAACGTTGATTGTCTTTTCAACGTTCTTGAATTCATGCGCTCCCAGAAATTCGTACCCCAAACTCAAGGTCGATTTGACCTGCTCATAGACCGCGCCGGAAATACAGATCTGGCCGGGTCGCGCAAATCCCTCGATGCGCGATGCAACGTTCACGCTGTCGCCACTGATCTCGCTCTCGCCAACCAGAATGTCACCGTGATTGATCCCGATACGGAACCAGATCTGGCTGTCTTTCTTGACACCTTCATTGAGCGTACGAAGCCTTTCCTGGATTTCGACGGCAAAGGACACGCACTTTTCGGTGTCATCGAAGATGAGGAACAGACCATCGCCTGAGACGACAACTACTTCACCGTCATAGGCGTCGATCAACTCGTGAAACAGCGCGATCCGATTGCGCACCATGATCGTTGTGTTCAACTCGTCGCGGGCCATCATCAAACTGTAGCTTGCGACATCCGCAAACAGGATCGCGGCGCGACGCAGGCTTAGCCCAACTTCAGATAAGTCACTCATCTTACCCTTTGCCAGCAACGTGTCGTTTCATGGCAATCCCCCGAAAAAGCAGCGCCCGTAAAAGACCCAAATGTGCCGCGCCAATTAGAAATATGGCACAATCGTTAGTCGAGATATAGCTTTGGGTCCAGCGGCTGGACCTGCGACCGGAGTCGTGGCGACCAGGTTGGGACGGACACGGAACGCGCAGGCCGACCTGCAGGCCAAAGTCGCTCAAAACGTCGGGGGTGCTGTGTTGAAAATGCGCATCTTGTGAGTAGGCTTGCTAGTTCTGAGTGCCTAAAGCCACGAACGCCTCATGCGTGCTGAGGAAGGTCTGACCATCGCCCAGTTTTTCGAAGAACCCGACGAGAGCCAGCTTGTCTGAGACTGGGCCTTTGATGTCGGACATATGCGTCGTAACACCCGCGTCGGCCAAACGTTCGGTCAACATCTCAAGGGTCTCAAGCGCGCTGGCGTCTATGAAGTTTACCGCACTCATGATCAGGACGAGGTGGCGCACCTCTTTGTTTTCAGCCACATGGGCGAGGATCGCGTCTTCGAGGTAGGCAGTGTTCGCGAAGTAAAGGCTTTCGTCGACACGAATGGCGAGGATGCGAGGGTCTGTCGTGACCTGATGGCGGAGAACATTGCGAAAATGCTCAGTCTCACCGACCCGTCCGACGATCGCCATATGCGGGCGGCTCGTGCGCCAGAGATAGAGCGCGATCGACAGCCCTGCCCCGGCCACGATGCCAAGTTCGATCCCCAAGGAGAGGACGGCCAGGAAGGTCGCGATCAACGAGATTGAATCGCCTCGGTCGAAGTGAAACGTGTGGCGCAGTGTTTTCAGATCGACGAGGTTTGCCACGGCGACGACAATAATCGCGGCGAGTGTCGCCTTGGGCAGAAAGTAGAGCAGCGGTGTCAAGAACAGCACTGTGATACCAACCAGAATGGCTGTGATGATCGAGGCGAACGGCGTGACCGCGCCAGAGGTGAAGTTCACAAGGCTCCGGCTGAAGCCGCCGGTGACGGGGTAGCCCGATGTAAATGCGGCTCCGAGATTGGCAGCGCCAAGGGCAATCAGTTCCTGATCGGGGTCGATCTTCTGGCGACGTTTGCTCGCCAGCGATTTTGCAACCGAGACGCTTTCGAGGAATCCAACCAAAGAAATCAGGGCTGCCGCGGGCAGTAATTGCTGGATAAGATCAAGGTCAAATGTCGGCACAGCAAGGGGTGGCAGACCAGACGGAACGTCTGCCACGATTTTCACATCCATCGTGTCATTCAGCGCGAACAGCCAGACAAGGATTGTGCTGACCGCCACAGCGACGAGGGGGCCGGATTTCGCGATTGCATCCGCGAGGCTCGCGTTGACGCGACGCGCCTTTAGAAACGGTCCGATGCGGGATCTGAAGACCAGCAGGATCGCAAGTGACCCAAAGGCCAACGCGAAGGTCGCCGGATTGATGTCATTGATATGAGCGATGGCATGGCCGATGGTTTCATGGATGTGATGCGACCGGGGGATGTCGAAACCCAGCAGGTGCTTGAGCTGAGAAAACCCAATGATCAGCGCCGCCGCACTCGAAAAGCCTGAGATGACAGGGTGGCTCAGAAAATTCACCAGAAAGCCCACCCGTGCGAGCCCCATGCCCAGCAGGATCGCCCCGCTCAGAAAGGCCAACATCATTGCGCCGGCCAAATATCCCGCACTTCCCTGTTCGGTGATTTGTCCCAGCGTGCTCGCGACCATCAGCGACACAATGGCGACCGGCCCGACCGCGAGGGCCCGGCTGGAGCCCAGCAGTCCATAGAAGATCAGCGGCACGATAGAGGCATAGAGACCAACTTCCGCTGGCAGCCCGGCCAGCAGTGCATAGGCCATCCCCTGCGGCACAAGCATGATCGCCACGATCAGCCCTGCCATACCGTCACTGGCAAAGGTCTGTTTGTTATAATCCTCGCTCCATTGAAGGAGCGGCACATAGCGGTGCAGAGTTGGTGTCATTGAATTTCCGACAGAGAGAGAGGGATGCTCGGAGGTGGGCAAACCACCCCCGAACACCCGGACTTCGCGCCAGGGAGAAGGAAGCTGGCGCGATATTCAGTTACGATGAGCGGGGCTCAGCCGCCGCGCCCGCAAAGGCAGTCGCCGCCTGATTGTTTTGGCCTTGAGACAATGACCACATCATCGTGGAGCGCGCGCCACTACGACAATAAGCGAGGACAGGACGGGGAAGAGCGTCAAGCGCAGCGACGAAATCCTCAAGATCCTCGTCGCGCTGCATTCCGGGGACGATTGGCACATAACGTGCTTTGATCCCCAGGTGTTTCGCGACCCTTTCGATCTCCTCAAAAGCTGGCTGATCTACCGCCTCTCCGTCCGGACGATTGCAGATGATCCCGCGAAAGCCGGCATCGTAGATTGCCGTCATGTCGCAGGGCTGAATCTGTGGGCTGACCGAAAACGTGCCCGAGAGCGTTTGAATTTCCATTGGTGTTCCTCTGGATGGCACGGATTACAACCCGTTCACGGGCACTTTGAGCATCGGGTTGCCGTCCTCATCTGTCGGCACCTCGCCCGCGCGCATATTGACCTGCAGGGAGGGAATGATCAGTTTCGGCATGGCAAGTTGGGCGTCGCGTTCGGTGCGGAATTTGACGAAGTCTTCTTTCGTCTTGCCTTGGCCGACGTGAATGTTTGCCTGCTTTTGCTCAGCCACCGTCGTCTCCCATGCAATCGCGCGCCCGCCCGGTCCGTAATCGTGACACATGAAGAGACGGGTTTCGTCCGGCAAGGCGAGGACCTTTTGAATGCTGTCATAAAGCTCTTCCGCGGACCCGCCGGGGAAGTCGCAGCGGGCCGATCCGCCGTCTGGCATGAAGAGTGTATCCCCCACAAAGGCTGCGTCGCCCATCACATGCACCATGCAGGCAGGCGTGTGACCGGGCGTGTACATGGCAAAGGCCTGCATGGTGCCGATCATGTATGTGTCGCCATCTTCAAAAAGCGCATCGAATTGAGAGCCGTCGCGCTGGAATTCGGTGCCTTCGTTGAAGACCTTGCCAAACGTGTCTTGCACCACGGTGATCTTGGCGCCGACACCGATCTTGCCGCCAAGGCGTCCCTGAAGATAGGGCGCCGCTGATAAGTGGTCGGCGTGGACATGGGTCTCGATGATCCATTCCAGCTCAAGTCCCTGGGCCTCGATTTGGCGGATCAATTCGTCGGCATGGTCGAAAGTGATGCGCCCGGCGGCGTAATCGATGTCCATCACGCTATCGATGATGGCGCAGGCGTTTGAGGCCGGATCTTTCACGATGTAGCTGATCGTGTTGGTCGCCTCATCGAAGAAAGCCTGCACGTCTGGCTTCAGAGCCGTGTTGATCGGATATTCTGACATGGTGGTTTCCCTTCGAGTTTATGAAGTTGCGGGCTGGGGGATCGGAGCGATCAATCGACGCAGAACAAAGCCAATACCAACTGCGGCCAGAAAGAGAGCGACCTCCCAGCGGCCCGTCCCAAGGGCCGGGATTGCCGCACCGGGGCAGAACCCAGCGATACCCCAACCGATCCCAAACAGGGCGGAGCCGCCGATAAGGTTGCCGTCAATCACCCGAGCGGTTGGAACCTGAAATCGTGCTTCGAATAGCGGCGCACTGCGTCGCCAGACCAGACGGTATCCCAGAAAAGTGACGACCAGCGCGCCGCCCATTACGAAGGCAAGACTCGGGTCCCAGCGTCCAGCGATATCGAAGAAATTTAGAACTTTGGCCGGATCCATCATGCCGGACAATGCGATGCCGATGCCAAAGATCAGGCCGGTCAGGAATGCATATGGCAGTTTCATACTCTTACGCTCCTAGGGCATGACGGATAACGAAGACGGTTATCACGCCCGTCACCATGAAGGTCGGTACCGCGACCAGTGAACGAAGTGAGAGGCGCGAGAGGCCGCAAACACCGTGGCCGGACGTGCAGCCAGATCCAAGGCTCGCCCCAAGACCGACAATCACTCCGCCGATGGCGATCATGGTGGGGCTCACAGTGACATTGACCGCAGGCATGGTGCCGGTCACCGCGAACAGCACCGGCGGTGCGGCCACCATGCCGAGCACCATGGCAATACGCCACGCCGCCTCTTCCCGGTTTTCCACAAACAGAAGGCCGGACAGAATGCCCGTCGCCCCCAGAATACGACCAAGGCCCAGCATCAGCAGAACTGCGCCCAGCCCGATCGCAAGCCCGCCGCCAAAGGAGGTCAAAGGGGTAAATGCTGTCTCCATGGGTCAGCTCCGGCAAGTCTTGAGGCCAAAAATTGAATAGATCGGGCACATCCGGGTGGCCGACACAACGAGCATCACGACACCGACAATCGCTGCGCCATATTTCAGGACTGCGCCGTCGAAGGCAGGCAGACCGCTGAAGAAAGCAAGGTAAAGAAGGACAAGGCCCAGCGCGGCGCGAACAAGGCGATCGAGGGTTCCAACATTGACTGTCATGGCAGGCTCCGGAGTTGTTGTCTGACCCTTAACTGGGCCCTTCGTCGGACAGCTTCAGTGACATTGTCACCAAACATGCAATTTTTCGAATATTATTCGGAGCTGGCAAGGTTCGCCAAAGCCGCTCGGTCCAAGAGAACAACCCGACCCCGCGATTGACCAATCATCTCGCGCTTCTGAAAATCCTGCAGAACGCGGGAAATGACTTCTCGCGCTGTTCCAAGTTCTGTCGCGAGGTGCTGATGGGTTGTGCGGATTTCATCGCCCGTACCGGCAAGCTCTAACAGCCGTTCTGCAAGCCGGACGTCCAGTCGTCCAAAGGCGACGTCATCGACCACACGCAACAGGTCAATCAATCGCCGGGAATAGGCGGCGAAGACAAATTTGCGAAACGCCTCCTCCTCCGCCACCAACTGATCGAAGGCCGCCTTTGGCAGCACGATGGCGGTGATGTCGGTTTCGGCGGTGCCCTCGGCGCTATAGGCCTCCTCAGCGAGCATGCAGGCGGTTGTGAGCACACAGCTTTCGCCCGCATCAACGCGGTAGAGCACAATTTCGCGCCCGTTGTGAGAGGTCTGAGAGACACGGATCCGCCCCTCGGACAGGAAGAACAGGCTATCCGGAACGTTTGTCGGGCCAAAGACCTGCGCCCCGGCCTTCATCCGCAGGGTTCGAGCGGCCTTCCGTAGGCGCGCCCGCACCTGCGGTGGCAACGCTGCCGTACCTTGAAAACGGGCGGTCCAATCGTCGGTCATTATGGCCGTCCTTCATGCCGAACAGAGTGTGCCGCAAGTCGGTCAGCCCGCAGCTTGCCCGAATTCGATCTGCTGTGTGTCCTCAAAATAGGCCGCTTCAAGGAGGTTGGCCAATGCGTCCCAGCTCTCCTTTCGGGCGTCACTTTCGTCAACAAGAGTGGTGACGAAGGCTGGGTGAAACAAGACCTCCATCCAATCCTCCGCCTGTGCAGCAGGCAGCCTCGCAATATGCATCTCAAGCCGCACATCGTCGAGCACGATCCGGAGCACTTCGTTCACCGTCGGTTCGCTGCCCGATGCCAGCATCGCCAGATAGACGTCTGGATCCGTCAGGAGAGGTTCGGCTGACGCCGTCGTCCCGACAACAGCCGCAATAAGTATGGCAGGCAGGTGAGTTAAGCGACCAGACATCTCGAACTCCTTTTCGGTGCGGTTCACCTCCAAAGGATAGGTCTGTTTCGATCAACATGCTTTGACATGGGTCAATGCCAGCACCAGCGTTTCACATGACCGCTTCGCAGGTCGGCCCGCAGGACCGAGGCGACACAACAGCCCGCGTCACCCATCCATCGCGTCTTTCACGATCTCATCCAAAAGCGCCTGGATGCGCTGCATCTCACCCTCTGGGAAATTCCGGTAGCCAATCAGCACGTCATCGGCGCGCTCGGCCACGAAGATGCCATAGGGACAATAAGCGACGTTCATCGGATCGATCTCCATCACTTCGCGCGACAAGGTGGCCGAGCAGAATAGGAACACGTCAGCGTTGGCAAAGAGCTCAACATCGCTCCCCACGTCAGCGGCCGTGCGGCTGAGCATCGGGCCGGTATGGCCCACATAATCAATCACGAGCCCTTTTCCGATGATTGCACTTTCGACAACAAAAGTCGCGTCATCGAACGAGCCGTCATAGGAATAGACGGTGTAGTCGTCAGCCAGCGCCAATGTGGCGGACACGGTGAGAGAGGCCGCAGCCAGCAGCGTTTTCATGAAACAACCTTTCGATAAGAAAATAATAAGAAGCGGGGCCAATGTGTGGCCCCGCTCAGGACGTCTTAGACGAACATGTCCGTCGTGATGCCGTCGTACCAGCCAAGGCTTTCCTGATAGGTCGCAGCGCGCACTTCGGCACTTTCCCCGGTTTCAGAGATGAAACCGTCAACTTTCGCGATCTTCTCTTCGGTGGCTTCGTAGGTCGCTCCGACCTTGACGCCATTGTCCTCAGAGATCAGTGACCAGCAGGTGTTGGCAAACCGCGCCGGGAACACGCGGGATCCGGTCAGCGCACCGCGCACCGCATTGGCGCAGACCTTCGCCTGGCTGTTGGCCGAGAAGCCGGATTTCGGCATGTCACCCTGGCTGCACGCATCGCCCAGAACATGGATGTTCTCATCCATCTTTGAGCTCAGATCGAACGCGTTGACGGGCGCCCAGTTGCCCTCGGTCACGCCAGCGATGTCGGCAATGCGACCGGCCTTCATCGCCGGGATCACGTTGCACACGTCGACATTCGTGACTTCACCGTCGATCGACAGCGTCATAGCACCGGGGTCAACCTCAACCATGTCACCGCCAAAATCCGGGCCCACACGCTCGATCATACCGGCGTAATGGGTGTTCCAGCCATCCTCGAACAGACCCTGCTTTGAGAACTTTTCTTTCGGGTCAGCGATCAGGATCTTGGCTGTCGGGTTCACCTCCTTGAGGCGGTTTGCGACCATCGAAACACGCTCATACGGTCCCGGCGGGCAGCGATACGGGTTTGGCGGCGCGACCATCGCATAAACGCCGCCTTGCGGCATCGCGTCGATTTGGGCGCGCAGGAGTTCGGTTTGCGATCCGGCCTTGTAGGCGTGCGGCATCGCATTGGCTGCCGAAGCGTCCCACCCTGCAACGGCACCATCGACAAAGTCGATGCCGGGGCTCAGGATCAGGCGGTCATAGGGCACCGTATGGCCGCCCGCCGTTGTGACCGTCTTCGCATCACGGTCAACACCGATCGCCCAATCGTGCAGCACGTTGATGCCGTAAGTCGCCGCGAGGCCGCCATAGGAATGGCCAAGGCTGCTCATCTCACGGTAGCCGCCCAGATACAGGTTCGAGAAATAGCAGGTGTAATAAGCGCGCGTTGGCTCGATCAGCGTGACATCAATTTCACCCGCCGAATCCTTGGCGATGTAGCGCGCAGCTGTCGCTCCGCCCGATCCACCGCCGATGACCACAACCCGTGGCTTGCCGTGTCCATCAGCGCGAACAAGCAAAGGCGCCGAAAGCGTCCCGGCCGCCGCGACTGCCGTGCCCAAAAAGGCGCGTCTGTTATATTTCATTGGGTTCCTCCTCCCGGTTTTGGCACTTATTCAATGCCTCCAAAATATGCGGCCAACGCCGCAATCTCTTCATAAGATAGCCGACCGGCCATCATCTGCATGATCTCGTGTTCACGATTGCCCATCTTGAAATCGTGCATCGACAACATGAAGCTCTCGACCGGCCATCCTGTGATGTTTGGAATATCGCTGTCTGCCGCCGTGGACTGATGACAGGATGTGCATTCACCCGACAAATACTCCCCGTAGGCCGCATCACCTGCGATTTCGAGGAAGTCATAATCGTCATCCACGGCCGCTGCCGCTTCGATGATGTCGCCTTCTGTCACTGTCGGGGCGGATTGGTTAGCGGCTTCGTCTTCTTCCTCGACCAAATCATCCTCTGGCGTCACATCCAGAACCGTTGCCCGCATCGTGATCTCGACGCTGTCTTTGCAATCGCTCATGCACGGCTCAGCGGAAAAGGCGACAAGCTCGGTCTCGGCACGGTCGTCCATGAAGAAATTGTCTTCGTTGTTGAGCCTGATATCCGCGAAATTCTCGTGGCTGAGCTCAAAATCATCGTCGACCATGTCGTTGAGGTAGAGCAGATACGCCGTGATCGCGTAGACCTCATCCGCTGACAGAGACTGCGCCTCGCCGAACGGCATCGCCCGGTTGACGTAGTCATAAACCGTTGAAAGGTATGGCCAATACGAGCCGATCGTCTTCACCGGGTCTTCGTCCGCCAACGTGCCATGCCCGCCCGCGAGGACCGGCCAGCGGCCCACGGCCTCCCCGAAATCTCCGTGGCACATGGCGCATTTGGCGATGTAGATTTCCTCACCCATCCAGACGTCGCCCGCGCCTTCGGGCAGGCCCAGACCATCCGGGCGCACATCAATGTCCCAGGCCGCAACCTCGGCGTCCGTCGCTGTGCGGCCGAGGCCCAAGCTCAGACCAGTCGGCGCGGGGACACCGCCCCCCACAGGACCAGATGCGATTGCATCGACCATCGCATCGAGATTGACGGCGGTATTCTCAACCGCAGCCTCCTGAGCGGCAGCACGCGCAAGAGCGGCCTCCGCCCGCATTTGGTCCATTTCGCCGATTTGCTGATTGTAGATCGCTGTGGGGACCGCATATGCCGTCCCCAGCATTAGCCCAAGACCACCAAGCGCTGGCGCGAGAATAGGAAGGATTTTTGTCATGATACGCTCCTATTCTCCGAGACTTTCAAGGTAAGCGACGATCGCCTCAATGTCCTCAGCGTTGCGCACACCGGCGAAGGCCATGGATGTGCCCTCCATGGTGCCACGTGGATCGGCCAGGAAAGTTGTCAGCATCTCAGCATCCCAGACCTGTCCTGCGTCCCCTGCCGACAGAAGCGTTCCTGAATACCGGAAGCCGTCCACGGTGCCGATGGTCCGCCCAAAGACACCTTGCAAGACGGGACCCGTGCCATTGCGTGCGTTCTCCCCCACTGCATGGCACGACCGGCACTGACGGAACGCGTCTTCACCAGCCGCAATGAGCATCGCTCGCGTGTCCTCTTCGGACACGGCGGCTTCCACCGTTGCTGTTTCATCCTCTGGCGTCACATCCAGAACCGTTGCCCGCATCGTGATCTCGACGCTGTCTTTGCAATCGCTCATGCACGGC
>JBCBCS010000002.1:45936-51232 GCA_038530475.1 Pseudomonadota bacterium
GGCAGGCCCAGACCATCCGGGCGCACATCAATGTCCCAGGCCGCAACCTCGGCGTCCGTCGCTGTGCGGCCGAGGCCATAGCCCACGATGCTGTCAGCAGCAGGACCTGTGCTGAGCTCTCGGCTGGCAATCTCGTTTATCAGGGCATCAAACTCAGCCTGCTGCGTTGCCATGGCGGATTGCGCAGCTTCGATCCGTTCTTGCGCCGCGGCAATGTCGGACGCCGCCTGTTCAGAGGCTGAGGTGCCGAAGCCGTCACTGGGCACAGCGATGGCCAGACCGGCGACAATGCCAGCCCCGCCAAGGCCCAAGGCCATTAACCCATTAGGAGATTTCGACATTCTCGGCCTCTCCGTTCTCGTTCACAGCCCAGGTCTGGATGGAGTTGTTGTGATAGATGGAATTCTCGCCCCGAACCTCGCGCAGTTGGTCCTTGGTCGGCTGCACGTAACCGGTGCTGTCATGGGCGCGCGATTGCAAGAGCATCGGCTTCCCGTCCCAGACGAAGTCATAATAGAACCGGTGCATCGACTTGTTCAGCGACGGGCCAGACATGCGGGCCTGATGCCAGTTGATGCCGCCGTCAATTGACACATCGACACGCGGGATCGTGCCGCGACCGGACCACGCCACACCAGACAGAACCATCGGCCCCGGCCCTTGCGTGATCGGCGCTTGCGGGCTGGGGTTGGTGATGACGGATTTGGCATCCATCTCCCAGGTAAAGCGGCGGGCCTGACCATCGGCCAGAAGGTCGGTGTATTTCGATGTTTCTTCGCGGTGGTGCCACGGCTGGTCACCCACTTCGATGCGGCGGAGCCATTTGACCCACATGTTGCCTTCCCAACCGGGCACGACAAGGCGCACCGGGTAGCCCTGCTCGGGACGCAGGGCCTCTCCGTTCATCTTGAAGGCGACAAGGCAATCATCCATCGCCTTCTCGATCGGGATCGAGCGGGTCATGCCCGACGCATCCGCCCCTTCAGGAAGAATCCATGTGCCAGTCGCCTTTACCCCAGCCTCTTCAAGGATCAGACGCAGCGGCACGCCGGTATACATCACGTTATGGATCATGCCGTGGGTGAACTGACACCCATTGAGCTGCGCCCCGGTCCATTCCATGCCAGTATTCGCCGCACATTCGAGGAAGTAGACGTGATTTTCGCGCGGGAAGCGCATCAGGTCTTCCATCGTGAACACAAGCGGACGGTCCACCAGTCCGTTGATCATCAAGCGATGCTCGCCCGGATCAATATGGGCGGTGCCCGCGTGGTGCCGTTCAAAACACAGACCGTTGGGGGTGATGATCCCTTCAAGCTCATGCAGGGGCGTGAAGTTGACCGATGAGACCGGATCGGCCGTGAGCCACGGCACGTCCGTGCGGCGCACATGGGCTTCAAACTCGGATGGCACGCCGTAAGGCCGGTGATCCACGCCATCGCCGAGATACTGGTTCCACGGCTGCTTCTCGAGGATCACGCTCTCGCCTGCCTCCTGCGCCTTGGCCGCAGTCGTACCGCCCAGCAAAGCAGCGCCGCCGGCGGCAGCACCTTTCAGGAAATTTCGGCGGGATGGCTTCATGCCTTTGTAAATCTTGGTCATCTTGCTTTGCCCTTCTTGGCCGGTCAGGTTCCGGTGACTTGAACAGAGGTATTCGGTGCGACGGAGACGGTGCCCAACCGCTTGATATGTGCTTCAACGACATCCCAGATTGGCGGACCTTCGGTGCCTTCATTGACCGACGCCCAACCTGCGACGGTGTAGGTCTTGGCAGCGTCGATCGCCTCTCCGGTCCGCAGCAGCGTCATGCCAGAAATCCGGCTGCCAATGGGCTGGCTGATATCGATGCGGTAGCCCATGCCGCCCACACGGACCATGTCGCCGCCCTGCTGGTAATATGGATCTTCATTGAACAAGTTGTCGGCGACGTCCTCCATGATCGCATGGAGCATTTCACCTGTCATTTCAGTGCGATAGGCGTTTGGGTATGTCATCGACGTGACGTTCCAGAGGTCTTCGCGCGTGATGTCCTGCCCTGGCAAGATGGATGGGCCCCAGCGTACGCCGGGGGACAGCGCGATATCAGCGTCCCGTTCCTGCAAGAGCGCGTCACAGATCAGATCATCCCACGACCCGTTGAAGTTGCCGCGACGGTAGAGCGTCGTGTCCTCAGCGGTGGTGCCCAGAACCTCGGTCAATTCTGCTTCAAACGGCGCGCGCTCCGCGTCGATCAGCGCGGCCATGTCGCCGTCAGGCTCAATCACGTCTGAAAAAATCGGGATCAGTTTGTGACGATAACCCAGCAACTGCCCGTCCCGGACGTCCAGATCGACGCGGCTGACGAATTTACCGTTCGACCCTGACGCGATGACGAGCGTGTCGCCGATGATCACCGGTTCGGGCAGCGCGTCATGGGTGTGACCCGCAAGAATGATGTCGATCCCCTGAACCCGGGATGCCATTGCCTTGTCGACGTCAAATCCGTTGTGGCTCAGCACGACGACCAGATCAGCGCCCTGCCCGCGCACTTCGTTGACCATGTCCTGCATCCGCTCATCGCGGATCCCGAACGAGTATTCCGGGAACATCCAGCCCGGATTGGCGATGGGCATATACGGGAAGGCCTGACCGATGACGGCGATCTTGGCGCCGCCGCGGTCGAAGAACTTGTAAGGCTGGAAATCTTCCGCCGGTTCGTCCCATTCGGCGTCAAAGATGTTCTGACCAAGTGCGGCGAACGGCAACTCGCCCACCAGATCCCGGACCCGGTCGCTGCCCAGCGTGAATTCCCAGTGGAACGTCATCGCGTCAGGTTGCAGCGCGTTCATGACGTTCACGACGTCCTGCGCTTCCGTGTGATAGCACGTGTAAGACCCATGCCATGTGTCGCCGCCATCCAGCAACAAGGCATCAGGCCGCGCGGCACGGATGGCTTTCACCACCGTCGCCACACGGTCCATGCCGCCCATCCGACCATAGCCGCGGGCGAGGGAGGAAAAGTCATCATAGGTCAGCGCGTAATGGGATGCAGAGCCATCCTCGATCCCGTAAGCGCGGCGAAAATCGGCCCCTGTGATGTGGGGGACGGCGCCGACATTGCCGCCAACACCCAGATTGATCTCGGGCTCGCGGAAGTAGATCGGCTTTAGCTGTGCATGAATGTCCGTGATGTGAATGAGCGAGACATTGCCAAAGGTCTCAAACCCCAGCAGGTCATCCTGCGTCAGCCTCTGTTGGGCGGCCAGCTTACCCCATTGGCCAAAGCCGGAGGCACCGATGATGGCACTTGCGGCCATGCTGGCCTGCAAGAAATCCCTGCGTGAGATCATGTTGTCGTTCCCTGATGCCCTGCCGCACAGCGAGGCGATCGTTTTTGTGATTTAGGCGCCGCCATTTCTGGCGACGCCCTTAGACTGTTGACCCTAGCTGACTGCGATGTCCTTGGATTCCGTATAGATGTCGCCATCATCATCGTACCACGTGAACTCGAACGTGCCGCTTTCAGGCACGACGGCCAGAAACTCGAAGAACGGGTTCGTAGAGATGGACGGCTCCATCGCGACGTCGATCACCATCTCGCCGTTAAACGTGCAGGTGAACCGGTTGATGATCTGGCGAGGGATCAGGTTTCCATCTGAATCCTTGCGCTGGCCACTTTCCATCGGGTGCGAAATCAGCGTCTTGATCGTGATCGTTTCACCAGCCGAGGCTTCACGCGGGACGCGGACGCGGGGGGTTACGTTATCTGCCATGTGTTTGCTCCTGATCCCTTAGCCGCCGCAGCCGCCGATTGTGACCTTCACCTCTTGGCTGGCCTGAATGAACGTGCCGTCTGGCATCTGCGCGATGGCGACGACATCCTGCGTACCGGCAAGGCGAACACGGGTGGATGCGTATTGCGCACCGGCGAGCGCGCCGAACGTGAACATGCCGATATTGGGCTCCGGGTTGGCGCTGGCGAAGATGCGGATGGACACGGCGCCCGGGGCATCGACCTCAACCGGAACCGTGTTTCCGTTTTCCGCGATTTCCGGCGCGATCAGCGTGATCCCTTCCGACCCTACTTCAGCACCGCCGGTGAATTCCGCGATGCTGTCTTCCATCGCTGCGAAGGACTTGAACGGCAACAGCGCCGCAGCCGCAGTTCCCATCGCCATCAAGAGTGTGTCTCTTCGAGAAAAGTTCATGATTTCTCCGTTTCCTTGTCAGGGAAATCCGACAGTTCGCCAAAGATCCCGTTGCGTCGTCCTGGCCTGGCTAGGCCAACTTCGTTCGAGACCTGGATGCACGCTCTTGGTCCGCTGGCGCGGTTATCTGGTCCAGAATGTGCGAAGGTCTCCTCCCTTCTCGTATACCGTAGCGCACAGTTTGTGATTCAGGCAATCATAAAATCAACTATTTGAATATGTTTAAGTGTGAATCTAAAAACGTATTACTCACAATGACTTACTGTCCCCTCCGGCAGTCACGGGCGCACAAATCGCGGTGTAAGAGGCTTTATCCGATGTCAGCGAAGCCCGGAAAAACCGTCAACATCCAGTCCGCGATCACAGTGACACCGCCCGTCAAAATCAGGATCGCAAAGAGAACCAGCATTCCGCCCATGAGCTTCTCAGCCCCTGAAAGCAGCGCCCGATTTTGTCCGACCCATCCAAGAAACGGACGCGCAAACATCGCCGCGACAATGAAGGGCGCTGTCATCCCGACTCCGTAGACGAACAGCAACGCCCCACCCTGCCAAACGCTTCCCATTCCCCCGGCGAGGATCAAGATCGCCGTGAGCGTCGGTCCGACGCAGGGCGTCCAGCCAAATCCAAAGGCCAAACCCATCAGATAAGAGCCCGCGAATGACGCAGGCGAGGCTGTGCCGTCCAGCCGGGCTTCACGACAGAGCAGAGGGATGCGGACAATGCCGAGGAAATGCAGACCGAACACGGCGAGCAAGGCCGCCGCACCATACGCCAATGTATCTTTCCAGACGGCGAACAGCGTTCCGATCGCCGTTGCGCCAAAGCCCAGCAATACGAAAATCGTGGTGATGCCGAGCGCGAAACATATAGCCGACAGCGTCAATCGCCGGGTCACTCCGGGGGGCATATCCCCCTCCCCGCGCAGCTCTCCCATCGAAAGGCCCGCCATATAGCACAAGTAAAATGGCACCATCGGCAAGATACAGGGCGTGAAGAACGACACCAGCCCGGCCAGCAGAGCCCCTGCATACGTTATGTCTAGCATAGTGAACGCCTTGACTGCCAACTGCTACACATTACAATAATCGAATGTTTAGATGCGTGAC
>JBCBCS010000003.1:0-45366 GCA_038530475.1 Pseudomonadota bacterium
GACCGGTCAGCGGTGCCCCGTTTGACTTCGTGAAGGAAGATCACGTCTCCATCCCACTCCTTCACGCTCATCGTCGCGTTTGTCACCGCTGTAAGCTTGTCTGATAGCTGGGTCATTTCATGATAGTGCGTCGCGAAAAGCGCCCGGCACCGGTTCACATCGTGAAGATGTTCAAGCGTAGCCCAAGCAATTGAAAGACCGTCATACGTCGCTGTCCCGCGCCCGATTTCATCGAGGATCACCAAAGCACGGTCGTCCGCTTGATTGAGGATCGCGGCCGTCTCAACCATTTCGACCATGAAAGTGGATTGGCCTTTGCTCAGATCATCTGATGCACCAACACGGCTGAACACTTGGCTCACCAAACCAATCTTGGCCGAGGTTGCAGGCACAAAAAGCCCGCTCTGTGCAAGAATAGCGATCAAAGCATTTTGGCGAAGAAACGTTGATTTACCAGCCATGTTTGGCCCGGTGAGCAGCCAGATCGATGTTTCATCGAGGGCGCAGTCATTGGCAACAAATGGGGTCCCGGTAGATTTCAGAGCTGTTTCAACAACAGGATGACGGCCATTCTGAATGTCAAACTCGCGACCATCTGTAAGCTCCGGTCGCGTCCAGCTTTCTTCTCGGGCCAATTGTGCAGCTGCTATCTGGACGTCGAACTCAGCCAAGGCGCGCGCGAGCCCAAAGAGCTGGGGTGCTTGGCCTAATATCGCCTCTCTTAAGGTTGAATAGAGTCGCTTTTCAATATCGGTGCACTGACCGCCAGCGTTCAGGATCTTTGTCTCAAGGTCAGATAGTTCAACCGTGGTGAAGCGAAGCTGATTGGCGGTCGTCTGCCGGTGAATGAATGTGGTTGAGAGTGGCTCAGCAAGCATCTTGTCCGCGTGAGTGGCGGTGACTTCTACAAAATAGCCCAGCACGTTGTTGTGTTTGACTTTCAGCGACGCGACACCCGATAGGTCAGCATATCGACCCTGGAGGCCGGCTATGACTGAACGACCGTCATCGCGCAGCTGCCGGAAATCATCCAGCTCGCTGTTGTAGCCTGCTGCGATAAAGCCGCCATCGCGAACCAAGAGCGGTGGTTCCGCGACCAAGGCTGTGTCCAGAAGATCCAGCAGCTCTGTCTGACCTGAAAGGTCAATTGACGCGGCATTCAACACGTCGGGAAGTTCATCAGGAAGCAGGGCGCTAATCGCCTCTGCCTGAATAATGGCGTCCCGGATCGCAGCAATGTCACGCGGCCCGCCGCGGTCAAGCGAAAGACGTGATAACGCGCGATCAAGATCGGGGACTTCTTTCAGTCGATCGGAGAGATTCTGGACCAAAACGCCCTGCCCCATGATCCATTCGATTGCATTGTGACGGGCATGGATCGCATGAAGGTCCCGTGACGGGGACGAGAGCCTTCGTTCAAGCAAACGCCCACCTCCTGCCGTCTTAGTGCGGTCGATCACTGAGAGTAGCGACCCGGATCGGCTGCCATTCATACCACGGGTCAGCTCGAGCGAACGGCGCGTTACCGCGTCAATCTGCATCGCATTGTCACGACGTTCCTTTGACGGCGGGCGCAGTATTGGCAGTTTGCCTTTTTGTGTAATCTCCAAGTACTCAACAACGGCTGCCATGGCAGCGATCTCGGCCCTGGTGAACTGCCCAAACCCTTCTAGTGAAGAGACCGAATAGAGCCTATTTAAGCGCTTCTCCCCATTTGTGCTGTCGAAAGCCGCTGTGCCTAAGACGGTGACAGCGGCCCCAGAATCCTCAATTAACGGTGCAAGTTCGTCTTCTGAGGTCTCAGCAATCAGCACCTCGCGCGGGACCAATCGCGCAAGTTCCGGACCGATGTCGCCCTTACCACATTCCATGACAGAAAAAGCACCGGTTGAGATGTCGACCCAAGCAAAGGCTCCCGATCCCCGCACCATGGCAAATGCTGCAAGATAATTGTGTCGTCGTGCTTCTAGAAGTGAGTCTTCGGTCAGGGTTCCTGGCGTTACGACGCGTGTTACACCCCGCTTGACCACGGCTTTGTAGCCTCTTTTTTTGGCTTCAGCCGGGCTTTCGAGTTGCTCGCAGACAGCGACGCGATGCCCTTTTCGTATCAACGTCAGCAGGTAGCCCTCAGCAGCGTGAAATGGGACACCACACATCGCAATATCTTCGCCGAGGTGTTTTCCGCGTTTCGTCAGCGCGATATCGAGCGCCTCTGCCGCCTTCACCGCGTCATCGAAGAACAACTCGTAAAAATCCCCCATGCGGTAGAACAGCAAGGCGTCTGGATGATCCGCCTTGATCTCAAGATACTGCGCCATCATTGGCGTCACAGTGCTGCTCATCTGGTCCCCCCGGATCCTGTCCGACCAATCTAAAGGCGCCATGTTAGCGACGAAAGTGCAAAATCCGGCTGTTGCGGCGCTCTGATGCGGTCCTTAACAATGTCGCGACGCTAGGGAGGCATTTATGGCAAATACCAAAGTCACGCGTGAGGATGCGCTGGCCTTTCACCTCGAACCGACCCCCGGAAAATGGGAGGTCCAGGCGACGGTGCCAATGACGACCCAGCGGGATTTGTCCCTTGCTTATTCGCCAGGCGTAGCTGTTCCTTGCGAAGACATCGCTGAGAACCCGGAACTGGCCTACGATTATACGAACAAAGGCAATCTTGTTGCAGTCATATCAAATGGCACAGCGGTGCTCGGGTTAGGGAATTTGGGTGCATTAGGCTCGAAACCGGTGATGGAAGGGAAGGCCGTCCTGTTCAAACGGTTTGCGGATGTGAACTCCATTGATGTTGAGCTTGATACCGAAGATGTCGACGAATTCTGCCGTGCGGTAAAGCTGATGGGTCCTACGTTTGGCGGCATCAATCTTGAGGACATAAAGGCCCCAGAATGCTTCATGATTGAGCAGCGCCTTAAGGAAGAAATGGACATTCCGGTCTTCCACGACGACCAGCATGGAACGGCGGTGATTTGCGCCGCCGGATTGATCAATGCGCTTCATATTTCCGGCAAGAAGATCGAGGATGTAAAGATTGTGCTCAACGGCGCCGGCGCTGCGGGCATCGCCTGTATCGAGCTGTTGAAATCCATGGGCGCCCGCCACGAAAATTGCATCGTTTGTGATACGAAAGGCGTGATTTATCAGGGCCGCACCGAAGGCATGAACCAGTGGAAGTCTGCCCATGCGATAAAGACTGAACTTCGTACGCTCGAAGATGCGATGGATGGTGCGGATGTCTTTCTTGGCGTGTCAGTCAAAGGGGCCGTCACGCCCGATATGGTTGCCGCGATGGCGGACAACCCTGTCATTTTTGCCATGGCCAACCCAGATCCAGAGATCACACCCGAAGAAGCCCATGACGTGCGCGTGGATGCCATCGTTGCGACGGGCCGCTCTGACTACCCCAATCAGGTCAATAACGTCCTAGGTTTTCCGTATTTGTTCCGCGGTGCGCTCGACATTCATGCCCGCGCGATCAACGACGAGATGAAGATCGCTTGCGCCCATGCGCTTGCCCGTTTGGCCCGAGAAGATGTCCCGGATGAGGTCGCGATGGCTTATGGCAAGAAGCTCACATTCGGGCGTGACTACATTATCCCGACCCCGTTTGATCCGAGATTGATCCACCGTATTCCGCCAGCAGTCGCCAAGGCTGGTATGGACACAGGCGTCGCACGTCGACCAATTGTCGACATGGACGCCTATGAGCTTGGGCTGAAGACCCGAATGGACCCAACAGCTTCCATTCTACGGGGCATCCATGCACGTGCGCGCTCTAATCAGAACACGATCCTGTTCGCAGAAGGTGACGACCCACGCGTTCTTCGGGCCGCTGTTCTGTATCAGAGGTCCGGTCTTGGGCGGGCGTTGGTTGTGGGTCGCGAAGATGACGTGAAGCAGAAATTGACGGCCGAGGGACTCGAGGATGCGGTAAGAGAGCTCCGCGTTGTAAACGCCGCGAACACCGACCACCTCGAAACCTACAAGAATTTCCTGTACGAACGCCTTCAGCGAAAAGGACATGATCACCAGGATATCCATCGTCTTGCCGCGCGGGATAGGCACGTTTTTGCCTCACTGATGCTGGCGCATGGTCATGCGGATGGGATGGTGACTGGGGCCACGCGCAAGTCGGCGCATGTCTTGGAGCTGATCAACCACGTTTTCGATGCCGGTCCGCATGATGGTGCAGTTGGAGTGACGGCTGTCCTCCATAAGGGTCGTATCGTACTGATTTCGGACACCTTGGTGCATGAGTGGCCGGACGAGAACGATCTGGCAGATATTGCCGAGCGGGGTGCCGATGTGGCGCGGACACTCGGCCTTGAACCGCGCATTGCCTTTCTTTCGTTTTCGACGTTCGGATATCCTGTGTCGGAACGTGCAGAGAAAATGCATCGTGCACCCGATGTGCTTGATGCACGGGGTGTCAGGTTTGAATACGAGGGCGAGATGACCGTTGACGTTGCCCTGAACGCGAAGGCCCAAGAGGCTTATCCGTTCAGCCGTCTCACCGGACCGGCCAACGTCCTGATCGTCCCGGCACGCCATTCGGCGTCAATTTCGGTTAAACTCATGCAAGAATTAGCTGGCGCGACGGTAATCGGTCCCATTCTTGCCGGGATCGATCGGCCAATTCAGATATGCTCAACCGTGAGTACAGTGAACGACATTCTGAATATGGCAGTGCTCGCCTCCAGCACCGCGAGGTAGGTCATGGCGATCTGGAACTTAGGCTCTATTAATGCGGATTTTGTTTATTCCGTGCCGCATGTTCCAAGGCCGGGTGAAACAATGGCCAGCACAGGCCGCAAAGTCTTCCTTGGTGGGAAGGGGGCCAATATGTCTGTCGCTGCGGCGCGTGCCGCGGCGGAAGTCCAGCACATTGGCGCGGTAGGTGCGGATGGGCGATGGGCTGTCGAGCGCCTCATGGAATATGGGGTGAACACCAGCCATATTGTTGAGCTTGACGTCGAAACCGCTCAGGCGATCATCGCAGTTGATAAAGCGGGGGAGAATAGCATCATCCTCCATCCGGGAGCGAACGCCGCGATACCGTTGAACGCTGTCGAACAGGCACTGACCCAAGCGAAAACTGGGGATATCTTCGTCTGCCAAAATGAAACCAACTGTCAGCTCGAAGCGTCGAAACTTGCCAAGTCGATGGGATTGAAGGTGGCCTATGCGGCCGCTCCGTTTGCTGCTGAGGCTGTTCAAGCCGTTCTTCCTTATCTGGACTTATTGATCCTCAATGAGGTGGAGGCTGACCAGCTTACCCAGGCAACAGGCCAGAAGGTTGAGGATCTCCTAGTGGAAGACGTAATCGTTACACTTGGCGGAGATGGTGCTGTTTGGCATGGTTCGAGCGGTCAGGTTTCGGTGCCCGCCCACAAGGTGACGGCCGTGGATACGACAGGAGCGGGCGATACTTTTACGGGATACGTTCTTGCAGGGCTCGATCGCGGCCAACCCATGGAGCAAGCCATGCAGACAGCATCAAAGGCCGCAGCCATAATGGTGACCCGGCATGGCACCGCCGATGTGATCCCGGATTTGAAGGACGTTCAGGACTTCAGTTCGTGAGGAACGGCGCGTTCGGTCCCCATAGCTGCTCGATACGCTCATCGCGTCCGCAAGCTTCCCGGTAGAACTTGTACGCATTGGCCTGGGTTTGCGGACCCGCACGGGTCAGAACGATATTCTGACCCCGATAGTAGTTCTGATGGTAGCGCTCAGCCTCGAAAAACTCTGACGCCTGTAGGATCGGTGTGACGATCTGCTGTCCCAATGCAGCCTCTGCCGCAGCTTTAGATGCATTCGCAGCATCTAATTGTGCTTGGCTAGAGACGAAAATCGCAGTTCTGTAGCTGTTTCCGCGGTCGCAGAACTGTCCACCTGCATCAAGCGGATCGATAGAACGGAAAAAGAGATCGTAAATCTGGCGTTCGGTGATTTGGTCCCGGTCAAACCGTATCTCGACGGCTTCGTAGTGGCCTGTGTTCCCACCGGTGACATCACCATAGCTGGGATTATCCGTAGTCCCGCCAGTGTATCCCGATGTGACTTCGCTGACCCCAGGTACACGTTCAAAATCGCTTTCGACACACCAAAAGCATCCACCTGCAACCGTGATCGTCTGCATGTCGCGTGCTTCGACAGGGGCTGCTTTCAACAGCGCCCCAAACACGATCGCTGTGCCCAGCGCGATTGTCTTGAGGGTTCTGAGAGTTGTCATAGTGGCCTCCGATTTGAGACCACCATCCCGGACACAGGTGTGTCGAGCAATCTGTTTCAGCCTATCTCACGCCCTGTTGACTGCGCCGTGATAACCCAAATTTAGCCGAAAACAGACTACTTCAGCCGACGGTCCCGTGCTGCGAGCAGTTTGAGACGGAGGGCGTTGAGCTGAATGAACCCGGCGGCATCCTTTTGATCGTAGGCGCCAGCATCCTCCTCGAAAGTAACGTGCGCTTCTGAGTAGAGGGAATGATCCGACCAGCGACCGATACAATTCACCGATCCTTTGTAAAGTTTCAGCGCCACGGTGCCTGTGACATGTTCCTGCGACTTGTCGATCGCCGCCTGAAGCATCTCCCGCTCTGGCGAGAACCAGAAGCCGTTATAGATCAGTTCTGCATAACGCGGCATTAGGCTGTCCTTGAGGTGCCCTGCGCCAGAATCCAGGGTGATTTGTTCGATTCCGCGATGGGCCTCAAGCAACACCGTGCCACCCGGCGTTTCATAGATGCCGCGGGACTTCATGCCAACAAAACGGTTCTCGACAAAATCGAGCCGTCCAACACCGTGCTTTCCGCCCAGTTCATTCAGCTTGGTGAGGATTGTCGCGGGGGACATCGCCTCGCCATTGATGGCCACGGCATCGCCGCGCTCAAACGCAATTTCAACAATCTCTGCAGTGTCAGGGGCATCTTCCGGGGCAACAGTTCGCTGGTAGACATAATCCGGTGCGGCGATCGCCGGGTCTTCCAGAACCTTGCCCTCGGACGAGGTGTGCAGCAGGTTAGCATCGACGGAGAAGGGCGCTTCGCCGCGCTTGTCCTTGGCGATTGGGATCTGATGCTCTTCCGCAAAGGCAATCAGCTTGGTGCGGCTGGACAGGTCCCATTCCCGCCACGGCGCGATAACCTTGATATCGGGGTTCAGCGCATAGGCGCTAAGTTCGAACCGGACCTGATCGTTTCCTTTGCCGGTTGCCCCGTGAGAGACGGCATCTGCCCCGGTTTCTGCGGCAATTTCAACGAGGCGTTTTGAGATGAGCGGCCGCGCGATCGAGGTGCCAAGAAGATAAAGCCCTTCGTAGACCGCGTTGGCACGGAACATCGGAAAGACGAAATCGCGCACAAATTCTTCGCGGACGTCTTCGATAAAGATGTTTTCCGGTTTGATACCGAGGAGTTCCGCCTTTTTGCGCGCAGGCTCGAGCTCTTCGCCTTGTCCGAGATCAGCCGTAAACGTCACGACCTCGCACCCATATTCCGTCTGCAACCACTTGAGAATGATCGAGGTGTCCAAACCGCCGGAATAAGCAAGGACAACTTTCGATGGCGTGGGCATGGTGCGACTCCTGATTTGATCGTTGGCGAGTTACTCCGATTTGAGGGTCAGAGCAAGCTGGCCACAAAGGCTGAATCGCCGTCGTTCGACAACAGGGCAGGGGCCTGTTTCATGGGTACCCAAACGGCGTGGTGTCCGTCCTCAAGCGGGGGTCCGTAACGCCGGGTTGGCTGCGACCAGTAGATCGTGCAGATTTTTTCGGCCCAAAGATCGTATTCGGGCATGAACACAAACCGTTTGAACACGCCCAACCGGTATGGACGATTCATGCCCCAGCCTGTTTCCTCCAATACTTCGCGGTGAAGAGCGGGCAGGGTGTGCTCACCGGCGTCTATTCCACCTCCGGGCAGTTGTAGCTCGGGTCGCTCGCCATCTTGGATTGTCAGCAGCAAATCCGATCCGCGTTGTAGGATCACGTAGGCCCCTGGGCGGCGCGTGTAGCGCATAACTGGGTTTACCCTTTCGCCGTACCGCCGCATCAGCCCCTTTTACCTTCGCTTGTGGCACCTACATGGACGCGGTATGCCAATCCGCGACATGTAAGGAAACCCCATGACCACTGCTTCCACCATTGCTTGGGATGACACTGTTCTTCCTTTCCAGCTTGACCGATCCGATATCCGCGGTCGCGTCGCGCGGTTGGATGGCGTTCTGGATCAGGTGTTGGCCCAGCATGATTACCCCCCCGCGATTGAGGCGCTCGTGGCTGAGATGGCTTTGCTGACGGCGCTGATTGGCCAGACGATCAAGTTGCGTTGGAAACTTTCGTTGCAGGTGCGTGGCGATGGCCCTGCCCGATTGATCGCAACCGATTACTATGGCCCGACGGAAGAGGGGGAACCTGCGCGAATTCGGGCCTATGCGAGCTACGACAAGGACCGGATTGACCCGACCGGCCATCCATTCAGCCAGATCGGCAAAGGATATTTTGCGATCCTTATTGATCAGGGCGAAGGCACCACCCCGTATCAAGGTATCACGCCAATCGCGGGCGGAAGCTTGTCTGCCTGTGCTGAGGCGTATTTTGCTCAGTCTGAGCAATTGCCAACCGTTTTTAAGCTGACCTTCGGAAAATCGTCGGTTCCCGGCGGCGATGAGAGCTGGCGGGCGGGTGGCATCATGTTGCAAGCGATGCCGAAATCCACTCCGACCGGATCGGGGCCTAGCTCCGAAGATGGATTGCTGAGTGCGGATGACCTTCTGGACGATGAAGAGGGGGAAGATTGGACCCGTGCGTCCATGCTTCTCAACACCGCCGAAGAGATGGAGATGATCGGGCCAAGCGTGCAACCAACCGAGCTCTTGGTTCGGCTTTTCCACGAAGAGCAGCCACGTGTTTTCGACCCGCAGCCCGTCAAGTTCGGGTGTTCCTGTTCGCCCGACAAGGTGCGGCAGTCTCTGTCGATCTACTCAGCTCGGGACATCGCGCACATGACAACAGATGAAGGAATCGTAACGGCGGATTGTCAGTTCTGTGGGGCACATTATGAGTTCCAGCCCAATACGCTCGGGTTTGAAGCGACAGAAGGCCCTGATGCCTGACCTGCGCGACGATCTTTGCCGCGCAATAGAGAAGGTGCGGCAAGCGTCGTCTGACTTTGATTTGAATCCGACTGTCGTTCTGCCCGAACATCGAGTGTTGAAACCGTCAGCGGTGCTGATGGCAGTCACGATGGGTGGTGACGTTATCCTGACCAAGCGGTCGTCGCATTTGAAGAATCATCCGGGCCAGATCGCCTTTCCGGGTGGGCGACAGGACGACACTGATGATGATCTGATCGCAACAGCTTTGCGTGAGGCAAAGGAAGAAGTGTCGCTTGATCCGGCGGACGTTGATGTCCTCGGTCTGCTTCCACCGCATGAGACTGTGACCCAGTATGCCGTCACGCCGGTTATCGCGATTATTCCGGATGACCGGAGGTTCACGCCCGAGCCGGGTGAAGTTTCGGAGGTCTTTCAGGTTCCGCTGACACACCTGGTTCAAGCCGGGAGCTTTCGGGTTGAGGGGCGTCGCTGGCAAGGGCAACGGCGGAACTATTACACGGTGCCCTACGGTCCTTATTATATCTGGGGTGCCACTGCACGAATACTTCGTAGCTTGGCGGAGGCATGGCCGTGAAGCTTGAGGCAGAGTGGTTGACATCAGAGGCATCTGTAGCGGTCACATCGATGCTGACCGATGGCGGCTATCAAGTCTTCTTCGTTGGCGGCTGCGTGCGCAACACGTTGATGGGCCGACCGGTGGCCGACCTCGATTTAAGCACCAATGCCACGCCGGAAATAGTGATGGCGCTGGCTGAAACGGCGGGCCTCAAAGCGATTCCGACGGGAATCGAGCATGGCACCGTCACGGTCGTTTCCAATCACCACCCTTATGAAATCACTACCTTCCGGCGCGATGTCGAGACAGATGGCCGGCATGCCACCGTCGCTTTCTCAGACAGGATTGAGGACGACGCGATCCGACGTGACTTCACAATGAATGCTCTTTATGCGGCGCCAGATGGCACTTTGCATGACCCGGTTGGCGGCTTAGCTGACCTCAATGCGCGTCGTGTCCGGTTTATCGACGATCCTGAGCAACGGATCCAAGAAGACTATCTGCGCATCCTGCGGTTCTTTCGCTTTCATGCCAGCTATGGTGATCCAAAGGGCGGCATTGATCCAGACGGGCTTGCGGCTTGTGCAGCGCATGCTGACGGATTGGATCAACTTGCGCGTGAAAGGGTCGGGCCTGAGATCCTCAAGACGCTGGGCGTCAACGATCCTGCCCCTGCAGTTGCGTCGATGGCGGCGAGTGGTGTGCTCGCTCGAGTTCTACCTGGCGCTGACCCAGCACCGGTTGCGCCCTTAGTTCATCTCGAAGGTGAGCTTGGCCGAACCCCGCACAGTTTGAGCCGGCTCGCGGCGATATTTACGGGCGATGGCGCTGAATGCCTCCGGCTCTCCAAGAAGGACACCACCGAGTATGAGCGGCTTCGCGACAGCGCGCGCTCCGACATGGGTGGGGGTGAGCTGAGCTACCGATATGGGGAACATAGTGCCGTTCAGTGTTTGATGATACGGGCCGCGCTTACGGGGCAGTCCATAGACCTCACCGAACTGGCAAAGACGAAAGGTGCATGGGCTTATGAGCTACCTGTCACTGCAAATGACCTCATGCCAGCGCTGTCAGGCAAAGCGCTGGGCGATCGTCTGAAACAGCTTGAAGCCCTATGGATCGCGTCCGACTTTACCTTGACCAAGAATGAACTTTTGGCGCTGCCATGATGGCGCTCTTGGGGTTCGTGTTCTTCGGGCTTTTTTCACCGGGCCCGAATGTGATCCTGCTGACAGCCTCTGGCGCTCGGTTTGGGTTTCAGCGCACGCTGCCCCATCTGCTCGGGGTGGTGCTGGGCGTCGGAGTGATTGCCTTTGTTACCGGGTTCGGCCTCGGGGCGCTGCTCAAAGCCGTGCCGTCGTTGCGGATCGCGTTGATGGTGGTTGCGTCTGCGTGGATTCTTTGGATGGCTTGGCGGCTCTGGAACGCGCAGCCTGTCACTGCCGATGCCACGGATCGCCCGTTCACGTTTCTGCAGGCGATTTTGTTTCAATGGGTCAATCCAAAGATTTGGGCCGTGGCGCTTTCCGCGATGGTCTATGTGGAAGACACGACACCCCTCTTTAAAGCGACAACATTGGCCGCCGTGTTTTCCGGCACGAACCTTTTGGTTTGCCTGTTCTGGACGAGCGCCGGAACGCTTTTGAAGGCACTTTTGTCGGACCCTTTCAAATGGCGGCTCTTCATGCAGATAATGGCTGTTGCCTTGGCCGTCTTCTCGGCGCTTGTTTTCTTGTAGGGGTCAGCACCCTATATCTTGGTGGTAAGGAGTCCTTCCGCCGTGTTCCGCTATTTTGAAAACCTGATTGATCCTTACGCCCCCTATGCTGAGGAAAACGTACCACCGACCCGGCTGTGGCCGTTTCTCTGGGGATATTTGAAGCCGTTCAAACGCGTTTTCTGGATTGCCGCAATTATGTCGATCATCGTTGCTGCGATTGAGATCTGGTTGATTGCCTACATGGGTCGTTTGGTCGATCTCATCGCGCCCGGTGGCGAAGAGACTGTATGGCGGGATCATGGTCTTGAGTTTGCACTGGTTGGGTTATTCTTGCTGACATTGCGGCCAGTTCTGCAAGTGGTCGATGTGGCGCTTCTCAACCAAACAATCCTTCCCAATGTCGGAACTCTGGTGCGCTGGCGGGCGCACCGGCACGTGTTGCGGCAATCCGCGGGTTGGTTTGAGAATGATTTCGCTGGCCGGATCGCCAATCGGATCATGCAGACCCCGCCCGCCGCCGGGGAAGTGGCGTTTCAAATCTTTGATGCTGTCACGTTTGCGCTCGCCTATATCGTCGGCGCGGCCATTCTGCTGCTCGGCGCCGATCCACGTCTCTTGCTGCCGCTTTTGATCTGGATCGTGCTTTACGTTGCCCTCGTGCGGTGGACAGTTGTTCGGGTTGGCCCCGCATCGAAAGCATCCTCAGACGCTCGGTCGGAAGTGACCGGTCGTGTGGTGGACAGCTACACGAATATTCATTCGGTCAAGATGTTCGCGCATCACGACCGCGAAGTGATGTATGCCAAGGACGCAATAGAAAACGCACGCCAGACCTTCATCCGGGAGATGCGTTTGTTCACCATCATGGACGTCAGTCTTGTGTTGCTGAACGGGTTCCTGATCGTCTCCGTCGTCGGCTGGGGTTTGTACCTTTGGGCCAATGGTCTGGCCTCCGCCGGGATTGTGGCGGCTGCTGCAGCGTTGACGCTTCGACTTAATGCAATGACCGGTTGGATCATGTGGGCTGTCACGAGCCTGTTCCGGGAGCTTGGTGTCGTGTCGGAAGGGATGGAAACGATTGCGCAACCAATCACGCTGCTCGACGCCAAGGATGCGCCAGATTTGAAGGTGACGGCTGGGGGAATTGAGATTGAGGATCTTCACCACCACTACGGGCGAGCTCAAGGTGGGCTCGAAGCACTGAACCTGTCTATTCCGCCTGGGCAAAAGGTTGGGCTCGTCGGCCGGTCTGGTGCGGGGAAATCGACGCTCGTGAAGCTCTTGTTGCGGTTCTACGATGCCGAAGGCGGTTCAATCTCGGTTGATGGTCAGAACATTTCGGCGGTGACGCAGGATTCCTTGCGCATGGCGATCGGGATGGTCCAGCAAGACAGCTCGCTGCTGCACAGATCGGTACGAGAAAATATCCTTTATGGCCGTCCGGACGCGACCGAAGCAGAGATGATCGCTGCTGCCAAGCAAGCAGAGGCACATGACTTCATCGTTGATCTTGAGGATGCAGAAGGCCGCAAGGGATACGACGCACAAGTTGGGGAGCGCGGGGTTAAACTGTCTGGAGGTCAGCGACAGCGAATTTCACTCGCCCGTGTTATCCTCAAGAATGCACCAATCCTTCTATTGGATGAAGCGACGAGCGCTCTTGATTCCGAGGTTGAGGCCGCCATTCAGGAAACTCTGTATGGCCTGATGGAAGGCAAGACGGTTATCGCGATTGCCCACCGTCTGTCGACGATCGCGCGTATGGACCGCATTATTGTGCTCGATGACGGACGTATCATCGAAGACGGCACCCATGATGAATTGTTGGCTTTGAACGGGTTGTATGCCGGATTCTGGGCGCGGCAATCCGGTGGCTTTCTCCGGACTGAGAATGAGGCCGCAGAATGATCTATCAGCTGTGGCGAAGTGCAGTCCGTTGGGGTGTTGGTGCACTCAAGAGCGAAGAACCAGCCGAAGGCCCTCCTCCCAAAACGCTGCTGAAGTTCGTGGGCTGGTCTATTCGGGGTGCTGGTTGGGCGATTGGTCTTACGATCCTTTTGTCCCTCGCCAACGGCGCAACAGAAGTTGCGACTGCCTGGGCGCTGGGCCGCATCGTTGACGCTGTCGCGGCGGGGTCGTTGGCGGCTGACGGTTGGGTCCTTGCGCTGGGGCTCGTTCTGCTTCTGCTCGCCCGTCCCATGTTTTTTGCTGGTGGCGCATTTGTGCAGTCCATCATCCTCGGGCCAGGTCTGTTCACGCAATCACTGCAACGGTTGTATCGGCACAGTATCGGGCAGGCCGTCAGCTTTTTCGACAATGATTTTGCTGGGCGGATTGCCCAGAAGCATATGCAAACAGCGGGCGCGATGGCGCAGGCCGTAACTGAAACTTGCGGGCCGATCCTGTTCGGGATCGCCAGCGTGCTCGGGGCCATTTTTCTTGTCGCGACGATCAGTCCGGTTCTGACCTTGGTCGTGCTGATCTGGTTTGTCTTCTATCTCGGATTCCTCCGGCTCACGATCCCCCGTGTCCGGTCCCGTTCCGCCGCACGTGCCGAAGCGCGCAGCCAAGTGACCGGCCAGGTCGTAGACACAGTCACGAATATCAAGACGGTGAAGCTTTTTGCCCGGGGTGAGCATGAAGATGAGCAAGCCATCGAAGCGATGCGCAAACTGCATCAACGGCAGGGCGAGTTTGGTGAAGTCACTGTCCTGTTTCGCCTCGGCCTGACCGTGATTGCCGGACTCTTGCCAGTGGCGCTGCTTGGCACAGCGCTCACCCTGACCGGTATCACAGCGGGCGACATTGCTGCCATGGGTGCTGTCGCGATCCGGCTTGCCCAGATGACAGGGTTCATCAGCTTCACGCTAATGGCGATTTACGCTCATATCGGAGAGATCGAAGATGGGATGAACACCCTCGCGCGGGAGCACGGATTGACGGACAAGCCCGCCGCGCGCGCATTGGATGTGACTGCCGGTCAGATCGTGTTTGACGACGTCAATTTCAGCTATGGCGGTGAAAGTGCAGCACTCCGTCATTTGAACCTCACCATCAGACCTGGTGAGAAGATCGGCATTATCGGTGCTTCTGGCGCAGGCAAATCAACCTTGGTGTCCTTGCTCTTGCGTCTCTATGACACCGAAAGCGGACGCATTCTGATCGATGATCAGGATATTCGCGACATCCAGCAAGACAGCTTGCGTGCGGCCATCAGTATGGTCACGCAGGAAACGGCCCTTTTTAATCGCTCAGCGCGGGATAACGTCGCTTATGGTAACCCGGAGGCGACTGATGACGCGGTTCGAGACGCCGTTGCAAAGGCAGAGGCGCTGACGTTTATCGAAGGGTTGAAGGACAACAAGGGCCGCAGCGGATTCAACGCTCATTTGGGCGAGCGCGGGGTGAAATTGTCCGGCGGCCAGCGTCAGCGGATCGCCTTGGCCCGCGCGATGCTGAAAGATGCGCCGATCCTCGTGCTCGACGAAGCGACGAGTGCTCTGGACAGTGAGGTCGAAGCTGCCATTCAGATCGCCCTTGAACGCGCGATGCAGGGCAAGACGGTTGTCGCCATCGCCCACCGGCTGTCAACGATTGCAAAGATGGACCGGATCATCGTTCTTGAAGACGGTCGGATTGTTGAAGAAGGCACGCACGATGATCTTCTTCAGAAGGGCGGAACTTATGCGAAATATTGGCGCCACCAATCCGGCGGCTTTGAAGCCGCGGCCCGTGCGGCTGAATGATCCGCCCTTCGCCGAGGCGTCTTTGCAAGAAAGTATAGGCAAATTGGCTAAAATCCGCTAAAAGCGCGCCATCTCGGCAGTAAGACCGTGGGGCAGGTAAGGCAATGGATCGACGGACCTTCATTCGGACCAGCACGAGTGCGGCTGCGCTTTTTGCGCTGACCGCATGTTCAAACAAATTCAGGGTTTACACCGGACCACCGGTCACGAGCATTATCGTGCAAAAGGCGCGGCGACGGATGTTCTTGATGAATGAGAACACAGCGCTTCAAAGATACGATTTTGAACTTGGCTTTGAGCCAGTGGGACACAAGCGGGCTGAGGGCGATGGGCGGACGCCGGAAGGTGCCTATTATATAGACCGGAAAAATCCCAACAGTATGTTCCATCTCTCCATTGGCATTTCTTATCCGAACGCAGTTGACCGTGCGAAGGCCCGGGCAGCGGGTCAATCACCCGGCGGCGATATATTTATCCATGGGACACCCGACCATTTCGCGTCAGAATCGGATTGGACATGGGGCTGCATCGCCGTGACAAACCGGCAGATGGAAGACATCTACGCTATGGTGAACGTCGGAACACCAATTTACATTTATCCCTGATCTGCAGGACGTTTACTGAAGCGCAATCGGGTTCGGTTGCGCAATGACACCTTGACGGGTCGAATCCGCAAGGACCAGCGTCCACCAAATCTTACCATTGCTTTCCTGAAACCACGAAAAGCCCATCTCGTTGGCAGAAGGATCCAGCAGAACGTCCCGCGTGTTGGGCTCTCGCATCCAGGCGCCGAGCGTCTCAATCTCTGTCTCGTAAGTCTCCGAGATTGTTTCACCGGTCAATTGGCCGCGATACCCGACGCGACGGAGGCGATCGAGGGGTGATGACCCGTCAGAACCGAAGTGCCACGGACGATTTTGAACAGACATATCGCGCGAATGGGTCGCTGCTGCGGCATTGAGTTGGGCATTCAGACGGAGCGGCCGCGCGCCAGAGGCTTGCCGCAATGCATTGAGGCCGTCCAGCATCCGAAACTGAACGTTTGATGCATCTTCCGGGCCGATTCGATAGACCTGTGGCAGCGGCAGCCCATCCGGCCCAAGCTGAGTGGTCGGTCGAGGCCCGCATGCGGCCAGTGCCATAAGACCAAGAATTACAGAGCGACGGTGCATCACAAACCCTTTGATGTTTCGCCGAGGCTTAGCCTTTTGGGCGTTGCGATTCAAACCCACATCGGCGTGAAGCGGCTCAAAATCCATGACTTTACTTTGCGAGCGCGGCAATTCCGCACTAATGAGGGGCAAACGTTCGGGGATCAAATCCATGACAGATACTTTTAAGACCGCTCTGACCCGCCGCCATTTCATTTCAACGTCTGCGGCTGCATTGACAGCAGGTGCATCGGCAGCACATGCGCAAAATGCCAATACGACCGAAGTCGAGCGCGATATCTCGCAGACCATTCAGCGCAATGTCTCAAGCTTTCGGACATTGGATTGGCGGCCTTATTTCGCTGACCTGCGGAACGGTGCCATCTTGGTCGATATTCAGTCTCGAGCGCTGCACTTCTGGACGGAAGATCAGAGCGTGTACAAGCTGTATCCCACCAGTGTTCCTCTCACTGAAGACCTGACGCGAACGGGTCGCACAGAAGTTGTTCGCAAGGTTGAAGGGCCAAGCTGGCGTCCGACGCCATCGATGCTGGAACGAAACCCCGAATGGCCAGAATTCGTTGGGCCCGGGCCAGACAATCCACTTGGCACTCATGCCCTGTATTTGTCATGGACCTATTACCGAATTCACGGAACCCACGACACCCGCAAGATCGGCCGCCGGTCGTCGAATGGCTGCATTGGTCTCTACAACGAGCATATCGCCGAGCTCTTCGCGATGACGCGTGTGGGGACACAGGTGTTGCTGATTTGACGACACTTTTCAGGATTTGTGGCAGGACTATGTCATACCACTTTGCAAACGCTCAGTAATCGTGATTTGCGGCGGCTTGAGGTAAGTCTTGGGTGCTCATGGCGACTCCTCACTTACATTGCCGTGAGCAAAAAACTGGAGAACTGAAATGAAGAACATCGCACTTGCTGCTGTATTTGCAGGCGCTGCGTCCACCGCTTTTGCTGGCAACATGGCTGAGCCTGTTATGGAAATGGCACCGGTCGTGGTTGTTGAAGAAACCACTGCTGGCTCCTCCGCCAGCGGCCTGATCGTTCCGCTGATCCTGGTGGCTCTGATCGCCGCAGCTATGAACTGATCGTAGCAATACTACAAAAAGGCCGTCCATTCGGGCGGCCTTTTTTGTTGCGTTTGTAAGTGCTTAATCGACCCAGCCGCGAAGGTTGCGTTGCACGATCCCGGCGAGTGCATCCATGTGGGCCGCGTCGTCATTCAGACACGGAATATAGGTAAACGCCTCACCGCCAGCTTCCTCAAAGCTTTCCTTGATCTCTTCGTTGATCTCTTCGAGCGTTTCGATGCAATCCGCAGAGAACGCAGGCGCACATACAGCAATGTTCTTTTTGCCAGCTTCAGCCAAACGAGCGACCTCTTCCACGGTGTAAGGCTTGAGCCATTCCTCGGGGCCGAAACGGCTTTGGAAGGTGGTGACGATGTCAGTGTCCTGCCATCCCAAACGCTCTTTCAGCAATCGCGTCGTTTTTTGACACTGACAGTGATACGGGTCTCCCTCCATCAGATAGCGTTGCGGAACGCCATGATAGGAGCAGACC
Organism: Pseudomonadota bacterium; assembly: GCA_038530475.1. Taxonomy (GTDB): domain Bacteria; phylum Pseudomonadota; class Alphaproteobacteria; order Rhodobacterales; family Rhodobacteraceae; genus Octadecabacter. The sequence continues at coordinate 17,890 of JBCBCS010000003.1, forward strand.
AGAATGTCTGGACGGGTTTCGAGGTCGGCGTAAGCGCGTTCGATCGACTGGGCGAGGGCGTCAATGTAGGCGTCATCCTCAAAATAAGGCTCAACAACTCGGGCGATGGGCTGCCATTTTTCCTCCATCAGGGCGCGGAAGAACTGGTCATTCGCCGTGGCCGAGGTGGCGCCGGCGTAATGTGGGTAAAGCGGGAAGAACAGGATCTTCTGACATCCGGCCTCGATCATCTCCTGCACCTTCGACTTGGTCGATGGGTTGCCGTATCGCATGCAGAAATCAACGACGACTTCTTCGCCGTATAGCGTTTCAATCCGCGATTTCATCTCAGCGGTTTGGGCTTTGGTGATTGTCAGTAATGGGCTCTCGTTCGCCTCTTCGTTCCAGATACTCTTGTAAGCTGCACCGCTGGAGAACGGACGTTTCGACAAGATCACGAGCTGCAAAAGCGGCTGCCAGATCCAAGCCGAATAATCGACTACACGTTTGTCGCTCAAGAACTCGTTCAGGTAGCGGCGCATCGACCAGTAGTCGGTAGCGTCGGGCGTGCCAAGGTTGGCCAAAAGTACACCCACTTTTGCAGGTTTGACCTTGGGATGGTCATCCGGCGCGTGCACAGGGCATCGCGCTTCAGTCAGACCGGTTTGCTTGGTCTTTGCGTCAAACATGCTCGCTGGTTCTTTCTGGCTGGCCATGGTGTCAGATAACGAGTCTACGTCCGGGGTCAATCATTGGACCTTTTTAAGGGTGTCTCGACAGCGCCAAGAGCGTCCGAAAGGCGATGTGTCGCAGAGCCGGGCCGTAAGGGTTGCGGCTGACTAGGGTCAGGAGACCAGCCAGTCAGGGTCGCGATCTCAAACGTGGCCGGTATTCGTTCGTCAGGACCGCCATAGGCCTGCGCATATGTCGCCGCCGTCTCGATGAAGAAGGATCGGGGGCGTGGTTTGCGGTCACGCGCGGCCATCGCATTCGCCTCCCCCATGGCGCGAAGATCCTGCATGAGCTTGAATGCATCGGAATATGTCACTTTCAGCGGCATGATGTCGGCCACTGGAAGGGCGAAGCCTGCGCGTTGCAGAAGACCGCCAAGGTCACGGATGTCGGCCATTGGCAAAATGCGGGGCGATAGACCGCCGCGAGCCCGGCTCTCGACCTCAGCCAGCACGGACCGAAGTTCATTCAATGTCTGGCCTGCGAAGCTGGTGCACAGGAACAAACCGTCTGGGGTGAGGGCCCGGCGACATTGTACCAGCTGCCCGACCGGATCATCGGCCCAGTGCAAACTGAGCGCATGGATGACAAGATCGTGCGCCCCGGGTTCAATATCCAGTGTCTCATCATCCGGGATGATCCGTGCTTGCGGCATGCGTGCCCGCCAAAAATCGGGAAAGCCCGTCACTATGACAGGCGACGTAAAGGTTCTGTTAACCTCAAGCAGTCTTTCATCGATGTCATCCGCCGCAGCTTCTTGCAGGAACATTGCAGTCGCGCGGGATCGGTTGCGGGCCAAAGCGGCCCGGTCTGTGAGGCGGGGAGGCGTATCCATGCCCGCGATGTAGAGGTCGAATGCCGCAATGCAAAGTCTGATCCGCCTGATTTATCCGCCACAATGCGTGATGTGCGACGAACAGACTGAGCAAGACTTTGGTCTCTGCGGGGCCTGTTGGACCGAGACGCCGTTCATTGATGGGCTGTGTTGTGATGCGTGTGGCATGCCGCTGCCCGGCCGAGGCACGCCCAGCGCCGATCTGCTGTGCGATGATTGCATGACGGTCGCGCGGCCCTGGTCCAAGGGACGCGCCGCGATGATCTACAAGGAAAAAGCGCGCCGATTGGTTCTTGCTCTCAAACACGGCGATCGTTCTGACCTAGCACGCGCGGCCGGTCCGTGGTTGGCGCGGGCGGGGCGTGATATTCTGACGCCTGATGCAATTCTGATCCCGGTACCGCTCCATAAATACCGGTTTCTGCGTCGGCGGTACAATCAGGCGGCTTTGCTGTCGGAACAGGTGGCCGCACAGACGGGCCTTGGCCACCTGCCCGATGGTTTGATCAGACATCGGGCGACTAAGCCGCTTGAGGGTCACAACAAGGATGCACGTTTTGCCGCCTTGTCGGACGCAATCTCTGTCAATCCGCGCTGGGCCTCGCGAATGCAGGACGCATCTATCGTGATCGTGGATGATGTGATGACATCTGGTGCCACGCTTGCTGCGGCGACAGAGGCTTGCCATGCAGCGGGTGCGACCTCGGTTTGTGTTCTGGCACTGGCCCGCGTCGTCAAGGACGCCTAAGTAGAGGGGGACCGACACTATAGGAGGCCCCGATGGCACAAGTCGAAATCTACACCACCCCGATTTGTGGGTTTTGCCACCGGGCCAAGCAGCTGCTTTCCTCCAAGGGTGTCAGCTTCGTTGAGATCGACGTCATGTCGGATCCGGACCGCCGGGCCGAAATGATGCAGCGTTCCAATGGGGGTCGCACTGTTCCGCAGGTCTTCATCGATAACCGACATATTGGCGGAAGTGATGATCTGGCGGCGATGGATCGGGCTGGAAAGCTTGACCCGCTTCTGAGCGCGTGAAGGTCGCGCTTCTTCAGATATCATCATCGGACGACCCGGATAAGAATGCACGGGAACTAAAGGCGCGCGTCGAAGAGGCCGCAGCGACAGGTGCGCGACTGATCTGTACGCCTGAGGTGTCAAATTGTGTCAGTTTAGATCGGTCTCGTCAGTCAAAAGTGCTGAAGGCGGAAGATGAAGACACAATGCTCGCAGACATGCGAGAGGCGGCCGCGCGACACGGCGCCTGGATCAATATCGGTTCCTTGGCCCTTAAAGGCGGAGCGGATAATCGATTCCTTAACCGATCCTTTATGATCGCACCGGATGGATCAATCGCTGCGCGGTATGACAAGATCCACATGTTCGATGTCGATGTGAGCGATACGGAACGGTATCGTGAATCTGATGGCTATGCGCCGGGATCAGAGGCCACTTTGATTCAGGTCGACGACATGAAAGTCGGTATGACGATCTGCTATGACATCCGTTTTCCGCAGCTCTATCGAAAACTGGCGCACGCGGGTGCTGATATTATTCTGGTTCCTTCAGCATTCTCACCGGTCACGGGGGCCGCGCATTGGCACGCTCTATTGCGGGCAAGGGCGATTGAGAATGGTTGCTATGTCCTCGCGTCAGCGCAGACCGGACGCCATGCCAGCTCAACCGCCCGGGCGCGGGACACTTACGGTCACACTCTCGCCGTTTCTCCGTGGGGACAGGTTATGGCTGATGCAGGCACGGAATGCGGCATCACATACGTTGATCTTGACCGGGCAGAGGTGTCTAAAGCGCGTAGGCGCATTCCTTCGCTGACACATGATCGTTCCTTTACCGGCCCATAAAGGGGCCTTTTGTCTTGAGCACGCAAACCGATAGCCTTGCCGTTGCACTTTTTAGTGAGATTCTGATGGTGGATCAGCTGGCGCGAAACCGTGTGGCAAAGGCGCTGCCGCGCGGCATGGAGCTTTCGCATTTTTCGGTGCTCAACCATCTCGCGCGGACGCAGGATGAAAAGACGCCGGCGCAACTCGCGCAGACGTTCCACCTAACCCGCGGCGCAATGAGCAACACGCTTAGCAAGCTAGAGATTTCGGGGTTCGTTCATATTCGCCCTGATTGGGACGATGCACGGCGCAAACGGGTTACGATCAGCCCGTCTGGGCGGTCTGCGCGTGATGCGGCGTTGGCAGCCATTGCGCCAATCATTGCGGAAGCGGTGAACAAGGTCGGCTACGAAAAAGTCCGAAAGATCTTACCGGTGCTGCGTGAGCTTCGCATCAACCTGACGGACGTGATGTAGGGTTACACATCGCTAGGCTTCAGAGCGGCGGTCACGTAGTTCACGGAAAGATCATTGTCAGAAATCGACCAGCTCCATCCCAGCGGATTGAACTTGAATCCCTTGCGATCCACAGGTTCCAGACCCGCTTTCGTCAAAAGATCAAACAGCTCATCCGGAGTGATGAACTTGGACCATTCGTGGGTGCCTTTGGGCAGCCAGCGCATCACATATTCAGCCCCAACAATCGCCATCGCAAAGCTCTTTGGATTGCGGTTGAGGGTTGAGCAAATGTGAAGCCCACTTGGTCTCAAGAGCTGCTGACAGGCCGTGAGATAGGATTGCGGGTCGGCCACGTGCTCAACCACTTCCATGTTGAGGACAACGTCGAATTGTTCCCCTGCTTCGGCCATCGCTTCGGCGGTGGTGTGTCGGTAATCAATCTCAAGCCCTGATTGCTCAGCATGAATGCGTGCAACCGGGATGTTGCCCGCCGCCGCATCTGCTCCTACGACATCAGCACCGAGGCGCGCCATAGGTTCGCACAGCAACCCGCCCCCACATCCGATGTCGAGAATCCGCAAGCCCTCAAACGGTTTGACGTCAGAAAGATCCCGCTCAAACTCAGCTGCGATTTGCCGCGTGATGTAGTCGAGCCGCGTAGGGTTAAGCATGTGCAGAGGTTTGAATTTCCCCTCAAGATCCCACCACTCAGCGGCCATAGCCTCAAACTTGGCGACTTCCGTGGGATCAACAGTTGTGGTCTTGACCATGGGTCTCTTTCAACAATCGTGGCATTCTGCATGGGCAGCGCCGTTCATGCGCTATATAGGATCGATATGGAACAGGTCTCAGGACAAAAACGCGCGGTCGCCAACCTCTATCCACCGATTGATCCCTTCGATCAGCGGATGCTTGAGGTGGGTGATGGGCACCGCATTTATCTTGAGCAATGTGGCAATCCGCAGGGTATTCCCGTCGTGGTTTTGCACGGCGGTCCGGGGGGTGGATGTAGCCCGATGATGCGCCGATATTTTGACCCGGCGATTTACCGGGTCATCCTTTTTGATCAGCGGGGGTGCGGTCGGTCCCGTCCCACCGCAAGCGTCGAAGCCAACACTACATGGCACCTAGTCGCTGATATTGAGCTGATCCGCGAAACATTGGGAATTGAGCGCTGGATTGCTTTCGGTGGCTCATGGGGGGCGACGCTGTCGCTGATCTACGCGCAGGAGCATCCCGACCGTGTGACACACCTGATCCTGCGGGGCGTTTTCCTAAGCACCCAGAGAGAGCTGGACTGGTTCTATCAGGGTGGCGTGTCGGCGTTCTGGCCGGACCTCTGGCAGCAATTCGTGTCCATCATCCCGGAGGATGAGCGCGGCGACATGATCGCGGCCTATCATCGGCGGTTGTTCTCTGGCGATCCAATGCTTGAAGCGCGGTACGCACGCGCATGGGCGGCTTGGGAGAATGCGTTGGCCTCCATCAACAGTGATGGCAACGGCGGTGGTGGTCCTGCAGAGTACGCGCGTGCGTTTGCGCGGCTTGAAAACCACTATTTCACGCATGGTTGCTTCCTAGGTGACGACCGTCAGATCCTCGATCGGGTCGGTCGGATTGCGCATATCCCCGGCGTGATTGTGCAAGGCCGGTTCGACATGATCTGTCCGCCAGCTTCTGCTCATGCGTTGGCCAGTCGTTGGCCGTCCAGTCGGTTGGTGATGGTGGGCAAGGCAGGACATGCCCTGTCCGAACCGGGAATCTCGTCAGAGTTGATACGTACGATGAACACGATCGGCACGTCGTTATCGGTTTCAAAATAACCGGTTGATTGATCTAGTTCAGCCGTTAACCTGTCCCCCAGAAATAGGGGAACAGGCTTGTCATCCATCCTGAAGATTATTCTTCAACGCCTTGCGTTGGGCGTTTTGACACTCTTCGTCGTTTCCATTGTGATCTTCGTGGCGGTGAATTTGTTACCTGGAAACTTCGCCGAAGCGGTGCTGGGGCAGGGCGCAACAGACGAATCCGTTGCGGCGATTGAGCGAGATCTTGGGCTCGATCAGCCACTTGTGGTTCGGTATTTTGATTGGCTGCGCGGAATGCTGACGCTCGATCTTGGGGTCAGTTTTGCGCAGCTGAACTTTGCCAATTTCGGCGGGGCAGGGACTGTGACGGTGGCCGAGCAGATCGCGCCGCGCTTGTCGAACACTCTGTTCTTGGCTGCCGTGACTGCCTGTATCGCGGTGCCATTGGCTGTGACCTTGGGCATCATCGCAGCACTCTATCGCAACACGGCCTTCGACAAATCCGCCAACATCTTCACTCTGAGCTCCATCTCCAGCCCTGAATTCTTCATGGCCTATGTTCTGATCCTGTTCTTGGCAGTGCTGAACCCGATCTTCCCTAGCTTGTCGAACATCTTTCCGGACATGTCGTTCTGGGAACGGGTTGAAAAATCAATGTTGCCGGCCCTGACGCTGACCTTGGTGGTCACGGCGCATATGATGCGGATGACGCGGGCTGCGATCATCAACTTGCTCGCCTCGCCCTATATCGAGATGGCGCGCCTGAAGGGCCTGTCACCGATGCGGGTGATTGTGGTCCACGCGCTTCCCAATGCGCTGGCGCCGATCATTAACGTGATTGCCCTGAACTTGGCCTACCTCATCACGGGTGTCGTCGTGGTTGAGGTGGTGTTCGTTTACCCCGGCATCGGACAGCTGTTTGTGGACAGCGTGAAAATTCGAGACATCCCTGTGGTGCAGGCCTGCTGCCTGATTTTCGCCGCGGCTTACATTCTTCTCAATCTGACGGCGGACATCTTGTCGATCATATCTAATCCGCGCCTAAGGCACCCGAAATGACCGGGCTTCTCTGGTTCGTTGGCATCATCGCCTGCATCGCAGCAGGCGCCTACGCATTCCGGTTTATTGGTCAGCAAGTCACCGGAAACGAGCCGCGATTTCGCGACATGTCGTTTGGCGAAGCCTTCGGGTTCGTGCTTGGGGGTGCGCTTATCGTCTGGTCGGTCTGGTATTATTTTCAGCCGACAGCCAACCCTGAAACCGGCGTGCCCAATGCCGGCGTCACGTTCTTCCGCTGGGCGGTTCAGGGCCTCATCTTCTTCTTCGTCATCTCTTACCTGTTCCGCGAATTCGGGCGGCTCATCGGGACGGACGGGACACGAAAACTGTTCCGCCAGATGCCGCTGACGGCTGCATTTGGGATCCTTACGATCATTGCCTACGCTTTCTTGGCTATCTTTGCAGGTCAGATTTCCGTGCAGGTCGTTGTTGGTGTCGGGCTATTTGGCATTGTCCTGATTATTCTCGTGCGCCGGTCGAGCGGAGATCAGACAGCCACCAGTTTTGCAGGTGTCATGATCGCGATCTTCGCTGTCTTTGTGGGCATGTATTTCTACGGCCCCATCGCACCTTATGGACAGGCGGAAATCCTTGGGTCCGCTAATGTGGTTGCGGGCGGCGACCCAGCATTGAACGGCGATCCGGCCTATCCGTTGGGCACCGACCAGATCGGTCGCGATATCCTGAGCCGGTTGATCTATGGCGCTCAGAACACCGTCGGAATCGCCTTCGTGACGACGGTTCTTGCCTTCGTGATTGGTGCTACCTTGGGCTTCCTCGCAGCGACACTGCAGGGCTGGCTGGACCAGCTTCTGTCGCGCGCAGTCGATGTGCTTATGGCGATTCCGTCGCTGATCTTTGCCCTCTTGCTCATGACGATTGCGAGTGTGTGGGCGAACGAATTGGGCATCCCACTGACGATCTTCATGGTGGTGATTATCGCTGTGATCGACAGCACGCGGGTTTATCGTTTGGCCCGTGCCGTCGGCCTCAATATTGTGGTGATGGACTATATCGAAGCGGCAAAGCTGCGCGGGGAAGGTCTTGGATACCTCGTTTTCAAGGAAATTCTGCCCAACGCGACGGCGCCGCTTCTCGCTGAATTCGGTCTGCGCTTCTGCTTCGTCTTCCTGACAATCGCCGCCTTGTCGTTCCTCGGCGTGGGCATTCAGCCGCCGCTTGCGGACTGGGGTACGATGGTCCGTGACCTTGCGCCATTCATCAACTTCGCGGCCTTTGCGCCCTCCGCTGCGACAGCGCCGCTGCTGGCAGCTGGTGCAATCGCGCTCCTGACGGTTGCTGTGAACTTTGTGGTGGACTGGATGCTGCATCGTTCCTCCGGGCTGAAGGATTGATCTGATGAGTGACACCAAAAGACTGCTTACGGTTAAGGGCCTTCAGATTGAGGGCCGCGCTGACGAAACTTGGATGCCGATCATCAATGGTGTCGACCTTGAGCTGAACAAGGGAGAAGTCCTTGGCCTGATTGGGGAATCCGGGGCTGGCAAATCGACGATTGGCCTCGCGTCTATGGGCTACACGCGGGACGGCGTTCGGATTTCTGATGGTAGCGTCGACTTTGACGGCATCGACCTCGTGAATGCTTCTGCGCGTGTGAAGCGAGACCTGCTCGGCAAACGGATCGCTTACGTTGCCCAATCCGCTGCGGCTTCGTTCAACCCGGCCCATAAGCTGATTGATCAACACACCGAAGGTCCAGTGCAGCACGGTGTCGATAACCGGTCTTCCAGCGTTCAGGACGGAATTGAACTCTACCGCAAGCTGCGCCTTCCGAACCCTGATGAGATCGGTTTCCGCTATCCGCATCAGGTGTCTGGGGGTCAGTTGCAGCGGGCAATGACGGCAATGGCCATGTCGTGCCGTCCGGACCTCATCATCTTTGACGAACCGACGACCGCGCTTGATGTGACGACGCAGATCGAAGTCCTCGCCTCGATCCGCGAGATCGTAGAGGAGTTTGATACAGCAGCGATCTACATCACCCACGACCTCGCTGTGGTGGCGCAGATGGCCGACAAGATCAAAGTGCTGCTGCGGGGTGACGAGGTTGAGGAATCCGACACGCGGACAATGCTGTCGGCCCCGAGAGAGGATTACACGAAGTCGCTATGGGCCGTGCGGGAATTCCAGCGCCCTGAAAAGCCAGCCGCCGCTGCCGATGCGGTGCCGGTCGTGTCAGTCAAGAATGTGACAGCTGCCTATGGCACGACGGACGTTCTGCATGATGTGAGCTTTGACATCCACGCCGGTCGAACGGTGGCTGTGGTTGGCGAATCCGGGTCTGGCAAATCGACCACGGCGCGCGTCATCACCGGGCTTCTGCCGCCGCGGATTGGTGAAATCCAGTTCGACGGCGAAACGCTGCCGAAATCCTACAAACAACGCTCCAAAGCACAGTTGCGGCAAGCGCAGATGATCTACCAGATGGCGGATACGGCGCTCAATCCGCGCAAGACGATCGGTCAGATCATCGGTCGTCCTGTTGAGTTTTATATGGGTCTGCGCGGTGCGAAGAGACGCGAACGCGTGGATGAGCTGCTCGAACAGATTGAGCTTGATCCGAAGACCTACCGCGACCGCCTCCCTTCCGAGCTTTCGGGCGGGCAGAAACAACGGATCGGTATCGCGCGTGCTTTGGCGGCTGAGCCAAAGTTCATCATCTGCGATGAGGTCACATCGGCGCTCGATCAGCTTGTGGCGGAAGGCATTCTGCGTCTTTTGGCCGACTTGCAGGATAAGCTGGACCTTGCCTACATGTTTATCACCCATGATCTCGCGACCGTGAAGTCCATCGCGCACGAAGTCGTGGTAATGAAAGACGGTGTCGTGGTGGAGCAGGGTCAGAAGACCGATATGTTCACGCCACCCCATCACGAATACACGGACCTGCTGCTCAGCTCCGTGCCGGAAATGGATCCGGATTGGCTCACTAATCTGCTCAACGAACGAGGCGTCGACAATATTGGCGATGCGGCTGTTGATAAGATGTAGGGGAATCGGCGTAAGATAAGCGCCATAAACAGGGAGAAAACTAATATGTATGGAATAAGTAGACGTGGATTGCTCCAGTCTGGTGTAGCCGCCGGTGTGCTGGCTGCGACCGGCCTGCCGCTGCGTGCACAAACCCGGGGCGGTAAACTCACCGCTGGTTTGGGTGGTGCAAACACATCGGACAGCTGGGACGGACGGACCCATTCTGACATCTTCATGATCGCATCGGCCCATGGCTGCGTTTTCGATTGTCTGACGGAAGTGGCCGCTGACGGCTCTCTCGTCGGGGAACTTGCGGAAAGCTGGGAAGCCTCTGCAGACGCCAAGACCTGGACGTTCAACCTGCGTCAGGGCGTGACATTCCACAACGGCAAGTCCTTCGGCGCAGATGACGTGATTGAATCACTCATGATGCACGTTGGCGAAGACTCCAAGTCTGCGGCGAAGCCGATCGTCGAAGCCATCTCTGAGATGACCAAGCTGGGCGAGCATCAGGTGCAGTTTACGCTGGCCTCCGGCAACGCTGACTTCCCGTATCTGATGTCCGACTATCACATCCTGATGTATCCGGCCGGTCAGATCGAAGAAGCCATCGCTCAGGGCATCGGCACCGGCCTCTATCAGGTCACGTCCTTCGATCCTGGCGTTCGCATGACGGCATCTCGTTATGCGGATCACTATAAGGGTGACAGCGCCGGTTTCTTCGACGAAGTCGAATACATCGCGATCAACGACAACACGGCCCGGATGAACGCGCTGATGACCGGTCAGGTCGACACGATCAACCGGATCGACTTCAAGACCGAAGGTCTTCTGCGCGCCAACCCGGCCCTGCGCATTCAGGAAGTGACGGGCAACCAGCACTATTCCATGCCGATGCTTACGGATGTTGCGCCGTTCAATGATGCGAACGTCCGCAAAGCCCTGAAGTACGGCATCAACCGTGCTGAATTGGTCGAGAAGATCCTTCTGGGTCACGGCGCCGTCGGTAACGATACGCCGATCGGTCCTGCAAACCAGTATTTCCACTCTGAGATGGAGCAGCTGGAATACGATCCAGATCAGGCCAAGTTCTATCTGCAGCAGGCAGGTCTCGACAGCCTCAACATCGACTTCTCTGCATCGAATGCGGCGTTCGAAGGTGCTGTTGATGCGGGTCAGTTGTTCCAGTCGTCGGCTGCGGCGGCAGGAATCAACATCAACGTCGTGCAAGAGCCAGCTGACGGTTATTGGTCCAACGTCTGGCTTAATAAGCCGTTCTGTGCCTGCTACTGGTCTGGCCGTGCGACGGAAGACTGGATGTTCTCCACCGCCTACGAAGAAGGTGTTCCGTGGAACGACAGCCAGTGGGACAGCGGTGACAGCGCCCGCTTCCAGGAGCTTCTGTTACTCGCCCGTGCTGAACTCGACACCGATGTGCGTCGCTCTCAGTACCACGAGATGCAGCAGATTCTGCGCGACGAGGGTGGCGTGCTGATCCCGATGTTCGCCAATTACGTGCAGGCTGTGAACAACCGCATCTACAGCCCGGACACCGTCGGCAATCTTTGGCAAATGGACAATGCCCGCATGGCGGAGCGTTGGTCGGTCGCATAAGATTAATCAAAACACTGAAACTAAGGCCCCGCCAAATATGCGGGGCCTTTTTCATTACGAAGGTTCGGCATGTGTGTCGGATAAGAGCAGTGAGACCTTTCGAAGGTTTGGCACATTGTCGGCAACTGCTTTAACGATCACCAAGAAGGGGACCGCGATGATGATGCCTGGTACCCCCCAAAGCCAACCCCAGATAAAAACGGTGAGGATCACTGAGACTGCATTGATCTCAACTCGGCGGCCGACAAGCGACGGGGTCACGAATTGTCCCTCGATGCCGCTGAGGGTCATGTAGATCAGGGGTGCAATAGCAGCTTGCCCGAGCGTATCAAATTGAATGATGGCGATTGCGAAGACTGCAACAGATCCAAGAACTGCGCCTAGAAACGGAATATAGTTCAGGAGAAAGGCTATTACGCCCCAAATCCAGGCATTGCTCATTCCCAAGTACCACAAGCAAATTCCGACACACAGCCCGAGTGATGCGTTGATGACAGAGATTGCCAGTAGATACCTCGAAAGACCCTTCTCCACATCGTTGAGCGTATTCAACGTGCGCGCACGCTGATCCGCGTTTTCTGCGAGTTGTGAGAGCTTGCTGATGATCAGATCGTTTGAGCTCAGGAAAAACAGGGCTAGCACGAGCGACATTGCCATCGTGACGAAAATCGCCACTGCGCTGGAAGCAGCGGTTGTTAGGAATTGCGGCTGCTCAACCGTCACCCGTTGAACCGGGTCATCGCCTTGCGTCGCGTCTGCAGCAATGTCCTCAACCTGCTCTGCGACGTCCCGGACCGCCTCAACGCTCGACGTCAAACTCGCGATCTTGTTTCTGATTTCGACTTCTAGTCGGGGTAAGTCCGTCAGCCAGTCCGAAACCGGCGTCGCCACGAGCACGATCACCGCGAGGAGGAGCAACCCGACTGTCCCCACAATGACCACAGCCGAGATCACTTTGGGGACCCGATAACGTGTCAGGCCTCGAACCAGTGGGCTGAATGTGATTGCGATGATGAGCCCGATAACGATCGGAAGGATCAGTTCGCGCGTGAAGTAGATCGCTCCGAAAATGTGAAGCAAGAGAAGTGCGACTAAAACGCCTCTTATGGCTTTCATTTCCGTCAATTGGCGTCTCCCGCGTTGCCGGATAAACCAAATAACGACGAAAAGGTTCCTTCTGCCCCAAACTCCGGGGCAGAAGGCTCAGGCGTCAGGCGAGTGTAAACGCGCCTTCCGCGATGCGCTTCTTCAGCGTCCGCATCATCACCAGATACATCAGTGCCACACCGCACATGAACGAAGACCCGCCAACGGCGAGCAAGATCCACATGTCCATAGTTCCCTCCTTGGTTCGTGAACTGCGGGATGGTTAACGGGGGATTAGGGCTGAATTTTGGCGTGATTAAGTGAGCCCTTGCAGACTCGGCCCCGCATCCGTATATCACTTTCAACAGCGGCGTTTCGGCCTCCACCCCCGAAGCCCACCGGTTACGACACACGGGCCGCGCGCCCGTTTTTTTGTGCTTGAACGAAAGTTGCCATGTCAGACCTGATCGCCCGCGCGGCCATGGATCGCCGCATCGCTGAAATCATCACCCCCATGATAGAAGACATGGGGTTTGAAGTCGTGCGCGTGCGGCTGATGACGGGCAAGGAGTCGATCCTGCAGATCATGGCGCAAAAGCCAGACGGCACGATTGAGGTCGACGAATGCGGTGAGATCAGCACGGCCGTCTCTGCTCTGCTCGACGTCGAAGACCCCATCCTTGATGCCTATACGCTTGAGGTTAGCAGCCCTGGCATTGACCGGCCCCTGACCCGGCTCAAGGATTTTGACCAGTGGCAGACCTTTGAAGCCCGGATCGAGACGGAAGAACTGATCGACGGTCAGCGGCGCTTCAAAGGCACGCTGATGGGCACAGAGGGCGATGAAGTGCTCATTGAGATCGAACAGCAGGGGGAACCTGTGACGATCGGACTGAAATTCGACTGGCTGAGCGACGCGAAACTGATCCTGACGGATGAGCTGATCCGCGATGTGCTCAAGTCTCGCAAGGATGCGGGCCAGATCGACGAGACTGAATTTGACGAAGTTGAGACCGTGTTGGACGGCTCGAAAGAGGAGAAAGACTGATGGCGATTACATCGGCCAACCAGCTTGAACTGCTGCAAACCGCTGAGGCTGTTGCCCGCGAAAAGATGATCGACCCCGGTCTGGTCGTCGAGGCGATGGAAGAAAGCCTCGCCCGTGCGGCGAAGTCCCGTTACGGCGCCGAGATGGACATCCGCGTTTCCATCGATCGCAAAACCGGTCGTGCGACGTTCACCCGTGTCCGCACTGTCGTTGATGAAGAAGAGCTTGAGAATTATCAGGCCGAATTCACGACGGAGCAGGCAAAGCCATACTTCGAGACGCCCAAAGCCGGTTCTTTCTGGTTCCGTCCAGAAGTCGGCGTGGTTGAGGATTTTGCGGGCGGCCCCCAGGTCGGCGACCGCTTCGAAGAAGAAGTGCCGCCTGTTGAGATGGGCCGGATTGCGGCGCAGTCAGCCAAGCAGGTGATCTTGCAAAAGGTCCGCGAAGCGGAGCGTGACAAGCAATTCGAAGAATTCAAGGACCGCGCTGGCACGATCATCAACGCTGCTGTGAAGCGTGAGGAATATGGCAACGTCATCGTTGATGTAGGTGCAGGCGAAGCGATCCTGCGTCGCAACGAAAAGATCGGCCGCGAAAGCTACCGTCCGAACGACCGCATTCGCTGCTACATCAAGGACGTGCGCCGCGAACAGCGCGGTCCCCAGATCTTCCTGAGCCGCACCGCGCCGGAATTCATGGCTGAGCTCTTCAAGATGGAAGTGCCGGAAATCTATGAAGGCATCATTGAGATTAAGGCAGTGGCCCGTGACCCGGGTTCGCGCGCGAAGATCGCTGTGATCTCTTATGACAATTCCATAGATCCGGTGGGTGCTTGTGTCGGTATGCGCGGCTCCCGCGTACAGGCAGTCGTGAATGAGCTTCAGGGTGAGAAGATCGACATCATCCCATGGAATGAAGACATGCCGACGTTCCTTGTGAACGCGTTGCAGCCTGCTGAAGTCAGCAAGGTCGTGTTTGACGAAGACGCCGAGCGCATCGAAGTCGTCGTGCCCGAAGAGCAGCTTTCGCTTGCCATCGGTCGTCGCGGTCAGAACGTGCGACTGGCGTCCCAGCTGACCGGCCTCGACATCGACATTCTGACGGAAGAGGAAGAATCCAAGCGGCGTCAGGCAGAGTTCGAAGAGCGCACGAAGCTCTTTATGGAAACGCTCGACCTCGATGAATTCTTCGCCCAGCTTCTCGTGTCCGAAGGGTTCACCAACCTTGAAGAAGTGGCGTACGTTGAAATCGACGAACTGCTGGTCATCGATGGCGTCGACGAAGACACGGCAAATGAGCTTCAGGCCCGTGCCCGCGACTACATTGATGCGCAGAACAAAAAAGCGATGGATCATGCCCGCGAACTGGGTGTCGAAGACAGCCTGGTTGCATTTGAGGGTCTGACACCCCAGATGATTGAGGCATTGGCGTTGGATGGCGTGAAAACGCTGGAAGACTTCGCAACCTGTGCCGATTGGGAGCTTGCTGGCGGTTGGACAACCGTTGATGGCGAGCGCCAGAAGGACGACGGTGTCCTGGAACCTTTCGACGTGAGCCTTGAGGAAGCGCAAGATATGATTATGACCGCGCGCGTGATGCTCGGCTGGGTCGATCCGGATGACCTCGTTGCCGACGCCGAAGAAGGCGAAGTTGAAGAGGAGCAGGAGGCCTGATCTCAGGCCTCCGGGTTTCCTGATGGGGCGTGGTGGACGCACCAAGGACCGTGATGTCCCAGAACGGCGGTGCATCGTCACCGGTGAGGTTGGCCCAAAGGCTGGTCTCATTCGGTTTGTTGTATCGCCCGACGGCATTGTCGTTCCGGATGTGCTGGAAAAGCTTCCTGGACGCGGGATGTGGGTCACGGCGGCGCGGGATGTTCTGGATCAGGCCGGGAAGGGCCAGTTCTCACGTTCTGCGAAACAGCCGGTGCAAGTGCCAGTTGGTCTGGCCGATGAGGTGGAGCGCCAGTTGGCGCGTCGCGTTGTCGATCTGATTGCATTGGCCCGCAAAGCCGGTCAGGCGGTCGCTGGGTTTGAGAAGGTGAAAGGCTGGCTTGCTGGCGGTGCGCGTGTTCGTGTTCTGCTGCAGGCCAGTAATGGCTCCGAGAGGGGTAAGACAAAGCTGTGGACTCCGGAAGGAGCCCGTTATTTCGGGTGCTTAACCGCTGAAGAGCTGGGATTGGCGTTCGGGCGGCAGGCTGTGATCCATGGGGCACTCGCCTCTGGTGGACTCAGCGACCGTGTTGTAAAGGAAGCCGCAAAGCTGAAAAGCATGCGCGAGACAGACGGCGGTGAGGGCACCTCCGGGAAGGAACGAGAGCTAGATGAGCGATAGTGACGGCAAAAAGACACTTGGTGTTGCACGACCCGGGCAGGTGAAGCAGAGCTTCAGCCATGGTCGGACCAAGAATGTTGTGGTCGAGACGAAGCGGAAACGTGTTGTTGTGCCCAAGCCGGGTGCTGCAAAGGCGGCTGCAGGTGCGGCATCGAAAGCGCCGATGGGCGGTGATCCATCGAAGCGTCCTGCCGGGATTTCCGAGGCCGAACTCGAGCGCCGGATGAAAGCCTTGCAGGCCGCGAAGGCTCGTGAGGCAGAAGATGCTGCCAAGCGCGAAGCAGAAGAAAAGGCCCGTGCCGAAGAGCGCGAGCGCCGCCGCGCCGAGCAGGAAGCAAAAGAACGCGAAGAGCGCGAGCGCGAAGAGGCCGTAAAGGCCAAGCAGGAAGAGGAAGAGCGCAAGAAACGTGAAGCCGAAGCTGCGGCCCAGGCTGCCGCGGCACCTGCCGCTGATCCAGCAGTTGCCCCGGCTGCCCGCCGAGGTGCGCCTGCACCGGCCCAAGCTCCTCGCAAGAAAGAAAATGACCGAGATAACCGCGGCAAAGGTAAGGCTGACGACAATCGTCGCTCAGGCAAGCTAACGCTGAACCAGGCGCTGCGCGGTGGCGAAGGTGGTCGTCAGCGGTCTATGGCTCAGATGAAGCGCCAGCAGGAGCGCGCCCGTAAGAAAGCCATGGGCCAGTCGGTTGAGCGCGAGAAGGTTATCCGCGACGTTCAGCTGCCAGAAGCCATCATGGTGTCCGAGCTTGCAAACCGCATGTCCGAAAAGGTCGCTGACGTTGTGAAGGCGCTGATGACCAACGGCATCATGGCGACGCAAACGCAAACAATCGACGCGGACACCGCGGAACTCATCATCGACGAGTTTGGTCACAACGTCGTTCGTGTCTCTGACGCCGACGTCGAAGACGTGATCAAGACGGAAGACGACAAACCAGAGGATCTGAAGGGCCGTCCGCCGGTCATTACGATCATGGGCCACGTTGACCACGGTAAGACATCGCTTCTTGATGCGATCCGGAACGCCCGCGTTGTTGCGGGTGAAGCGGGTGGGATTACCCAGCATATCGGCGCCTATCAGGTGAAGACCGACGGCGGCTCTGTTCTGACGTTCCTCGATACGCCTGGCCACGCGGCGTTTACGTCGATGCGTGCGCGGGGTGCTCAAGTGACTGACATTGTGGTGCTTGTTGTGGCTGCGGATGATGCGGTCATGCCTCAGACCATTGAGGCGATTAACCACGCCAAGGCGGCTGAGGTCCCGATGATCATCGCGATCAACAAGATCGACAAGCCAGAGGCCAATCCGGATAAGGTGCGCACCGATCTGCTGCAGCACGAAGTGATCGTTGAGAAGATGTCTGGCGACGTGCAGGACGTTGAAGTGTCTGCACAGACAGGCCAAGGTCTCGATGATTTGCTTGAGGCCATCGCGCTTCAGGCCGAAATTCTTGAACTGAAGGCTAACCCAGCGAAGGCGGCTCAAGGTGCAGTGATTGAAGCCCAGCTTGACGTTGGTCGTGGTCCGGTCGCGACGGTTCTGGTTGAGACCGGCACGTTGAAACAGGGTGATATCTTCGTTGTGGGTGAGCAGTGGGGTAAAGTCCGCGCGCTGATCGACGACAAAGGTGAACGCGTCAAAGAAGCCGGTCCGTCCGTCCCGGTTGAGGTGCTCGGACTGAACGGTACGCCCGAAGCTGGCGACGTGCTGAATGTGACCTCAACTGAAGCGCAGGCGCGTGAGATCGCGGATTATCGTGCCCAAGCGGCGAAGGACAAACGTGCTGCTGCAGGCGCGGCTGTCACGCTGGATCAGCTGATGGCAAACGCCAAGGCGGATGAAAATGTGTCTGAGCTTCCGATCCTCGTGAAAGCCGACGTGCAGGGATCTGCCGAGGCGATCGTTCAAGCGATGGAGAAGATCGGCAACGAAGAGGTGCGAGTCCGCGTCCTTCATTCAGGTGTTGGTGCGATTACTGAATCTGATGTCGGTCTGGCCGAAGCATCGAATGCACCGGTTATGGGCTTTAACGTTCGCGCCAACGCCTCTGCCCGGAACACCGCCAATCAAAAGGGCGTCGAAATTCGCTATTATTCGGTGATCTACGACCTCGTGGATGATGTGAAGGCCGCAGCGTCCGGCTTGCTGTCTGCTGAGGTCCGCGAAAAGTTCATCGGCTACGCGAACATCAAAGAAGTCTTCAAAGTCTCTAATGTCGGCAAAGTTGCGGGTTGTCTGGTCACCGAGGGGGTGGCGCGCCGTTCCGCTGGCGTCCGCCTTCTGAGGGACGACGTCGTGATCCACGAAGGCACCCTGAAAACGCTGAAGCGCTTCAAGGATGAAGTGGCCGAAGTTCAGTCCGGTCAGGAATGCGGTATGGCGTTTGAGAACTACGACGATATTCGCCCCGGCGATGTGATCGAGATTTTCGAGCGGGAAGAGATTGAACGCTCGCTCTAAGACGATGAGTTTTATCAAATGAGAAAGGGACGCCGAATTGGCGTCCCTTTTAGTTTGGCGTGAGTGGTTTTAGTTGGGTCTGGAAACGGGTCGACCTTCGTACTCTTTATTGTCGACGGAAACCACCATTCGTCCGTTGTCCAAATGCCGGACGAGCAGGCCCTGTATCTGGATATGATTTCCTACAGTGATTGTTCGCAACATATTGTGTCCCCCCAAGGGTCTGTAGGGAAATATATGGACCAAAACCATTAAATGTCATCTAACGTGTGCCTTATTTTTGCCATATTTGGCCAAGATCACGCTGATTTGTTGTGCATAAGACTCACAACCAGTCCCGGAGGATAGGGATCAGAGGAATATCGGCCTCTGGCATTGGATACTCCGACAGCTCTTTGCCACGCACCCATTTCAGGCTCTGCCCCTCTTTTGGGCTCGGTGTTCCGTCCCATTTGCGGCAGGCGAACAACGGCATCAGCAGGTGAAAATCGTCGTAGCTGTGGCTCGCAAACGTCAATGGCGCAAGACAGCTTTGCCAGGTCTCTATCCCCAATTCCTCGTGCAACTCACGGATTAGGGCGGCTTCGGGCGTTTCGCCGGGCTCCACTTTGCCGCCTGGAAACTCCCAAAGGCCGGCCATTGATTTCCCCTCGGGCCGCTGGGCGAGCAAGACGCGACCATCAACGTCGATCAGTGCGACGGCTGAAACAAGGACAGATTTCACGACCGGTAATCCGCGTTGATGCTGATGTAATCATGGGTCAAATCACAGGTCCAAACCGTTGAAAGGCCTCCCGCAAGGCCCAGATCGACGGTGATCATGATATTTTGCTGTTTCATAACAGCTGCACCAGCCTCTTCCGTATAGCTTTCAGCCACCCAGCCGTTCTCAGCGACCAGCACATCGCCAAAATGGATCGTCAGACTGTCTCGGTCCGCCCTGGCCCCCGATTTACCGACCGCCATAACGATCCGGCCCCAATTCGGATCTTCGCCAGCAATTGCAGTCTTTACGAGTGGTGAATTTGCGATCGAGAGGCCCACTCTGCGAGCGTCTTCGTCGTTTACCGCGCCTGTCACCTTGACCTCGACGAACTTCGTGGCCCCTTCGCCGTCACGGACAACTTGATGCGCAAGATCAAGCATCACTTCGTGCAGGGCCCGGGTGAAGCCCGCGCTTTCAGTGACATCAACGCCAGATGCACCGGTCGCCGCGCACAAAAGCGTGTCGGATGTAGATGTGTCACTGTCCACCGTTATGCAGTTGAATGTCTTGTCGGTCAGCGTACCCAATAGGGTTTGAAGATCTGACTGCGCGATTTTTGCGTCTGTGAAGATATAGACCAGCATCGTCGCCATATCCGGGGCGATCATGCCGGACCCCTTGGCGATCCCCATGATTTTCACAGGTTTGCCGTCGACATGCACCGTTGCCGTCGCGCCTTTGGCGTAAGTGTCGGTCGTCATGATGGCCTTGGCCGCAGCCTCGGCACCGTTGGGCGAAAGCTGCTTGGTCAGAGATGCGATGATCGAGGTGATCTTGTCATCGGGCAGGCGTTCACCGATCACACCGGTTGACGACGTAAAAATGCGGTCGATCGGGACATTGGTGGCCGCCGATACACTTTCGCAGATCGCTTCGACCGATCTGGTCCCGGCGGCGCCAGTAAAGGCATTGGAATTTCCTGAATTCACCAGCAGCGCTGCACCGACCGAAGGATCGCCGCCAAGCTTTTCCTGACAATCCAGAACTGGCGCCGACCGTGTGGCGGACTTCGTGAACACGCCTGCGACGGATGTTCCCGGCGCAAGTACTGCCAACATCACATCCGTTCGGTTTCTGTATTTGACACCCGCCGCACCTGCCGAGAAGAGAACTCCGTTAATTGCAGGAAGCTCCGGGAAGGCCGCAGGCGCGAGGGGTGAGACCTTCATTTTAGTCGGCGACAAGGTCGGTGTTGTTCAGGACCGACGGATCGAACGCGCCATCCTCGGGCAAGACGATGTCGGCGGCCTGTGTCAGCTCTTCCAATCGCGCTGCGAACGCGTCGGCCTGAAGTTGCTGGGTCAACTGATCCGCCACTTGTTCAAGAGGCGGGAACTCTGCTTGGCGCGTCTCGTTGAGTTTGATGACGTGCCAGCCGAACTGCGTTTCAACGGGATCAGAGACTTCATCCACATCAAGCGCCATCACGGCAGCTTCGAATTCAGGCACCATCATACCCTCTCCGAACCAACCAAGGTTACCACCGTTCGGTCCCGATGGCCCCGTGGAGCGTTCTTGGGCGGTTGCGGCGAAATCAGCGCCATCATCGACGAGCGTCTTGATCTCCAACGCCTCTTCTTCCGTCTCAACAAGGATGTGGGCGGCGTTGTATTCCTGACCCTGCTCAGCAACTGCAGCGTCGTATTCTGCCTGTAGGTCTTCGGCGCTGAATTCCAGGTTCTCGTATTCCGAGATGGCGCGCTGAGCCATAATTGTTCGGCGTTGGTTGGCGAGGTCAAGCTCAACGCTCAGAGGCGTTTCTCCAACGGAATTCGCGAGGAGTTGCTGGTTTACAAGCTGGTCGATCAGACCGTTGAATATGGTTGCGTCATCAAGGGTCGAATACTGATCGGGCAATTGGGATCGAAGCACGATCAATTGACCGAGCGTGATATCGACACCGTCAACAGAGGCAACCACGGTTTCTGCCGTCATCTCGCCATGTCCATCCGCCAAAGCAGGCCCTGTCATCACCGCAATTGCCGCAGCCGACGCCATCAGTTTGATACGCAAAAGCATAAGTTTTCTTCCTTCATGAGCCACGATCGGTCGTGACGTTGACACCTGTTTTGCGGCCCCTTACATCCCTTTGAGGTCCCGAGGGGGCCGGTCTTGCCCCTTATCTATTGGGCGCGCCCGTAAGGGGCAACCAACCTCCTCAAACATATATGTCATTAGGCGCCCAGCGGCGCGTCCGGAGAGAACATGCTTGGTCTTGGAACAGTTGCGAAGAAGGTGTTCGGCACGCCGAATGACCGGAAGATCAAGAAGACTCGCCCGGTCGTCGATCAGATTAATGCGCTGGAGCCTGAGTTCGAGGCCCTCAGTGATAATGCCCTGAAGGACAAGACGGAGGAGCTCGCCAAACGCGCGATGAGCGGTGAAAGCCTTGATGCGCTGTTGCCAGAAGCCTTCGCCAACTGCCGTGAAGCGGCCAAGCGCGCGTTGGGCCTGCGTGCGTTTGATGTGCAGTTGATGGGTGGCATTTTTCTGCACGAAGGCAACATCTCCGAGATGAAGACGGGGGAGGGCAAAACCCTTGTCGCAACCTTCCCGGCCTATCTGAACGCGTTGACCGGCAAGGGCGTACATGTCGTGACAGTGAACGACTACCTCGCCAAGCGGGACGCGGAATGGATGAGCAAAGTCTACAACGCGCTTGGCCTGACTTGCGGCGTTGTATACCCGCAGCAGCCGGAGGACGAAAAGAAGGCCGCGTACCAGTGTGACATCACCTACGCGACCAACAACGAACTCGGCTTCGACTATCTGCGCGACAACATGAAGTCTGAGCTCAGCCAGATGAACCAGCGCGACCACAACTTCGCCATTGTGGACGAAGTGGACTCGATCCTGATCGACGAGGCGCGGACGCCTTTGATCATTTCCGGCCCCGCGCAGGACCGCACGGACCTTTACCTCGCGATCGATAAGATCATCCCTGAAATTCAGGACGAGCATTTCACGCTCGACGAAAAGACCCGCAACGTGAATTACACCGATGAGGGCAACGATTTCCTCGAAGAGCGTCTGCACATCGCAGGCATTCTGCCGGAAGGTCAGACGCTTTATGATCCTGAGAGCACGACCATCGTGCACCACGTCAATCAGGGCCTTCGGGCGCATAAGCTGTTCACCCGGGACAAGGACTACATTGTGCGAGACGGTGAGGTTGTCCTGATTGACGAGTTCACTGGCCGCATGATGGCGGGCCGCCGCCTGTCTGAAGGACTGCATCAGGCGATCGAGGCCAAGGAAGGCTGCAAGATCATGCCGGAGAACGTGACGCTCGCCAGCGTGACGTTTCAGAATTATTTCCGGCTCTACAACAAGCTCGGTGGAATGACAGGCACAGCACTTACCGAAGCCGATGAATTCATGGAAATTTATGGCCTCGGTGTGGTCGAGGTCCCGACCAATCGCGACATCGCTCGCATCGATGAACATGATCAGGTTTATCGGACCGCGAAAGAGAAATTCGATGGTGTGGTGAAGGCGATCAAGGAGGCCAACGAGAAGGGCCAACCGATCCTTGTCGGCACCACATCCATCGAAAAGTCGGAATTTCTGTCCAAACTGCTCGATCAGGCCGGGGTGAAGCACAACGTCCTGAATGCCCGCCAGCATGCGCAAGAGGCCCAGATCGTGGCGGATGCCGGTAAGCTCGGCGCCGTTACAATTGCGACGAATATGGCTGGACGCGGAACCGACATCAAACTTGGTGGCAACGTCGAATTCAAGATCATGGAAGCGATCGCTGCGGACCCCGACGCCGACCCGGATGAGATTCGCACTCGGATCGAAGAGGGGCACAAAGCGGATGAGCAAGCCGTGAAGGACGCCGGTGGTCTCTATGTCCTCGCCACCGAACGCCATGAAAGCCGCCGCATCGACAACCAGCTGCGAGGTCGTTCGGGCCGTCAGGGCGATCCAGGTCGGTCGTCCTTCTTCTTGTCGCTCGAAGACGACCTCATGCGCATTTTTGGGTCCGAGCGTCTCGACAAGGTGCTGTCGTCGCTTGGCATGAAAGAGGGTGAAGCGATTGTGCATCCTTGGGTCAACAAGTCGCTTGAGCGTGCCCAGGCCAAGGTCGAAGGTCGCAATTTCGACATCCGAAAGCAGCTCCTGAAATTCGATGACGTAATGAATGATCAGCGAAAGGTGATCTTCTCACAGCGGCGCGAAATTATGGAGGCTGAGGACTTGTCCGAGATCACGGCGGATATGCGCTCGCAAGTGATTGACGATCTGGTCGACGCCCACATTCCAGCCAAGTCTTATGCTGATCAATGGGATGCAGAAGGCTTGTATGCAGAGGCCATTGCGCAGCTCGGTGTTGATGTGCCGGTCATTGAATGGGCGGCCGAAGAGGGCGTGGATGACGAAGACATCCGTGAACGCCTCGAAGAAGCCGCTCAGAAACACATGGATGAAAAGGCGGAGGCGTTTGGTCCGGAGGTGATGCGGAATATCGAAAAGCAGATCCTGCTACAGACCATCGACAGCAAATGGCGTGAGCATCTTTTGACGCTGGAGCATTTGCGATCCGTCGTCGGATTCCGGGGCTATGCGCAGCGCGATCCGCTGAATGAATACAAGACGGAGTCGTTCCAGTTGTTCGAAGGCTTGCTTGACGGGTTGCGGGCGGATGTGACCCAGAAGCTCGCTCAGATCAGGCCAATGACGCCCGAAGAACAGCAAGAAATGCTGGCCCGTGCCATGGAGCAGCAAAAGCAGATTCAAGCTGCTGGTGCAGCTGCTGCGGCCGGCGCGACAGGTGCAGCAGGGACAGCCAACGCATCCCCTGCATCATCCGATGCCAGACCGGGGTTTGATGAGAACGATCAAAGCACTTGGGGCAACCCGGGTCGCAACGATCCTTGCCCGTGCGGTTCTGGAAAGAAGTTCAAACATTGTCATGGACGACTTGCCTAAAAGGCGATCCAAACGCCGCTTTTTCGCCCCAATGCCGTCTGAAAGACACCTCACCGATGCCCTTCTAAGGTCACGGGGGTGAAGCATTTATCGCTCTGATCCCCGCGTGGGTCCCTTTTGGGAAGGAGTGAGACAATGGCAGATCTTCGAAAATTTGGCATGGCCGGTGGTACCTTTGCGGTTGCTCTGGGCATTGGCTTTGTGATGCAAAACGGTGACGCCTTGGCGAACCGATTTTCAGCAGACCCTTCGGTCGCCGAGCCAACACCGTTCCTTGACGACTCTGCTGAGCAGCCGATCCAAGCCTCATTGACTGAACCTGAGGCGGTGATCCCAGTGGAAGAAACTCCATTCGCTGCATCCGAAGTTGTGGCTGCGGCGGACACGCAGGCTAATGCAAATGCGATAGACGAAGCGCCATTGATCGAAGATGAGGTCGCAGTCGCAGCTCCGGTCGCACCAGAAATGGAGCAGCCCATGATCAATCAAGCGACGTTGCTCGGCCGGGTCTTGCCGGATGAAGAACCCCCCCTGCGCGATGCACCTTCGCAGTTGGCGAACCTCGATCTCGAAGTGGCGCCTGAAGTCGAAACAGATGCGTTGGCTGAGCCGATCGATTGTGTCCCTGAAATGATGGCGCAGGCTGGACCAGCGGCGCTTGTCAAAGTCGCGGTATCCGCACCTTGCTATGCAAATGCCCCATTTACGACCCACCACCAGGGAATGATGTTCACCGTCATGACAGATGAGAATGGCGAAGCGAACTTCATGGTGCCGGCCCTTGCGGAAACAGCTGTGATCATCGCAGCATTTGACAACGGAGACGGCGGTGTCGCGACCGTCATGGTGCCAGATTTCAACGATTACGACCGCGCTGTGCTGCAATGGCAGGGCCCACAAGGCGTGATGCTGAACGCTTACGAGAATGAGGCCGCCTATGGATCTGAGAACCACATCTATGCCGCCAACCCGGGTTCAATGTCCCGGCTCAACGGGGGCGATGGCGGCTTCTTGATGTCGTTGGGTGATGCAGACCTTGCCGACAGCATGATGGCAGAGGTCTACACATTCCCGAGCGGAATGGCCGGCCCTGTCGGCTCTGTCGTAATCGCAGCCGAGGCTGAAGTGACCGACGCCAATTGTGAAAGCGCCTATCAGGCTCAGAGCATTCAGGTGAGCCCGGCTGGAGAGCCGACAGCGCTCGACCTTGAGTTTGTGATGCCTGATTGTGACGCAGTGGGTGACTTTGTGATCTTGCAAAACATGTTTGAGGACCTGACACTCGCCGCAAGATGACGTGGCATTGGTTCGGCAGACTACTGACCTTAAGAAGTGCGGCGATTTTCGTCGCACTTTTGTTTTG
Source organism: Pseudomonadota bacterium (assembly GCA_038530475.1). Classification (GTDB taxonomy): domain Bacteria; phylum Pseudomonadota; class Alphaproteobacteria; order Rhodobacterales; family Rhodobacteraceae; genus Octadecabacter. The sequence continues at coordinate 43,206 of JBCBCS010000003.1, forward strand.
CTTGCCCGTTGGTGCGCAGAACAGTGACCAGATGGTAGTTTTTCGCAGCGACGATAACGGTGTTGCGCTGGAAGGTCGCTTTGTCGCTTTCGATGGAACACATGCCACCCTTCTGCTGACGTCCGGTCCTGCGACTTTCAGGGTCGACGGTATGTCGTGCGACGGCGTCGCCTGCCCTGATCTAGAGGCTTTTACTCCGACTTTCCGCGTCGTAGCGGATGAACGACTTGTCACTCGTCTGCTGCTCCCTTTGATTGAAGCCTACCTGAGAGACACAGGGCTACGTCCGGTCGAGACGAATGCAACCATCATTGAGCTATCTGACGAGGATCGGGCAAAGATCGCGTTTGACGTGCGCTCCATGACGTTCGATGAGGCATTGAATTCCTTTGAGGCCCATCGGGTCGATGCTCTTATAACGTCACAACGGCTCGGACCTGACACGCTTGCTGTGATGGAAGCGGCAGGCCTTGGGCAATTGGAGCGCGGCATGCAAGCGCGCGTTCTTGCGTTGGATGCTGTCGTTCCGGTTGCTTCGCCTTTTTCCGGCCGAACCGAGATTTCCATGTCCGAACTTGTGTCTGAGCTGGCGTCCAAGGGTCAATTTGAGCTCCATGCATCGCGGGACACAGTAGCGCTGCTTAACGGTTTTGAAAGGCAGGTGATGGCGCTTGCAGGCGAAGGCCTGAGGATGCCCGACGTCACCTATCAAAATCATAGTGAACTTGTAGCCGGCGTTGCAAATGCAGAAACCGCGCTTGCTCTTGTCCCCTTCGGCAACACTGGTTTGGCTCAGCCACTCAGGATCACTGGCCCCTGTGGTGTTTCTTCCGAGGCCACCTTTCTGAGTCTGAAATCAGAAGATTACCCACTCACCCTGCCGGTCATGCTATATCTGCCGCAGCGTGCGCAACATCCTGAGATTGAGGCGTTTCTCAATTGGTTGCGGTCACCCGCCGCGCAGCTGGTGATCCGCCGGGCTGGGTTTGCGGACATGGCGGCGTCGCCTGTTCCATTGGCTGACCAAGGAGACCGGTTGGCGAATGCGATCCTTCAGGCTGGCTCCGACGTTGAGTTGGGTGAACTGCAGCGCATGGTGCGGGTGCTCAAGCCGCGCATTCGCATGTCGACGACGTTTCGGTTTGAACCGGGGTCAACCCGACTTGATGGGCCGTCACGTTCAAACATCCTTCAACTTGCCCAATCTGTCCGGGACGGGCGGTTTTCAGGCCGAGACTTGATGCTTGTCGGATTCAGCGATGCGCGGGGCCCAGCACTGGCCAATCGAGACCTCGCGTCCGCCCGGGCCGAAGCGGTGCGGCGTGCCCTTCTTGCAGCATTGGCAGGTGCGGTTCCCGAAAATGTATTGCTTCAAACCGAAAGTTTCGGAGAGGCGCTACCGATGGCGTGCGATGACACGGTCTGGGGCCAACAAATCAATCGTCGCGTCGAACTTTGGGTCCGGGACCTAGATTAGCCCTTCCGAGCGAAAGCTGACCTCACGCGATTTTCCGATTACCAGGTGATCGTGCAGCGTCAGTCCCAGCGCGCGTACTGCGTCGTTGATCTGATGCGTCATAGCGATGTCTTCGTCGCTCGGGGTGGGATCACCGGTCGGATGATTATGGACAAGGATCAGCGCGGAAGCGTTCAACTCAAGAGCGCGCTTTACGATCTCTCGTGGATAGACCGGCACATGATCGACAGTACCTTCGCCCAGCGCCTCATCGGCGATCAGGATGTTCTTGCGGTCGAGAAAAAGAACCCGAAACTGTTCCGTATTGCGGTGCGACATGACCGTATGGCAATAATCCAGCACCGCATCCCATGAACTGATTACATGCCTTTGCATGACCTTCGCACGAGTGGCGCGATGCGTCACGGTTTCCATCACCTTGATCTCAAGCGCGACGGCAGGTCCGACACCATCGACTTTTTCCAGACGGGCAATCGGTGCTGCGAGCACCCCGTTGAGATCGCCAAAGGTTTCGATCAGGCGACGGGCGAGCGGTTTTACGTCCTGTCGTGGAATGGCCCTGAAGAGGGTGAGTTCGAGGATTTCATAATCCGGCATCGCCGCCGCACCACCCGTCAGGAACCGGTGGCGAAGGCGTTTGCGATGATCGGCAAGGTAGGACAGGCAAGGTCCCTTCCTACCTTG
>JBCBCS010000004.1:0-44059 GCA_038530475.1 Pseudomonadota bacterium
TTCGGCATCGATATTGACTGGCAAGTGCCCGCTTTCTCCACGCCGTCTGAGCATGTGCCAGAGATTGACGAGGCCTATGTTTTCGATCCGGAGACAACGCTCGCCATCCTCGCTGGCTTCGCGCACAATCGCCGTGTGATGGTGCAGGGCTATCACGGCACCGGTAAGTCGACCCATATCGAACAGGTCGCCGCGCGGCTGAACTGGCCCTGTGTGCGTGTGAATCTCGACAGCCATATCAGCCGGATCGACCTCATTGGTAAGGACGCGATCAAGCTGCGCGATGGTGTTCAGGTCACGGAATTCCACGAAGGTATCCTGCCGTGGGCCCTGCGCAACCCTGTCGCGATCGTCTTTGACGAATATGATGCGGGCCGCGCCGACGTGATGTTCGTGATCCAGCGGGTGCTGGAACATGACGGCAAGCTGACGTTGATGGACCAGAACGAAATTATCACGCCGAACCCGAATTTCCGCCTGTTCGCGACTGCCAACACCGTGGGCCTCGGTGACACGACCGGCCTCTATCACGGCACTCAGCAGATCAACCAAGCGCAGATGGACCGGTGGAGCCTTGTGGCGACGCTCAATTACCTCAGCCATGACGCCGAAACGGCGATCATCCTGTCGAAGGCCCCGACGTTCAACACGGAACAGGGCCGCAAGACGATCAGCCAGATGGTGACTGTGGCCGACCTGACCCGGACGGCGTTCATGAACGGCGATCTGTCGACGGTTATGTCGCCACGGACCGTCATTGCATGGGCCGAAAACGCCCGCATCTTCCAGGATGTCGGCTATGCCTTCCGTCTGTCATTCCTCAACAAATGCGACGAGCTTGAGCGCCAGACCGTGGCAGAGTTTTACCAGCGTTGCTTTGACGAAGAACTGCCGGAAAGTGCGGCCAGCACATCGCTGGGATGATGCGCGCTGTCGTCCTAGTGGCCGCCTTCGCGCTGTCGGCCTGTATGCCGCAACCCACCGCAGAACAGCAAGCCGCACGGGCCGAAGCATTGGTAAACGCATCCATGGCGCCATCGGTTGACCGCGTTATGGTGGCCAGCGAAACCTATGTCGTTACCGTGTCGGCCAACGGGGCGCGGGCAGTCGTAACCCCTATCTCCGTCGGGCAACACAACCTCGACCGGATCGAAACGGCGGCCTTTGAGCGTACTGGCTGCACAGCTGTGGCCGATCGACAGTATTACGATGCGATGAGAGGCAACCGGATCGTGCAGATCCCATCGTCACGGTTGCGCGGCGCATTTGCCGGGACGGTTGAAGTCACCTTGACCTGCTAACACCCTTGGAACCGTCGGCCAGATACGTCTAAGTTTACAAACCGCACGCTTGACGGGCGGTCTTTTGCCGTGGTTGCATAAATCATGGGCAGAAAAAGAACAGCCGGACAGGCGGTCGTCTTTGCGATCCTGACACTTCTCCCCGCGCAGAGCGCTAGGGCTGAGGTCTCTGATCCACTGCGCTATTTCGCCTCCTGCACCGGACGTCTTTCCGCGCAGATGGAGCATGAATGGCTGCTGTCTGACCCCCGCGCGGATGAGACAGAGGCGCAGCGCGCCATCCTGATAGATCTGCTGCGCGCAACGATGCTGCCGGATCAAGGTCATCAAGTGCTGAACTGGCGGATCGAAGCGAAAGCGGCCCAGGCCGCCTTGCTCACCCGGGCCACGTTCCGGGACGATGATTGGGCCAAGGATCAGGCCGCGCGCTTTGTCCGCAATTGCACCTCTCTTTTGATGTCCTAATCGCCCTGCTTGCACTGGTTTTCCCCCTGATCGGGGACTAGATTACGCCAGAGCCGAAGATCAGGACGATTATGAACAAACCCTCCGACAATCCCGCCGATCCGTTCAAGAAGGCATTGGCCGAGGCCACCAAGGTCATGGCCGACGATCCGGAGCTCTCGGTGAGTTTTACGGTCGACCCGCCGGGTGCAACGCGCGAAACCGTGCGCCTGCCACAAGTCAGCCGCCGGATGACCAAGGATGAGGTCCTGATTGCCCGCGGCACCGCAGACGCCTTTGCGTTGCGGCACAAATTCCACGACCCGGCGACATCGGCGCGCTACATGCCGCAGGGCCAGATGGCACAGGATTTGTTCAACGCGATGGAAAACGCCCGCGTCGAAGCCGTCGGTGCCCGTCACATGCCGGGCACGGCGGGAAACATTGACGCCAAGATCGGCCACGAAGCGATCCGCAAAGGATATGACCAGATCCGGGAGGCGGCTGAGGCACCGCTGGCCACCGCAGCAGGCTACCTGATCCGCCACCTTGCCACCGGCCGCGACATGCCGGATGGGGCCGCCAACGTCATGGATCTGTGGCGCGGCTTTATCGAAGACAGCTGTGGCGGGACGCTGGACGGGCTCGAAGGCGCGCTGGAAGACCAGCAAGCCTTCGCCAAGTTCGCCCGCCAGATCATCGAGGATATGGGCTACGGCGACCAGCTGGGCGATGACCCCGATGAGCTCGGCGAAGACGAGGAAGAGGCCAGCGCCGAGGACGATCCTGACGATCAGCCCGACAGCTCCGGTGATGAGCAAAGCGATGAGGACGAGGCCGAGGGCACGCCCGAGCAGTCCCAGGAAGACCAGCAGGACGCCGCCGAAGCGCAGGTGTCGATGGATGACGCAGCGGACGCAGACATGGCCGAAGAGGCCGACATGCCCGAGGGCGAGGCCCCGCTCGAACCCCCTGCCCCCCAGCCCATCTCTGAGGCGGACCCCGACTATAAGGTCTACGCCACCGATCACGACGAAGAGATCGGGGCGGAAGACCTCGCTGAGCCAGCAGAACTGGAACGCCTGCGGGCCTATCTCGACCAGCAGTTGGAGCCGCTGAAAGGCGCCGTGTCGCGGCTTGCGAACAAGCTGCAACGCCGCCTTCAGGCCCAGCAGAACCGGTCTTGGTCGTTCGATCAGGAAGAAGGGATTCTTGATGCGGGCCGTCTGGCGCGGGTTGTCGCCAACCCGACCACCCCGCTGAGCTTCAAGGTCGAACAGGACACCGAATTCCGCGACACCTGCGTCACGCTTCTACTGGACAATTCCGGCTCCATGCGCGGCCGCCCGATCTCAATCGCGGCGATCTGCGCAGACGTTCTGGCCCGAACACTGGAACGCTGCCAGGTTAAGGTTGAAATCCTCGGCTTCACGACCAAAGCCTGGAAAGGCGGCCTGAGCCGCGAAGGGTGGCTGGCCGATGGCCGCCCGCAGCAACCCGGTCGCCTGAACGATCTGCGCCACATTATCTACAAACGCGCGGATGCGCCCTGGCGGCGGTCGCGCGACAATCTGGGCCTGATGATGAAAGAGGGCCTGCTGAAAGAGAACATCGACGGCGAAGCGCTGGAATGGGCGCATAAACGGATGGTTGCCCGGCCCGAGGCGCGCAAGGTGTTGATGGTCATTTCTGATGGCGCGCCAGTCGACGACAGCACGCTTAGCGTCAACTCGGCCAATTACCTTGAGAAGCACCTGCGCGACGTGATCGCGATGGTCGAAAAGCGCCGCGCTGTGGAACTGATCGCGATTGGCATTGGCCATGACGTGACCCGCTACTACGACCGCGCTGTCACGATCACCGACGTCGAGCAACTGGCCGGCGCGATGACCGAGCAGCTGGCCTCCCTGTTTGACACCGACCCGCGGAAACGGGCGCGCGTTCTGGGCATGCGGAAAGCAGGCTAAGACGGCAGGATCGCCTCCGGCGGGAGTATTTTAGAACCAAAGACGATAAGGGGGCGCGATGTTTCAGACGTTCGAGGTGACCACAACGCCTGAGACCGGGCCAGCGCGCCTCTCTGCTTTGCGCGACGCGATGGCCAAGGCGGGTGTGGATGGGTTTCTTGTGCCGCGCGCCGACCGCTTTCAGGGTGAATACGTGGCCCCGTCGGATGAGCGATTGGCGTGGCTGACCGGCTTCACCGGGTCCGCCGGATTTTCGTGTGTGCTCAATGACGTGGCCGGTGTCTTTGTCGATGGCCGCTACCGGGTGCAGGTGCGTGATCAGGTGGCGGACGTGTTCACTCCAGTGGATTGGCCTGAGACGGAGCTTGCCGATTGGCTACGAGCCAAATTGCCCCAAGGCGGTGTCATCGCGTTTGATCCGTGGCTTCATACCGTGTCTCAGATTGAACACGCCACTAAGGCGCTTGACGGAACCAGCATTGAGATGCGGGCCAACCGCAACCTCGTCGATACCGTTTGGCATGACCGCCCGGCCCCACCCAAGGCCCCGATGCGCATCCAGCCCGAGGCCGCGACGGGCGAATCCCATGCCGCCAAACGGCAGCGGCTCGCGGCTGATCTGAAAGACGCAGGCGACCGGATCGCCTTTGTCGGGATGCCGGATTCGATCTGCTGGCTGTTGAACATTCGCGGCACCGACATCCCGCGCAACCCGGTCGTCCATGCCTTTGCCCTGTTGCACCCGGACGATCGGGTTGATCTCTTTTCCGACGCGACGCTGGACGCAGAGGTAAAGGCGCATCTGGGGGACAGGGTTGGTCTGCATCCTCTTGATGGCCTGACCGGCCACCTCAGTACGCTGGACGGAGCGACCGTTCAGATCGATCCGGCGACCACCCCTCAGGCCGTGCTCACCGCGCTTGAAGCGCAAGCGGAGATCACTGTCGTTCACGGCAAAGACCCTTGCAGCCTGCCCAAGGCCCGCAAGAACGCTGCCGAGATAGCGGGCGCGCGGGATGCTCATCTGCGCGATGGGGCCGCGATGGTGCGGTTCCTGTCTTGGCTCGACCGCATGGCGCCCCAAGGCGGGCTGACTGAGATCGACGTTGTCACTGCGCTGGAAGCAGAACGGCGCGCGACCAACGCACTCCTCGATATCTCGTTCGAGACAATAAGCGGGGCTGGCCCCAACGGCGCCATTGTGCATTATCGTGTCAACGAGGACACCAACCGACCCGTGAAGCCGGGTGAGTTGCTGTTGGTCGACTCAGGTGGCCAATATGCGGACGGCACAACCGACATCACCCGCACAATGGCAATTGGCCCGGCGGGGGAGGACGAACGCACTTGCTACACCCGTGTTCTGCAAGGCCTGGTCGCAATCAGCCGGGCCCGGTTTCCGCGTGGCGTGCGCGGGTCTGATCTCGATGCGTTGGCCCGCTACCCACTGTGGTTGGCGGGACAAGATTACGATCACGGCACCGGCCACGGCGTCGGCTCATACCTTTGCGTCCATGAAGGCCCGCAGGGGCTGTCGCGCCGCTCCTCCGTGCCTCTTGAACCGGGAATGATCCTGTCGAACGAGCCGGGCTATTACCGCGAAGGGGCGTTCGGCATCCGGATCGAGAACCTCATCGTCGTGCAGGAGGCCCCGACCCTGCCCGGTGGTGACACCCGGGACATGCTGTCGTTTGAGACCCTCACTTACGTTCCGTTCGACCGTCGGCTGATCGATCCGGAAATGCTGTCAAAGGAAGAGCGGGCGTGGATCGATACGTATCACCGTGAAGTCCTCAGCCGGATAGGGCCCTTGGTCGATGGCGATGCGGCCCGGTGGCTGTCTGCGGCCTGTGCGCCGCTTTGATCAGCTGACATCAGACTGTCACACAGACAAGACAGGTCAGGGGCGCGGCTTGCTTGACACACCCGGCCAAAAACGGGATCAAGCGCGTTCGGATGGAAGGAGAGACGGATGGCTGATCATATCAAAATTCGCCCCGCAACAGGTACTTGGGTTGTCCGCGCCGCTGGCGCGGTACTTGGCGAAAGCTCAGCGGCACTGGAGCTGACCGAGGGCGAGTATCCGCCGGTGATCTACTTCCCCCGCAGCGACATCTCGATGGCGTTCTTTGATAAATCCGACACTGTTTCAACATGTCCGCATAAAGGCACCGCAACGCATTATCACCTCGTCGCGAAAAGCGGCACATGGGAAGATGCCGCCTGGTCTTACGAGGCCCCGAAAGACGGTGTTTCCGAAATTGCCGGATACCTTGCCTTTTACCCCAGCAAGGTAGCCGTCGAGCAGCTCTGACGGGTTACGAGTGTTCTTCAGCGGCCGTCGCCGCCAGAGCACGGTTGAACGCGCGCAGGGCGTCGACCTGAAACAAGGCCCCCCGAAGTTCGGGTGGGCCTTCGTTCTGGGCGGCAACCACCACCGGAATGAACGTCGAATTCGTCGCCTCAAGGATCGGCATCGCCTGATCGAGGGTGTTGTCGGCGAAGACGTAGGTGCCTTCCTGAATTAGGTTTGCGCAGACCTCTGGGTCAGCGGCGCGCGGATGATCTGTCGCCCGCATCACCGTTGAGACCTGAAATGTCCCTAGAAGATAAGCTTGCGGTCCAGCGGCCAAATGCACGTCGCGCCGTTCCAGCTGCGTCAGGAAGAACGATCGATCCACCAGCCGGGATGCCAACGCAGACGACATCGACACCGACACCATCACCGCAATCCCGGTCTGCCAATCGCCCGTCAATTCAAACACAATCAGTGTCGTGGAAATCGGCGCACCCAGCACGGCGGCCGCCACCGCGCCCATCCCGGCCAGCGCATAAAGCGTGCCTTCGCCCGATACGTTGGGAAAGATGCCAGTTGCCACGATCCCGAAGGCCAAACCGATCAGCGCCCCCACCATCAGCGACGGGGAAAAAACGCCGCCGCCCATGCGCCCGGCGATGGTGATGGCCACGGCGAATATCTTGATGACGACGAACACCACCGCCTCGCGGAACAGCAAGCCTCCGGTCAAGGCTTCGGTGGTCGTCTCATATCCGACACCGATAATGTGCGGATAATAGATCGCAATGCCACCCAAGACTGTCCCAGCCACCATCGGGCGCAAATAGCGCGGCAATCCAATGCTGGTTTGCAACGACGTCGCGATATCTTCCGCCCAGAAGATGGACCGCATCAATATGACCGCCACCAACCCACAAAGCAGCCCAAGGATCAGGAAGGCCGGAAGCTCCTGATAGAAGGCAAGCATGTTCTGGTTGGGGATCAAAAACTCCGTCACATCGCCATAGGCCAGCCGGTTCAGCACCGTGCCCGTGACCGAGGCGATGACAATAGGCGCGAATGCATGAACGGCAAAATGCCTCAGGATCACCTCAAGCGCGAACAAGGCCCCGGCAATGGGCGCGTTGAAGCTCGCAGAGACTGCAGCGGCGACCGCGCAGCCCAACAAGTCTCGTCCGGTGATCCCATCCGCCCGCATCGCTTTGTTGACGAAGGTGGCGATCACACCCGCTAGGTGCACCACCGGTCCTTCCCGACCAGACGAACCGCCCGTCGACAAGGTGATGAACGATGCCGCTGCTGAGGCCAGACCCGCGCGCTGTTCAACACGTCCTTCGTGCAAAGCTGCCCCTTCGATCACGTCTGCAACAGACCGGACCCGTCCGTCAGGCGTGAAGCGATGCAGGATAAGCCCCACGACAAGCCCGCCGATCATCGGAATGATCAGGATCCAATACCAAGCAAGCTGTGCCGCATCGGTGTGCAGATTGGCCACATCGTCGGTGCCGTAAGCCCACGTCTGAAGCGTTTCGATCCCGAAGCGGAACGCGATCGCGGCGCAACTCGCCATGATCCCCACAACAAGCGCGATAAACCAGAACTGAACCTGCCCGGGACCCCGGTTGCGAATGACTGCCCATGTGTCGCGACAGGCCGTCAGGGCGTCATCAACCCCCTGCCCGATCAGCGACTTGGCGCGCTTTGTCATGTCGTTCCCCTGCGGCGTGGGCCACGCACTTTCGACCCTTTGCCCTTGCTCGTCCCTGCGCTAGCTTGACGACGCCGAGGGAGGGCCAACCATGACCATCACCACAGCGCTCGATGCGCTTTCTCCAGTCTTAGGCGATCGGCTGTCCCGCTCCAAGTCCGATCTGGACACCCACGGCCAGTCTGAAACACATTTTGCACCCCGCCCTCCCGATGCGGTCGCATATCCGGCCTCTACAGAGCAGGTCGCTGAAATCATGGGCATTTGTCATGATCATGACTGTCCTGTAATTGGCTACGGCGCAGGCACGTCGCTCGAAGGTCATACGCTTGCTGTGCGGGGGGGACTGTGCATCGATTTTCGTGACATGGCGGCCGTGATTGAGGTCAATCCAGAGGACATGACCGCCCGCGTCCAACCCGGCATCACGCGAGAGGCGCTGAACACCGAATTGCGGGCAACGGGGCTATTTTTTCCGATTGATCCGGGCGCCAATGCGTCGCTCGGCGGTATGACCTCAACCCGCGCCTCCGGCACGACCGCGGTGCGCTACGGGACCATGCGCGACAATGTTCTCGCGCTCGAGGTCGTGCTCGCCGACGGCCGCGTGATCCGCACCGGCACCGCCGCCCGAAAATCAAGCGCTGGCTACGATCTGACGGCCCTGATGGTGGGCGCTGAAGGCACGTTGGGCCTGATCACGGAGATCACTTTGCGTCTGCAAGGCCAGCCAGAGGCGGTCTCCGCCGCTACTTGCGCCTTCGACAGCATCGACGCCGCCGTCGACGCCGTAACTGCGACCATGGCGATGGGGCTGCCGATGGCGCGGATTGAATTTCTGGACTCTGCGTCGGTTGGGGCGGTCAACGCCGCCAGTGGCTCCGATTTTCCGGCGACACCGCACCTGATGGTGGAATTTCATGGCTCAGACGGCGGTGTCGCTGAGCAGGCCGAGCGGTTTGGTGAGATCGTGGGCGAGTTTGGCGGCACCGACTTCCATTGGGCGACGCGGACGGAGGACCGCAATCGTCTCTGGGACATGCGGCACAAGGCCTATTGGTCGATCCTCGCATCCCGCCCCGGTGCGACCGCGATCGTAACGGATATGTGCGTGCCGATGTCAAAACTCGCGGACGCTGTTGCTGAAACGCAAGCGGATATCGCTGATGCGGGCCTGCCCGCGCCAATTCTCGGCCATGTCGGCGACGGTAATTTCCATGCGATCCTGCTGATTGATCCCGACAGCGCACAAGAGAGGGCGACGGCAAAGTCACTGGCCGACAGAATGGCCGACCGCGCCTTGAATATGGGCGGGACGATCACCGGGGAACACGGCGTTGGTATGGGCAAGCTCGATCATATGCGAACTGAGCATGGGGCGGCCTGGGATGTCATGGCGCAGATCAAGCAGGCGCTCGATCCCAAGGGCCTGCTGAACCCTGGAAAAGTCGTACGGATGAATTGAGGCGCTTGACCTTTTTCAACAATTTGAGTGCGAGATTGCACGTCTTTTGCATAAGGACGTGACGAAAGCCAACGTCGACGCGGTTACACGCCCAGAAGCGCTTTCGCCGCTTCTTTCGCCGCATCGGTGATGCGGTCCCCCGAAATCATCCGCGCAATCTCATCAACCCGGGCCTCCGGCGCCAGCGACAGAACCGTCGACATCGTCTCATCCTTGGTCTGCCGTTTCTCAACCCGCCAGTGGTGGTTGCCGAGCGCCGCGACCTGCGGCGAATGCGTGACCACAAGGACCTGACCGCCCTCCGCCAATTGCGCCAAGCGGCGTCCAACTGCATCTGCCGTTGCCCCGCCCACGCCGCGATCAATCTCATCAAATATCAACGTGAGGCCAGAGCTCGCACCAGTGAGACACACCTTCAAAGCCAAAAGGAATCGGCTCAGTTCCCCGCCCGACGCGATTTTGCCAATCGGTCCAGCCGGCGCGCCCGGATTTGTGGCGACTGTGAAAGCAACCGCATCGACCCCTTCAGGTCCAGCCTCGGCGGGTGATACATCCGTCTCAAACACCGCGCGGTCCATTTTCAAAGGCGCAAGCTCCGCGCCCATGGCCTTGTCCAATTTCGTCGCGGCCTTCCCGCGCGCTTCCGTCAACGCCGTAGCCGCTTCATCATAGGCCATTTGCGCCTTTGACACCGCCTGACGCAAATCCGCCAGATCGGACGCGCCACGATCGAGCGCTGCCAATCTCCCACGCAGCCCCTCAGCAAACTCTCCTAGCGCGTCGGGCAGCACGTCGTGCTTGCGCGCGAGGCCCCGGATTGCGAACAAGCGTTCTTCGACCTGCTCAAGCTCATGCGGGTTGAACGACAACGCGTCCATGCAAGCCTCAACGCCCGACTGCACCTCACTAAGCTCCGTCAACGCCCGATCAAGGGCAGCCAAAGGCGCCTCCAGAGTGCCATCCGCCTGCCCCGCCGCATCCGCCAGCCAGCGCGATGCATCGCCCAACATCCCTTCGGCCCCTTGCAGACCAAGCGCTTGATACGCCTTGGAAATATCCTCGCCGATCTTCTCGGCGGCCTGCATCCGACGGCGCTGTTGATCGAGCTGTGCATCCTCGCCCGGTTGCGGGTCGAGCGTATCAAGCTCACCCACCGCATGGCGCAAATAGTCCTCTTCAGCCTGAAGTTCAGACACCTCAGCTTCAGCTTGAGTCAATGCGTTCTGAGCCGTTGCCAGCGCACGCCAAGCGGCGCGGACACCTTCAACCTTGCGCCCAAGCCCGCCAAACTCATCCAGCATCTGACGGTGCCCGCGCGGATTCAAAAGACCGCGATCATCGTGTTGGCCGTGCAATTCTACCAGCGTCTCAGAGACAGCGCGCAAGATCTCTCCGCTGACACGCCGATCATTGATCCACGCCGTCTTTCGGCCATCGCGGCTGTTCACACGGCGCAGGATCAAGCTGTCGTCATAGGTGAACCCAGCCTCGCGCAGGACAACCCAGGCCGCGTGATCCTCGGCCAGATCAAACTCGGCAATCACCTCGCCCTGCTCAGCCCCACGGCGCACAAGCTCTGCCCGACCCCGCCAGCCGAGCACAAACCCCAGCGAGTCCAACAGGATCGACTTACCCGCGCCTGTCTCACCCGTCAGCACATTCAACCCCGGCTGGAACCCAAGCTCCAACCGGTCGATGATCAGCATGTCCCGAATATCAAGATGGCGCAGCATGTCGCGTGGCGGGCGTTATGCCGCCTCCCCCGTCAGAGCCATTCGCCGCGCACCATCTGCCGATAAATGGCCGCAAGCCAGCTGTCCCCGATCAATTGCGGCTCAAGCCCCTGCCCGGTCAGAAGCGCAAAGCTGTCTTCATACCATTCGGTGGAACGGTAATTGTAGCCAAGGATCGCGCCCGCCGTCTGCGCCTCTTCCACAAGGCCGAGCGACAGATAGGCCTCAACCAGACGGTGAAGGGCTTCGGCGGTATGGGATGTGGTCTGAAAATCCTCGACCACGATACGGAAGCGGTTGATCGACGCCGCGAAGTGATCGCGCTTGAGGTAATAGCGCCCGATCTCCATCTCTTTCGCTGCGAGGTGATCGAAGGCGAGGTCGAATTTCAGGATCGATGACCGCGCGTATTCGCTTTCAGGATAGCGCTCGATGACAACGCGCAGCGCCTGTAGCGCCTGAAAGGTCAGGCCCTGATCGCGGCCCACTTCGTCGATCTGGTCGTAGTAGCTGAGCGCCAACAGGTATTGGGCATAGGCCGCATCTTCATCGACTGGATAGAAGTCAATATAGCGTTGCGCGGCGGCGCGCGAATTGGGGTAGTCGCGGTCGCGGTGATAGGCGAAGGCTTGCATGATCAACGCGCGTTTTGCCCATTCGGAATAGGGGTAAAGGCGCTCGATCTCACCAAAGTAGAAGGCGGCATCGTCCGGTTGATTGCGGCTAAGCTCGAACTCTCCCCGTTCAAAGATTTCTTGCGCGGAGTACGCATCGAGCGCGCCTTCGGCCCGGCTGTCGAACGTGCCGCAACCAGCCATCAGCGTCAGGGCCAATGCGCCTGCCGTCAGTGCAAACCGATGGGTCAAGATTTTACTGCGGCCCGCCATCGACGTCCCCGATCATCTTTCCTTGGCTTCTTGCCTTGGCACGTTTCTTGTCGGGACGAACCCGTTGGCAAATAGTTAGCACATAAAAAAGGGGGGCAAAATGCCTTTTGCGCGTTCCGGGGGGCTGGTCGTCAGGCAGCCAACGGCAGATCAGACCAGCGCACGCCCACACCCGGCAAACACGCCGAAATCGCGGCATCGGCGGTGGTGTAACGCCACGCGGTGGGATCCTCCATGAGCGCATGGAGCAGCGCATTTGTAACGGCATGGCCCGCCTTGACGCCGGTGTAGGCACCAAGGATTGGCGCGCCGGCAGTGAACAGATCACCCAACGCATCCAGCATTTTGTGGCGCACAGCCTCGTCACCATGGCGCAGACCGCCCGGTGTCAGAACCGCGTCGCCGTCCACGACAACGGCGTTTTCAAATGTGCCGCCCAAGGCAAAGCCCTTGGCCCGCATCGTCTCAATATCTGAGGAGCGGCAGAACGTCCGGCTGTCACAAAGCTCACGAACGAACGTCCCGTTCGCCATGTTGAGCGATTTGGCCTGATGGCCAATGGCCCGATCAGCAAAGTCGATCTCAAAATCGATTTTCAACGTCCGCGACGGCATCAACCGTGCAACCGCGTCCCCGACCTTCACTTCAACCGGCTTGAGCACTTCGATCACCGACAGAGCCTGGGACAGACGGCGCACCCCAGCCCGCAGGATACCGGCGACAAATTCCGCAGAGGACCCGTCAAGGATCGGCACTTCCGGCCCGTCTATCGTCACCAACGCATTATGGATGCCACACCCCGACAGGGCGGCCATGACGTGCTCAATCGTTGAGACTGACACACCGTGTGCGTTCTCAATCCGGGTATTAAGGGGGGAAACGATGACGTTGGACCACAAGGCCGGGATGTCTGCCCGATCCGCGGCCACATCCATCCGGCGGAATACGATCCCATGCCCAGCGGGTGCCGGGCGCAGCACAAGGCGCACGGACTCACCGAGGTGAAGACCCCGGCCATCAAATGCCACGCTGGTATCAAGTGTCGTCTGCAAGAATCTGCCCGTACGTTTGGTTGCCAAGTAGCTAATCGCCACACCGGGGGCGCTCAACACACAGTTTGCAACGGACTGAAACAGAACTGTTACAAAGGGGCAGAAGACCGCCGACAGCGCTTCTAAGCCCACGTTATTAAAAGAAAAAGGGCTGCCCAATGGCAGCCCCTTCGGTGAAATTGTGACCTTGCGTCAGAGCGTTATCAGTTCGCCTGACGCCGCAGGAATGCCGGGATTTCGATCTTTTCCTGATCAGCATCCGCTTGCGTCGGAGCCTCTTCGCGGATCGTGGCGACAGGTGGCTGCGGGCGCTCCTTGGCCTGCGGTGCGTCACTGCCGGTCATCCGGCTGATCAAACCGTTAAGGCCACCAAGACGCGGCTTGGCTGCATCTGCGGTCTCGGTTGGGGCGGCAGCCGGTGCCGGAGCGGTGCGGGCCGCAGCCGCGCGGAGGCGATCCAGCGTTTCCTGATTGGGTGTGCCGGGGGCCGGGCGTTGCGGCGCGACAAATCCATCGGGTTCTGCTTCGATCTGCGGCTCCGGACGCGGCTGGTAGGCGGCGGGCGGCAGATCATGCTCGGCGGCGGCAGCGGCGGCGGGCGCGTCGAACACGTCCTCGGCCGGGGCGTCGACGGCAGGCTCATCAAACAGGCCAGGCTCTTCCGACTGAGCCACTTCGGGGGTCGGTTCTGCAACCGGCGCAGGGGCCTCGGCTGCAGGCGCTGGCGCCTCTTCGCGGACCTCAGCAGAGACCTGCTGCTTCAAGGGTGCGGCCATCGGGCGGCGTGGCACCGGGATGTCAGAGGTCTTGGCGACGGCATCAATGCCAGTTGCCACGACCGACACCCGCATCTTGCCTTCCATGCCGGTGTCCAGCGTGGAGCCAACGATGATGTTGGCATCCGGATCGACCTTTTCGCGGATTTTGTTGGCGGCTTCGTCCAGCTCAAACAGCGTGAGGTCGTAGCCACCCGTAATGTTGATGAGAACGCCACGCGCACCGTCGAGGCTGAGTTCGTCGAGAAGCGGATTGGCGATAGCCTTTTCGGCGGCTTGAACGGCGCGGTCCTGCCCTTCGGCTTCGCCGGTGCCCATCATTGCTTTGCCCATCTCGTCCATCACGGCGCGAACGTCCGCAAAGTCGAGGTTGATGAGACCCGGACGCACCATCAGGTCCGTCACACCCTTCACGCCTTGATAGAGCACGTCATCAGCGAGGGAGAATGCTTCGGTGAAGGTCGTGTTCTCATTGGCGAGGCGGAACAGGTTCTGGTTGGGAATGATGATGAGCGTATCGACGACCTTTTGCAGCGCTTCGATGCCTTCATCGGCCTGCTTCATTCGCTTGCCGCCTTCAAACTGGAACGGCTTGGTGACAACACCGACGGTCAGCACACCAAGCTCACGGGCAGCCTGCGCGATAATTGGGGCAGCCCCGGTGCCGGTGCCGCCGCCCATGCCAGCGGTGATGAAGCACATATGCGCGCCAGCCAAGTGATCGACGATCTGTTCAATGCTCTCTTCGGCAGCGGCTGCGCCGACCGTGGCGCGAGCCCCAGCGCCCAAACCCTCGGTGACCTTCACACCCATCTGGATGCGCGCGTCAGAGCGCGATTGCTGCAGCGCCTGCGCGTCGGTGTTGGCCACAACGAACTCAACCCCTTCGAGCTGCTGTTCGATCATGTTGTTCACGGCGTTTCCGCCAGCTCCGCCCACACCAAATACAGTGATCCGAGGCTTAAGCTCTTCCTGTCCGGGCATCGAAAGGTTCAAAGTCATATATCTGTCCGCCTGTCTTTTTTGGCCCGTCCCAACGGGCGTCCCTCTTTAGAACTGGCCTGACATTAACGATACCTGCCCGTTTGGTCACGCCCAAAAAGCCGAAAAACCGCAAAATATAGGCAATTCACCGCGCATTGATACGTGATTTGGTAAAAATCCCCAAATGTTGCGCACTTAGCGCAGACAACACCAAAGGCCACAGCGGAATACGCTGCATCCTAGCGGGTGACGCACGGTCAAAGGACCGGTCAAAAGTGGGGTGCGACTGCTCGTAACTGCCGCGGGCCTCTCTCGGGCCTTGTGGATAAGTGTATCGAATGCAACGTAAAAAACAAAGCGATTCGACGGATAAGAACACATGAAAAAGGGGGCCGCTGCCCCCCTTTGACGTGACTATGCCGAATGCGGTGCGTGGTTCACGTCGGTTGTCGCCTCCGGATCAGCGCAAAGCCGCCCAATCCGGTCAGAACCAACGGCAACCCGGCCGGAAGCGGCACGACGGACGGGTTGGGATTGGGGTCAGGATCAGGGTTCACCACGATCGGATCGTACTGATAATCGATGAACACCTCGGCTGAGCCTCTGAAATTCAAGGAGGATGTGAACCGGCAGGTTTCGATGTCACGTTGGCCGACCTTTTGACCAAACTCGATGATATCATTGCCGGTGCAGGTGGTTGAATTGGTCTCATACCAGAAAGACGCGAAACTGACGGATGCTGTGCCATCTCCAGTAAAAGCATCCAAGGTGGATTGCGCCGTGCGAGTGCTTTGGCTGAATACAAATGGTGCGGGTGGATCAAGGACGGTGAAGGTGTTGCTGTCGCCAAGCGCAAAGCTGTAATCGAGTGAAAGGACTTCATCGTTCACTGAATTGATCGCTGGAGTAATCACCGGAACAAGGGGCGATATATTGCCGAAATTCAGCCCATAATCCAGCCTACCCGTCTTGCTCGATGAATCCGAACACAGGGTTGTCCGCACTGGAAAACGCTGGGTAATGCAGCTGTCTGATACGGTCAGTGACGCCTCAATTCCGCGGTAAAAACCGGTGATCCCTACGGATGTGAGCGTGCCGATGCTGCTATCGAAAAGATTAAACGAAGAGGCAGTGTCATTGTAGACTTTTGACGCTTCTCCGCTGATCGTCGTCGACCTTTCTTGCTGTCCAAACGGGTACCGTTCTTCAACGGAATAAGACTCTTGCTGGCTGAAACTTCCCAGGCCGATAACCTGGGTGATGGACGCCGCTGTGCCTGTGTTTGGCGTCAGTGCACGCTCCGGCAAACGCCGAAGCCACTAGGAGTAACTAGGTCATTAAATATCCCATCCAATAAATTGATACGGCACAAAAAGGCCGAAACATAATAACAATAGCAGGACGTCAGGGGTGATTTCCCCCAACGTCAACTGCTTGCAAAACAGGCTTTGCCTTACCAGTTCTCTCTGAACCAGCGGACGGCCCGTTTGAACGATCTTGCCGGGTAGGTTTCCGCCGGGATGTCGAAATCCCACCACTCGTCCTGCGGGTGCGCCGCAAAGAGCGACAGACCCACAGCGGCCGAGAATGCAGCCCCGGTCGCCGCTTGCGGCAAGCCTTGAACTCGCAGGGGTCGGCCAAGCCGCACTTGCTGGCCAAGGATCTTGCTGGCCAGCCCATCAAGACCAGGAATCTGACTGCCGCCACCGGTCAGGACAATCTGCTGGCTCGGCAAGTATTCGAACCCGGCGGCATCAAGGCGCATCCGAACCTCTTCGAGGATCTCTTCCACCCTGGGGCGCATAATCCCGATCAACTCGGCACGACTGACCGTGCGGCGGTCCCGCTCCCAATCTCCGGTCTCGCTGCCAACTTCGATCATCTCTCGGTCATCCATGCCGGTGGCCAGAACGCCGCCGTAGAATGTCTTGATCCGTTCCGCCATCGCCGGGGCCACCTGAAGCCCCATGGAAATGTCGGAGGTCACGTGATCGCCGCCCATGCGCACGCTGTCACAATAGATCATGTGCTTGCGCATGAAGATGGAGATGCCAGTGGCCCCGCCGCCCATGTCGATGCAGGCCGCGCCGAGCTCTTGCTCGTCTTCCACGAGGCTGGAAATCCCGGCCACGTAGGCGGACGACGCAAGACCTGCAAGTTCGAGATCACAGCGTTTGATACAATAGAGGAGGTTTTCAATCACGCTGTCCTCAACCGTCATCATGTGCATGTCGGTGGTCAACGTATTGCCGATCTGGCCGCGCGGATCGCTGAGCCCGGAGCGGTGATCGAGCGCAAAGTTGATCGGCTGGGCATGCAGGACTTCGCGGCCCTCGCCGATGTCTGGCACCTCGCAATCGGCAAGAACGCGGCCGATATCGCCTTCGGTGACAACCTGTCCGGCGACATCGACCTGCCCGTCCAAGCCGTAGGACCGTGGCCGCCCACCAGAGAGGCAGGCAATCACGTGATCAACCCGGACATTCGCCATTTTCTGCGCCGCCTGCACAGCGGTGCGAATGGCGCGCTCGGTCTCGGCCATCGCGTCGACCTCCCCAAACCGGACCCCGCGGGACCGGGTGGTCGCGGCACCGATCACCCGGAACGATGACTGCCCCGCCATCGAGCCAACACCGTCTTCGCCTGCAAATGTTTCCGGCCCATCAAACCGCAGGACAAGGCAGGCAATCTTCGAGCTGCCCACATCCAAGATCGCCACCACGCCGCGTTGCATTGCCGCCTGTCGCATCGCCCGCTGCGCGCGCTGGGTCTGATAAAGGTCTCTCATGGTCTACACACCTGCCTAATTTATTCTTTGTTATTCCGTGGGCGCGGAGATCGTCCGCAAATGGTCCACCGCTTGTTCACCCATTCGGATCGTCGGGCGATCCGGATGCCGCATGTCGACCACCGACACGTCCCGCTGCAGCAATTCCTGCGCTTCATCGAGGGCGACGACCCGTTCCCATGCCGGCACCGGATTATCAGTCGGCAATAAAATGCGCTGTCCGCTCTCAAGGATGACGTCCCAGCGCCGCTCGCCCATCCGGACCACGGCGCGCATCCGCTCTTCCAGGGGGCCTGCCACGGCATAAAGCGTGAGCCCCTCGCCCAAGGCTTCGCGCGCGCCGTCCCCGGTGATCAGCGGCAGATCCGGCCGGTCCGACCGTGACACGAGCGACCGGATCAAAACGCCATCCGCGTCGAGCAACTTCAGCCCATCCGGCGTGCGCATCACGGCCACCGGCTGACGCTGCGTGACGGTGACCTGCAACACGCCGCCCGGACGCACCCGCATGCTCGCCTCAGCCACAGCCGGCAAAGCCGCCACGACCTGGCGCATCTCTTCGAGGTCCATATCAAAACTGGAACGCGGAAATTCGAGCGGCAGGACCGTGCGGATGTCGGCAGCGAGGGTGTCATCCGCGCCGTCGATCGCCATGACCTGCACCATGAATTCCTCACGCTGCTGAATCTGGGTCTTCATGTCTATGTAGGCGTCAGCCACCATCTGGCGGTTGCTTTCGCGCGCCGCCCACCCCGCGACAAGTCCGCCAACAACCAGCACCGGCAGACCCACCTTCACCAGCTTGCGGAACCCCGGCGTCAGCATCAGCCGCTGATAGCGATAGCCCCAGCGCGACGGCGCCGGGTCACGGCGGGGCGCGTCTGTCGGTGGGGTCGGCCTTATCGATCGCATGACGCGTCCTCCACCATCCAAGTCATCAGTTCAGGAAACGAAATTCCACAATGCGCTGCCTGCTCGGGCGCAAGCGACGTTGGCGTCATGCCCGGCTGGGTGTTCGTCTCCAACAGGATCAGACCGTCAAGGCCCCGCCCCTCATCCCAGCGAAAATCCGTCCGGCTCAACCCGCGGCACCCCAACGCCTTGTGCGCGCGGACCGCGTAATCCATGCAGGCGTCAAAGATGTCTTGCGGGATGTCAGCAGGGATCACATGTCGCGACCCGCCGGTTTCATACTTGGCGGCATAATCGTACCAGCCTTCGGTGATGATATCCGTCACCGTCAGCGCTCGATCATCAATCACAGCTGTCGTCAATTCGCGCCCGGGGGCATAAGTTTCCACCATCAGCGTTTCTGGCAAATCGGCGGCAAGGGTCGGTGTCCCGTTGGCCCGATCCGTGACAATGTAGACCCCCACGCTGGACCCTTCATTGTAGGGCTTCACGACATAGGGCGGCTCAAGCACATGATCTGCTTCGATCTCCGCCTTGCTGGCCAGAACGCTCTCGACGAATGGCAGACCCGCCGCGCGGTACACATCCTTGGTCTTCTGCTTGTCCATCGCCAGAGCGGAACTCAGCACACCTGAATGGGTGTAAGGCAGACGCATCCATTCCAGCAGGCCCTGCACCACACCGTCTTCGCACCACCGACCGTGCAGGCCATTGAAGACCGCATCGGGGGCGACCTTGCGCAATTGATCCGGAAGATCGTCACCGGCGTCGATTTCGACAACCTCATAGCCCGCCCGCCGCAAGGCAGAGCCGCATTCCCGCCCGGAGGACAGCGATACTTCGCGCTCCGACGACGGGCCGCCCATCAGGACGGCTATGGTTTTAGGTGCCCTGCTCGACACGCTGTCCGCCTCTTTCGCAGGTCTTGGTGACCTGTCTGTTGCCTATGTCATGCCCCTGCCTGTGGGGCGTTTGGATCGGTCGTTGCCGGTCCTTATTTCGGGGCTGGTTCGCCAACCCGCATAATTTCCCAGTGTAGCTCTATCCCACTGGTCTCGTAAACCTTTTTCCGGACCTCCTCGCCCAATCCTTCAAGGTCGGCAGCGGTCGCGTCGCCGGCATTGGTCAGGAAGTTGGAATGCTTGACGTTCATCACCGCCCCGCCCCGCTCAGCGCCGCGCATTCCTGCATCATCAATCACTTTCCACGCCTTGAGGTCATGGCTGTCATCCGCCTGTCCCGTCGATGAAAAGCCCGCCGGATTGCGGAACGTGCTGCCTGCGGTCCGGTCCTTGGTCGGCTGGGTCTCATCCCGCTTGGCAAGCTGCGCCTCCATCCGCGCATGAAGCGCGCCCGCCTCTTCCCGCGGCGGGGCAAGCGTGGCGGACACAACGACGGCCCCCTCTGGCAGATCGGAAGACCGATAGGCGAGGTTGAGGTCAGACGCGGGAACGTCCCGAACAGCGCCATCACGATAAACGACACGGACGCTCTCCAGAACATCGGCTATATAATCGCCGTAGCACCCCGCATTCATCCGAACGGCCCCCCCGATAGAGCCTGGAATTGTCCGCAAAAACGTAAGGTTCAGGCCCTGATCGGCGGCCTTGCGGGCCACATGCGCATCGAGCGCCGCAGCGCCGGCGATCACGCGGTCGCCGTCAAAATCGATGCCGTTGAACCCCCGACCAAGACGGATCACGACCCCGCGCACACCGCCATCCCGCACAATCAGGTTTGACCCGACACCCATCGGAAACACCGGAACATTCCCCGGAAGGTCGGACAGAAACGCGCTCAGATCCTCTTCATCTGCAGGTTGGAACAGCACATCCGCAGGCCCGCCCACACGCAGCCAGGTCAGACCCGCCAACGGGCGGTTTTCGGTCAAGGTTCCTCTGACGTTGGGCCAATCCATCACACTCTTTCCCAGGGTTTGTGCAGTCCCGCCCCGCTCCCCTATCGCAGCTCTGCGCGGGCCACAATCATCACAGCTTCACCCTTTGGCGCGAAAACTCATTCGGCGCACCCAGCGCCCCAGATAGATCACAGGCCAACGCAACACGCTGGCCGCCGCAATCAGAAAGGCGACGCCCCAAAACAGGCCGTTCTGGTAGGAAACAAACGCCAAGAGCGGCACGCCAAGCGCGATGAGAACATAAGCCCGCGTCCAGTGATTGTCCCGGCTGGGCAGCATCGCCAGCACATTGGCCGCGATCAACCACAAGCAGGCCAGACCGACAGAGATCATCGCGGAAGCTCCGGCCGCTCTCCGCGCGCCCGCGCCCAGAAATAGCGCAGCGGGTTGCGGAACATCGAAACAAAGCCGAGCACACCGGCCAGAGCCCAGCCCCACCCCACCGACAGGCCCAGCCAGATCAGAAAGACGGGGGCAAGCACCAGCAGCGTCACACCGGGCACATATTGCAGCCGCATCGGCAACAAAGCGGTCACCGTCGCGCACAACACCCAAACGCAAGAGCCGACAATCGCCCAATTCACGCCGCCGCCCTCTTTGGTTGAAAAATACTCAAAAAGAGCGCGCGCAGCGCGCTTCGGTCGGATTTGCGAAGCAAATTCGAACCCATCACAAAAGCCCCCCAAACACCGCCCGCCGGAGGGGCCGCGCAACACCAAGGCCCGCGCCCAATGCGCCCAGAACCAGCGTCGCCTCCCCGGGATTATGCTGCATGTGAATGAGCATCAGGCCCACAAAAGCAATCGTAAACGCAAAAAGCATGCGCCGCAGGATCCGGATCAACGGCAGCAGCGACACGACGATGATCGCGCCCAGGATGACCCACTCATATGTCACTGCAGCACCGTTTCTTCTCCACTGTCCCAAACCACGCGGCTCAAACAGATGGACACATTCGACTGTTCGGCGCTCAGGGCTTCGATCTCGGGCACAGCCTCACCCAAGAACCGGCCTTCGACGCGGAACGAATAGGAGGGCGGGGTCAGGCTGTTTTCGACAAAATCGAACGAGCCCAAGACCTCTCCTTCCGGGTTGGATATCGAAATCGATCCATCCAGACGCTGAAACGGCCGGTCTCCACGCCAGATGATCGCAACATTCAGACGGCTTTCCGTCTCGCTCCAGGCGGTACGGGTCCAGCCTGGGCTTTCAATCAGATCAATGCCACAGGCCGAAGTCGCGCTGGCCCCCAACGCAAGACCGACAGCAAGAAAGCGACCAACACCTGTCACGCAAGGTGCCCTGGCAATCCGTTGGCCCAGCCAGAAATCGAGCCTGCGCCAAGGCAGACCACCATATCGCCTGCCTTCGCCTGCTCTTTCACCAGCCGCACCAGATCATCCTCATCGGTGATGGCGCGCGCATGACGGTGACCCGCACGGATCAGCCCTGCCACAAGATCGTCGCGCGTCGCGCCCTCGATCACTTCTTCACCCGCAGCAAACACCTCAGCGATAGCGACCACATCGGCATCGTTGAAACAGGCACAGAAGTCATCGAAATGGTGATGCAGGCGGGAGTAGCGATGCGGCTGATGCACGGCGATGATCCGCCCTTCGCAAGCCTGCCGTGCAGCTTTCAGCACGGCGGAAATCTCGGTCGGGTGGTGGCCATAATCATCAATGATCGTCACGCCGTTGACTTCGCCCACCCGGGTAAAGCGGCGGTTAACGCCGCCGAAATTCGCCAGCGCTGCGCGGATTTCATCGCGCTTCATGCCAAGATGCCGCGCCACAGCGATAGCGGAGAGCGCGTTGCTGACGTTGTGATCGCCGGGCATCGGCAAGGTGCAGCCTTCGATCACGCTGTCCTCGGCCTGCAGCGCCACATCGAAATGCGCAACACCCTTCTCATAACGCAGTTTCACCGCCCGCACATCGGCCTGCGCGTTGAAGCCGTAGGTCACAACGCGACGGTCCGTGATCTTGCCGACCAGCGTCTGCACGTCACTGTCATCGGTGCAGCAGACCGCGACACCATAGAACGGGATGTTTGACACGAAATCGTAGAACCCCCGATGCAGGTTCTCTTCGGTTCCCCAATGCTCCATGTGCTCGGGGTCGATATTGGTCACGATGGCGATTGTCGCCGGCAGCCGATTGAAGGTGCCGTCGCTCTCGTCCGCTTCAACAACCATCCATTCGCCATCACCGACCCGCGCGTTGGAGCCATAGGCGTGAATGATCCCGCCATTCACCACCGTCGGATCGAAATTGCCGCCATCCAGAAGCGCGGCAACCATCGTTGTGGTCGTCGTTTTCCCGTGGGTTCCGGCCACGGCAATGTTGGAGCGCAGACGCATCAGCTCTGCCAACATCTCAGCTCGGCGGACAATGGGCAGGCCCTTCGCACGAGCCGCATCGAGCTCCGGATTACCGGGCTTGATGGCAGAGGAAATGACCACGACCTGCGCATCCTCGACATTCTCAGCCCGCTGGCTTTCGAACACGAATGCGCCAAGCTTCTTCAGCCGCTGCGTGATCGGACTGTCCTTCAGATCGGACCCCTGAACGACGTAACCGTGGCTCAACAGCACCTCTGCGATGCCTGACATTCCGATCCCGCCGATCCCCACGAAATGAATTGGCCCCACATCAAGGGGGAGCTTGGTGACTGCATTCATCAGAGGTGTTCCGTCCATGTCGTCTGTCCTTCGCTCTTACGATGTTCCAGTGCTGAGTTCCATCACCAGCGCTTCAAGCCGCGCGGTTGCGTCCGGCTTGCCCACTGACAAGGCCGCAAGCGACATCTGGTTGGCGCCTTGCGGATCGCTCAGGATGGTTTCGATCTGCTGGGCGAGGCTGTCCACATGCAGCTGGCTTTCCGACACAAGGATCGCCGCCCCTGCGTCAACCAGCGCCCTGGCATTGGCGGTCTGCTCATCCCGGATGGCCGCGGCCAGAGGGACAAGGATTGACGGACGGCCTATGACGCTGAGATCGGCAATGGTCGACGCACCGGACCGGGTGATAACGAGCTGTGCCTCGCTCATCCGGGTCGGCACGTCGTTGAAAAAGGTCTGGACGTCCGCCGGGATGCCTTCGTCCGCATAATAATGCGCCACGCGGTCCAAGTCTTCTTCCCGCGCCTGATGGGCCACGCGAATATTGCGTCGCAGCGCGGTCGGCAGCGCATTGATCGCAGGCGGCACCACATCGCTGAGGATCCGCGCCCCTTGGGATCCGCCCATCACCAATATCGACATCGGGTAATCACCGGGCGCAATATAGGCCGCCCCGGCCCGTTCAAGGATCGCTCCGCGCACCGGGTTGCCGACATCCTCGCCCTCAACCCCGGCTGGAAGCTCCGTCGGCCAGGTCCCGCAGGCGACCTTGTGCACACGCTTGGCAAAGATCTGATTGACCCGGCCCAGAACGCCATTCTGTTCATGGATCATACGCGGCTTGCGCAACAGCGTTGCGGCTGCCATCGCCGGGATTGCGGGATAGCCGCCAAACCCTACCACCACGGCGGGCTTGTCGCGCACCATCCGGCTGACGGCGGCAAAGACGCCACCCACGATCTTGAACGGCACGCCCAGCTTGGCGACGATACCGCCGCGCGCGAAGGTTGCCGATCCAACCTGTTCAATCTCTACCGCAGGGGGGAAGCCGCCGGTGTAGCGTGCCCCACGGGCATCGGTGCTGAGCTTCACGCGCCATCCTTGCGCAAGCATCGCCTCGGCCAATGCCTGAGCCGGAAACATATGCCCCCCGGTGCCACCTGCCGCGATGATGAGGAGCGGCTGCGCCATCACCGACCCCGCCGCAACAGGATATCACCGATCTGGCCTTGCGGCCGCGTCCGGGTGAACGCCAACAACATCCCCACCGCAATGGCCGAGGCGATCACCGACGAGCCACCGTAGCTCACAAATGGAAGCGTCATGCCCTTGGCCGGCAAAAGCCGCACCGCAACACCCATGTTGATCATTGCCTGCACCCCGATCATGCAAGCCAACCCGCAGCCCGCAAGCCGGATAAACGGATCACGCTCTTTCATCAGACGCACCAGCGACCGCACCACGACGGTGGCATAAAGCGCGATAATGGCGAGGACACAGATCAGGCCGTATTCCTCAGCCGCAACAGCGATGATGAAATCCGTATGCGCATCGGGCAGCGACCATTTCACCTGCCCCTCACCCACGCCAACGCCAAAAAAGCCACCCTCTCGAATGGCGTTGGTGGCGTAGCCAAGCTGTGTGGTGGGGTCGATGTCGGGATTGAGAAACCCGTCGATGCGCCGGGCAAAGTGTTCGGAATTGGCATAGGCAATCGTGCCGCCAAAGACGACCAGTCCGGCCAGCGCCACAAGGATCAGCATCGGCGCACCGGCCACGAAATACATCACGCCCCAGCCAAACAGCACCAGCGCCGCCTGCCCGAAATCGGGCTGCATGGCCAGCATCAGAACGATGATCACCGTCAGGATCAGGGAATAGGATTTGCCCGGCGGGCCGTTAATCTCCTGGCTCGCCGCCATGAACCAGGCCGCCACAACGATGAAACCGGGCTTGAGGAACTCAGACGGTTGAACAGCCGCGAAGCCCAGCGAATACCACCGAACCGCTCCCTTGCCGAAATCAGTGCCCAAGAACGGCAAACCCGCCAGCGCGATGAAGGATGCAACGAAGCCCAGAACCGCCAAGCGGCGGACAAGCGTCGGTGTCATCATCGATGTGACGAACAGCACGGCGATGGCGATACACCCAAAGAACGCCTGCCGCTGCACATAATGAAACGGCTCAAACCCGTTTTTGGCGGCCAACGGAGGAGACGCGGCCAGCCCAAGCAACAAACCAATACCAAAGAGGGACAGGATGCACGACAGCGTCCACTTGTCCACGGTGCGCCACCAGCGCGGAAGAACCGGATCGCCCGAAGATGCGGGGATCGCTCCATAGACCATTTCTGTCATGGTACGACTGCCTTACTGCCTCTTGTTCGCCCGTTTTCCGGGTCTGCCTGTGACGATAACGACAAATGGTGCGTGATTCCACAGAAATTCGCGCCCGCTTTCATCTGACCAAAAACAACTTCAGCGCCACCATGGCCTCTTGCGGACGATCGCAAACACGGGCACCTGCACGTCCATGCGGATCAACACGCTCATCCTTGGCGCCGGTGCCGCCGGCATGTTCTGCGCCGCCCATGCCGGGCCCGGCGCTTTGGTCATCGATCACGCCAAGGCCCCGGGGGAGAAGATCCGCATCTCAGGCGGCGGCCGCTGCAATTTCACCAATACCAGTGCAGGGCCCGAAAATTTCATCAGCCAGAACCCCCATTTCGCCAAATCGGCGCTGGCCCGCTACACCCAATGGGACTTCATTGATCTGGTCGATCGCTACAACATTCCCTGGCATGAAAAGACACTGGGGCAGCTCTTCTGTGATCACTCCGCCAAAGACATCATTGCGATGCTGCAGGCCGAGATGGCCAAAGCGAACGCGCAGCTTTGGCTGCGAACCGCTTTGGTGGCACTCCGCCACGACGGGACCCATTTCGTGGCCGACCTTGAGCGCGACGGAAGCCGCGTCACGGTTACGGCGAACGCCGTGGTCGTGGCGACGGGCGGAAAATCGATCCCCAAGATGGGCGCCACAGGGCTGGCCTATGACATCGCCGCGCAGTTCGGCCTCAGCGTGACCCCCACCCGTGCAGGGCTGGTGCCATTCACATTTTCGGATGGGGCGTTCAAATCCATCTCCGGCACCGCAACCCCGGCGCGGGTCACCACCAAAGACGGCACCGCCTTTGATGAAGCGTTGCTCTTCACTCATCGCGGCCTCTCTGGCCCGGCGGTGCTGCAAGCCTCGTCCTATTGGCAGGAGGGTCAGAGCGTGACGGTCGCGCTGTCCCCTGACCTCGACATCGAAGCCGCCTTGAAAGAGCATCGCGCAACAGATGCGCGCAAGGCGCTCACAACCGTTCTGTCGCACCATCTGCCCGCCCGACTGGTGGAGTATCTGGCCCGCGATCTGGCGCTGACCGGAAATGCAGCCGATCTGAGCGATACCCGCATCGCCGAGATCGCAACCGCCCTTCAAAATTGGATGCTTACCCCCTCCGGCACCGAAGGCTACCGCACGGCGGAGGTGACGTTGGGCGGGGTCGACACGGACGGGCTGTCGTCAAAAACGATGGAGGCCAAGACAGTTCCCGGCCTCTATTTCATTGGCGAAGCCGTTGATGTGACCGGATGGCTGGGCGGCTACAATTTTCAATGGGCCTGGTCATCAGGCCACGCCGCCGCAACAGCCATTGCCACGCGGTTGGGCTGATCGGCCCTCCGGGGGGAGTTGTATCTGCCAAGATGAAGGGGGAGGTCAGGGCAGATTAGCGACCTGTTGGGCGAAATCTTCGCCCCGTTTCTCAAAGCTGTCATATTGATCGAACGACGCCGCCGCCGGCGCAAGCAGCACAGTCTCGCCCGATTGAGCCTCTGACGCAGCGCGGGCGACTGCGGTTTTCATGTCGCCGCAGACCTCAACATCAAGGCCCTTGAGCTTCATGGCAAACGCCGCAGCCTCCCGCCCGATGACGTAAGCCTTGACCACCGAGGGGGCGGGCAGCAACGCCTCTAGGCCGCCCTCTTTCTCC
This sequence comes from Pseudomonadota bacterium, assembly GCA_038530475.1. GTDB lineage: Bacteria > Pseudomonadota > Alphaproteobacteria > Rhodobacterales > Rhodobacteraceae > Octadecabacter. Next base: position 26,897 of record JBCBCS010000004.1, read on the forward strand.
AAACCTCCGCAGATCCACCTGACCTTGTCGAATGCAGCAAGTGCTTTGGCCGCAGAATCCACGTTTGTTGCTTTGGAATCGTTAACGTACCGAACGCCCCCCTGCTCTGCGATCAACTGGCTGCGATGCGGCAGGCCTGCGAAACTGTGCAGCGCCTGTTCAATCACCCTCGGCCCGATCCCGATGCTGCGGGCGGCAGCATAGGCGGCGCAGGCGTTCTGATGGTTGTGCGCGCCGGGCAGGCCCGGAATGGCGCGCAGATCGATGGAGGCGACCTGGCGGCCCTTGCGGTGCTCGCTCAAAAAACCTTTGCGGGCAAAAACGGACCAGCCGTCACCGCTGAGCTTTTGGCCAGACGAAATGCGGATGACACGATCGTCTGACCCTCCTTCGCTCAGCTGTCCGGCGAGGAACCGGCCCTCTTCTTCATCGACGCCGATCACGGCGCGGTCGGGGCCGCCTTCGGAAAAGAGCCTGCGTTTGGCTGCGAAATAGCCCCCCATGCCCGCATGCCGGTCCAGATGATCCGGCGAGAGGTTGGTGAAAACGGCCACATCGGGGGTCAGCGCACGCGCGAGCTCTGTCTGGTAACTACTTAATTCCAATACAATAACTTCGCCATCATGGGCGAGGTCGAGGTCGAGGACGCCGCGGCCGATATTGCCAGCGAGTTGGGTGGGGCGGCCGGCGACTTCGAGGATGTGATGGAGCAGCGCTGACGTTGTGGATTTGCCGTTCGAGCCAGTAATGGCGATGACCTTGGGCGCGGTGTCGAAATTGTCCCAGTCCGGCGTCGCAAAACTGCGGAAAAAGAGGCCAATATCGTTGTCGACAGGCACCCCAGCGGCAAGGGCAGCCGCGATGGCGGGGTGCGGTTCGGGATAGAGATGCGGGATACCAGGCGACGTGATGAGCACGTCTATGTCCTTGAAGGCATTTGGTTTTGTAAGATCGCGCAGAGACACGCCCGCCGCATCGGCTTTGTCCCCGGCGGTTGGGCTGTCATCCCAGACAACGACATCCGCACCGCCCGCCTGCAGGGCGGAGACCGCAGCAAGGCCGGAGCGACCGAGGCCCAGAACGGCAATGGTTTTGCCGCTGACACCCTGCACTGGAATCATTGATATTGCCCCCTCTTGATGATTGGGAAAATGCCCCTGCGACGTGGGGCGCGCAAGGCCAGTTGTACGGGCCGCTGCGAGGGGCGACCGACCGAAATTTACCAAACTGACCAGAATCCAGGACAGGGTTTTACCAAATTGGTCAGTTTTTCAGCTGTGGAGCAGGCCGGAATCCGTCTGTCCGGTGGAGCACGCATAGCGACTGATCAGACGTCAACTCGGCAGGGATCAATCGCAAGTGGGCGGAAGAGCGGAGAGCTGGGAACTCGCCACAACGTCGTCAGGTTGATCCACATCAGAGCCGTCGCCCGCGGCTGTGGTATACTCACGCTCTAAACAGACCTGAGGAGGACGACCGATGCTGAAAGTGACGAAACCGGCCCCGAACAGGGTAGATCTGGAGCTGAGCGCCATTCTGGATGCCGACATGATGGCGGCGGGGCTTGATGATCTGCTGGAAAAATCGCGCGATGTAACAGACGGACTGATGCTCTACAAAATCACGTCATTCTCGATGCCCACGGGCGGGGCGATTGCCGCCGAGATGATGCGGCTGCCGCAGCTGTTCCAACTGATCGGGCATTTCCGAAAATGCGCCTTCGTGTCCGATATCGGTTGGCTTCAGACAGCGGCGGAATTCGAAGGCAAACTTTTTCCGGGGCTTGAGATCAAATCCTTCGACCTCGATGAAGAGGCCGAGGCGGAACGCTGGCTGACGAAGGACGCGGCTTCGGAGGACGAGGAGGAGGATGACGACCTCGACAATTTGCCGGTCTAAAGGGTCATTATCACACTTGGCGGCTCGTTTCTGAGCGCAACGTTGCGCAAGCATTGGTCTATGCGTTCGCCCCAATCAACCTGAGATTGTTGCCGCTCATCATGCAATATGGTGAGATGCAGGAATTGTTGAAGATGATTGGAGACGAATTAATGACAAGCAAGCAGCTTCCCACCCCGGTTATTGAGATGACGTCATCGCCACACATGCGCTGGCGACATCTTTATTGGCACATCGTTAAGAATCCGAGATTTTTGTCGAACCCAGCGAATGCAGCGCTTGTAGACGCCCTGGCGGACATTGGCTGGACAACCACGCGGACGACCGGAACCCCAGGCGCGGGAATCGACTTTCTTGCGATGCACCGTCAAATGATCGGCCATGTTGACCACATCTTGATGCCGTTGAACGACCCCGATTGGCCTAAGGTGACCGGTTGGACCAACATTCCTACCGATCCAAACGATGCGGACTGGCCGGAACCGCTGATGCCGATCCTTCAGAAACCAGACGAATGGCCGCCTCAGTTCGAGCAGGATTTCAATGGCATGATTTGGGCGCGATCCGACGAGACGCGTGAGGAAATGCATGAGATGGAAGCTCTCCTCCGAAATCCTGCGGTTTTGTCCCGTCCTGAAGTGACACTTGATGTTCTCGGACATCAACTTGAGACGACCGTGCACAACTGGATGCACATGCGTTTCGCAGGCATGCCGTCCGAGATTCAGTTCGATGAGCGACCAAGCAACGATTACCTTGGCGATCCGTTTTCAAGCCATGTGAACCCATATTTCTGGAAGCTGCACGGCTGGATTGACGATTGTATCGGACATTGGGAGGCGGCCAAAGGACAGACCGCTGACCTGTCAGGGGCGTGGCAAGCGCCCGATGAGGCACCCAGCATCACGGAGTTGCTCGCCGAGCCTGCGGCAGAACTGAGAGCGGTTCGAATGCAGCATTTCGAAGTGGACGCAGCGTCCGTGCAAGCGATCCGATCAGTCGCGCATCAGCCCGATATTCGATGAGTTCTAAGAAAGACGGTCAGCGGACCTTCAGGGTGGCAAGGCCAATCACGGCCAGGATGAGCGAGATGATCCAGAACCGGATTACGATCTGCGGTTCGGCCCAGCCTTTTTTCTCATAATGGTGATGGATCGGGGCCATCAGGAAGACCCGCTTTCCCGTGCGTTTGAAATAGGCGACCTGAATGATCACAGAGAGCGCTTCGACCACAAAGATGCCGCCGACGATGGCCAACACAATTTCATGTTTTGTCGCCACGGCGATGGCGCCCAATGCGCCGCCCAAGGCAAGGCTTCCGGTGTCGCCCATGAAAACCGCCGCTGGGGGCGCATTGTACCACAGGAACCCCAGACCACCGCCGATGAGGCCCGCGACGAAGATGGTCAGTTCACCTGTGCCGGGGACGTAGTGCAGGCCCAGCTCGGTCGTGAAGTCCACGCGGCCAACAAAGTAAGCAATGATGCCAAACGTGCCGGCAGCAATCATCACCGGCATGATCGCGAGGCCGTCCAGCCCATCGGTCATGTTCACGGCATTGGCCGCCCCGACAATCACGATCATGGCGAAGGGGATGAAAAGGAGGCTGAGGTTCAGGAGCGTGTCCTTGAACACAGGCAAGGCGAGTTGATTTGACAGCTCTTCAGGGTGGTATTGCGCAGCCCAGTAGGCGGCGACACCGGCGATCAGAAAACCCAGCAAAAGCCGGACCTTACCGCTGACCCCCTTGGTGTTTTGCTTGGAAACCTTGGCGTAGTCATCGGCAAACCCAATGAGCCCGAAGGCCAGCGTCACAAAGAGCACCATCCACACGAACGGGTTGTCCCACCGTGCCCAAAGCAGCGTTGAGGTCAGCAATGCGCCAACGATCAGAAGCCCGCCCATGGTCGGTGTGCCCTGTTTCGCCATGTGGCTTTCCGGGCCGTCATCGCGAATGGGTTGGCCCTTGCCTTGCTTGGCCCGCAACACACGGATCAGCGAGGGGCCAAAAAGAAAGCCGAAGATCAACGCGGTCAGAAACGCGCCACCCGCGCGGAAAGTGATGTAGCGGAACAGGTTGAAGAAGTCCCCGCCATCGCTGAACGCCGTTAACCAATACAACATCTGCTCGTCCTGATCCGTTTTGTGCTTGTCTTAGGGGTTATTTTTTTGGGGGGTGTTTGTCCGGTCCTGCCCCAGTTTGCGCAGGGCGTCAACGACGAGGCTGATTTTCGAGCCTTTGGAGCCTTTGACCAGCACAACATCGCCTGCATCAGCGAGGCGCGTGGCCTGCGCGGCCAGCTCTTGCGCGGTTTCCGTCCATTGGCCGCGTTTGTCGTCCGGGAGCGTATCGTGCAGGGCTTTCATGCGGGGGCCAGCGCAATGGACAAGGTGGATGTCGGCCATCGACGGGTCGTCGGCGAGGGCCGCGTGAAGGTCCATCTCATCGGGGCCAAGTTCCAGCATGTCGCCAAGGATGGCGATCCGGCGACCTTTGACGATCTGACCCACATTGTCGGTGGGCGTGTAGGACGCGAGGACCTCAAGCGCGGCGGTCATCGACGTCGGATTGGCGTTGAAGGCGTCATCGAGCAGCGACAGGTGTTCGTCGCGTGGGGCGTCGGTCGTGACCTGTTCGAGCGTGCCGCGCCCCGCTGGGGGCTGCCAGTGACCCAGATCCATCGCCGCCTGCACCGGGTCCGCGCCCAGGGCCTGGGCCGCTGCGAGGATACCGAGGCCGTTCATGGCAAAGTGGCGTCCGGCGGAGTTCAGCTTGAACATCACCTCGCCGATTTGCGGCAGGGTGGCTTGGGCGAGGGTCTTGCCCTCGCTCAACCGCACATCGGTCAGTTGGAAATGCGCTGTGTCGCGGGTGCCGAAGCGCAGGCAGGCCTGGCCGGTGGACCAAGCGATCTGTTCGACACGGGACAGACATTCAGGCGGGATGTCTTCGTTGAAGATCGCGGTGCCGCCGTCCTCAAGCCCCTGAAAGATCGCGGCTTTCTCGATGGCAATGCCCTGCAAGCCGTCCTCGAACGCCTCCAGATGGGCCGCCGCCACGGTGGTGATCATGGCGACATGCGGGCGGGCGAGGCGTGAGAGGGGCTCAATCTCACCGGGGTTGGACATGCCGATCTCGATGACGGCGTAGTCGGTGTCGGCGGGCATCCGGGCGAGCGTGAGCGGCACGCCCCAGTGGTTATTGTAGCTGGCTTCGGCGGCGTGGGTCCTGCCCTGGCGGCTGAGCACCGTGCGGGCCATTTCCTTGGCAGATGTCTTGCCGACGGAGCCGGTGATGGCGAGGACGCGGGCCGATGTGCGGGCGCGGGCGGCTTGGCCGAGCGCCTCTAACGCGGGCAGAACCTCTGGCACGATCAAAAGCGGTGCGTCCTCGGCCACATCTTCGGGCCGATGGGTCACGAGGGCGGCGGCGGCGCCTTTCTCAAGCGCTTGGGCCACGAAATCATGACCGTCGCGCACGTCTTTGAGGGCGACAAACAGATTGCCGGGCTGGAGGGTGCGGGTGTCGATGCTGACCCCGCTGGCCTGCCAGTCAGTGGTCGCCACCCCACCGGTTGCGGCGGCCGCGTCCTGGGCGGTCCAGAGCATCAAAGATCCCCGTCCAGTGCGCCGACGGCAATGCTGGCTTGTTCCACATCGTCAAACGGCAATACGTCATCGCCAACGATCTGCCCGGTCTCATGCCCCTTGCCCGCGATCAGCAGCGCGTCCCCCGGACCAAGCGCATCCACGGCCAGCAGGATCGCTTTGGCGCGGTCATCGACCTCGGTCGCCTCTGGACAGCCCTGCATCACAGCCGCCCGGATAGCGGCAGGGTCTTCTGAACGGGGATTGTCGTCGGTCACGAAGACGATGTCCGCGTGTTCGGCGGCGGCCTGCCCCATCAGGGGCCGTTTGGTGGCATCACGATCGCCACCTGCCCCCACGATCACCACGAGCTTACCCATCACATGCGGGCGCATGGCCTGAAGCGCGGTCGCCACCGCATCGGGCGTGTGGGCGTAATCCACAAAGACCTGCGCGCCGTTCTTGCGGGTGGCGGCATGTTCCATCCGGCCCCGCACCGTTGTGAGATAGGGAAGCGTATCGAACACCTCTTCAGGGTCCGCGCCTGCCGCGATGCACAGCCCGGCGGCCAGCAGCACGTTGTCCGCCTGAAACCCGCCGATGAGCTTCAGCCGTGCCGAATGCCCACCGCGCTGCCAGTCAAACAGCAATTCCTGCCCCGTCGCATCGAAGCGTTGCGCGGTGAGATGCAGCCGCGCGCCTTCGCTCCGGCCCACGGTGATGACTTCAAGCCCCCGCGCCTCACAAATCTCCACGACTTCAGGCCCCTTGGGATCGTCGATGTTGATCACTGCGACGCCATCCTCGGGCAGAAGTCGGGTAAAGAGCCCCATCTTGGCGTCGAAATACGCCTCAAACGTCTTGTGATAATCGAGGTGGTCTTGCGTGAAGTTGGAAAACCCCGCCGCTGAGAGGACCACCCCGTCAAGACGCCGCTGGTCAAGGCCGTGGCTTGAGGCCTCCATCGCCACATGGGTGATCCCCTGCCCTTTGGCCTCGGCCAAAGCGCGGTGCAGGGTGATCGGTTCGGGCGTGGTATGCTTGAGCGGATAGGTCCACGCGCCTTCGATGCCCGTGGTGCCAAGGTTCACAGCCTCTTCTTCAAGCTCCAGCCAAATCTGGCGGGCGAAGGTGGAGATGGACGTCTTGCCGTTGGTGCCGGTGACAGCGACCACGGTTTCGGGATGCGCGCCGAACCAGAGCGAGGCGGTCTGGGCCAGCGCGCCCCGTGGATCGTCGGTGACGATCAGGGCGGCAGTTGAGGCGGCCAGCTCTGCCGCTGCGATCTCGGCCCCATGGGCGTCGGTGACTACCGCGCTGGCCCCCATCCTCAGCGCATATTGGATGAATTCACCGCCATGCACATTTGAGCCGGGAAGTGCGAAAAACAGCGTGCCGTCCGTCACGTCGCGGCTGTCGACGGCAAGTCCGGTGATCTGCGGATTGGCCCCGCCCCGGGCCGTCAGCCCAAGATCTGAGAGCGTCCGCGTTGTGGTCGTGTCGGTCATGCCCTCACCCCGCCATACGGTCTGTGCCGTTTCTTGTAGAGCGGGACTCGTCCCGCCTTAATTTGACGTCAGTGTTACACCTGTTGGCGTCAGGGTTTCAACGTCTGGACGCAGGCCCAGAAGGGGTGCGACGCGGCGGATCATCTCGGCGGCAACGGGCACGGCGGTCCAGCCTGCTGTGCGACGCTGTTCGCCCAAAGCTTCGATCTGCGGCTCGTCCAGCGTCACGATCAGGACGTATTGCGGATCGTTCGCTGGGAAGACCGACGCGAAGGTCGCGATCGTGCGGTCGTCGTAATAGCCGCCCGTCGGGCGCGGCTTGTCGGCGGTGCCGGTCTTTCCGCCAACTTCATAGCCTTCCACGTCGCCAAAAGACGCCGTCCCGCGCGACACGACCTGCCGCAGCATGTCGCGGGCAATCGTTGAGACCTCTTCGCTGACGACGCGGGGGCCGTATTGCGGCCCGTCCTGACGCAGCAATGTCGGCTCCACCCGGTAGCCGCCGTTCAGAAGGCTGGCATACCCAGCTGCAAGATGCACCGGGGATGAGCTGAGCCCATGCCCGTAAGAGATGGTCATCGTTGAGATTTCGGACCAGTTGTCCGGCAGCAAAGGATCGCCCGTCGGGGCTTCGACCATTTCAACCTCAGTGGCCTCCAAAAATCCAAGGGTGCCCAGAAAATCGCGCTGGCGCTCCGCCCCGATCATCAAGGCGATGCGGGCTGTGCCAACGTTCGATGATTTCACAATCACGTCGGTCGACGTCAATTCCGGCCCGTAATCGCGGAAGTCACGAATCCGGAACCGGCCCCATTCCAGCGGGCCCTGCGTGTCGATCATCGTGGCGGCATTGATCAAGCCAAGCTCGATCCCCTGCGCCACGGTGAAGATCTTGAAAACGCTGCCCAATTCATAGACACCCTGGACCGCGCGGTTGAACAAGGGACTGTCGGATTGATCGGTGGCGTCGTCGTCTTCAGTGAGCACCCGAGGCCGATCATTGGGGTCGAAATCCGGCAGGCTGACCATGCTGATGACTTCTCCGGTATGGACATCCATCAGCACCGAGGACGCGCCTTTGGCGTTCATCAGCATCATACCGCCCTGCAACACCCGCTCGGACGCGGCTTGCACGGTGAGGTCGATGGACAGCTCAAGCGGGGCGCCTTCATTGGCCGGATCGCGGAGAAAATCGTCAAAAAACTTCTCAACGCCCGCGACACCGATCACTTCGGCCGAGTTCACGCCTTCACGGCCATAGGTCGCCCCGCCGAGGATGTGGGCCGCGACTGAGCCGTTGGGGTACAGCCGCATTTCGCGCGGGCCAAACAGAAGACCAGGTTCACCGATGTCATGCACGAGCTGCATTTGCTCGGGGCTGATTTCACGGCGAATCCAGAGAAACCGGCGCTCGCCGGTGAAATCGGCGTAAAGCTCTTCCTCGTCGAGCTCCGGGAAGATTGCGGCCAATTCTCGTGCCGCTTTCGCCGGGTCGATCATGTCAGGAATTTGTGCATACAGGCTATGGGTGTCGAGGTTTGTTGCCAGCACACGGCCGTTTCGGTCAATGATATCAGCCCGTTGCCCGATGATGGGGGAGCCGGTGACCTGGGCGGTCGGCTCTTCCGGGACAGAGCCTGAGAGCATGGCCATCTTGGCGCCAATCACCAGAAACAGACCAAAGAAACCAAGGCCCAACACCAACAACCGACCTTCGGCGCGGTTGCGGGCGCGGTCGCGGTCTTCTTCATGGCGCAGGCGCTTGTTTTCAGCCTCAATCGCATCGGGGTTCTCCCCCTGATCGCGGGCCTTGAGGATGCGGGCCAAAGGGCGAAGGGGCGTGCGGATCATTGGCTGACCTCTGGTGCATTGGCGGTGGAGACTTCGATGGAATTGCTCAGATCAAAGACGATGGTTTGCGGATAAGTGATCTGATCGATGCGACCGAACGCGTCGGGCATGAGCGGCAAAAGACCGAGCCGGTCAAAGTTCAGCTCTGCCAGATCGCGGAGCCGGTCGGGGCGGTTCAGGTAAGCCCATTCCGCTTGCAGCACCCGTAACCGCTCGTGCGCGGCCCCGATCTGGCCGTGCAGGCTGCGGACCTCCCGCAGGGACGCCTGGGTTTCGTAGTTTTCATGGTAGGCCCAATAGCCCAGGCCAATCACCATCAAACCGGAAAGAATATAAAGAAGTGAACGCATTACCGGGTGTCCTTCAAGCGCGGCATACCGAGTTTCTTGTAATCAACTGGGGCGGCGGGCGCGTCTGTACGACGGCCCACGCGAAGTTTGGCGGAGCGGGCGCGCGGGTTCTGCGCCAGTTCTTCAGCGTCCGGTCCAATCGCCTTTTTGGTCACGATGTCGAACGCTGGTGCCTCTGCCTCCACCGCAGGTGCGTAGCGGTTGGCGTTGGCGACGCCCCCACCGCGCTGCTGGAAAAAACGTTTGACCATGCGGTCTTCGACCGAATGGAAGGTCACGACCGCCAGATAGCCGCCGGGCTTCAACGCCCGCTCTGCGGCCTCTAACCCTTTGGCAAGCTGGCCGTATTCATCGTTCACAGCGATCCGGATGGCCTGAAACGACCGTGTTGCCGGGTGGCTTTGCCCCGGCTTCGGGCGCGGCAAGCAACTTTCAATCAGTTTGGCGAGACGGAGGGTCGTGGTGATCGGATCGTCACCGCGTTCGGCGACGATCTTACGCGCGATCCGGCGTGAGGCGCGCTCTTCTCCATACGTAAATAAAATGTCAGCAAGATCGGCTTCGTTTGCGTCATTGATAATGTCAGCTGCACTGGTCCCCTCCTGTCCCATCCGCATATCCAGCGGACCGTCCTTCATAAATGAAAAACCCCGCTCGGCCTGATCGAGCTGCATCGACGAAACGCCGAGATCCAGCACCACGCCATCCAAATCGGTGGCAACCGTGTCGAGGTCGGAAAATGTAGATTCCACAAGGCGAATGCGGGGCTCATCCGTCACCCATGTCGCATTTTTGATAACGTCCGGGTCGCGGTCGACACCGATCACAGCCGCTGCCCCGGCCTCAAGCAAACGCCTGGAATACCCGCCTGCGCCGAACGTCCCATCAAGCCACGTGCCCTGAACAGGCGAACAGGCCGCGATGAGCGGCCCGATCAGAACGGGAATGTGCGGGGGGTTGGCGGCAGCGATCCCCATGGCTCAGGTCGTCCCGGGTGGATCGATGAGGCTGAGCGGATCAAAGTCACCATCGACATCGTCCATCTCAGCCAGTTCAGCCGCCTCGACCCTCTCATAGGTCTCGGCGTTCCAGATCTCAAAGAAGTCGCCCATGGCGGCCATCACCGCTTCGCCCTCAAGCCCGATCTGCTGACGCAGCCGCTGGGGCAGAACAATGCGACCATCCTTGTCGACTTCGGTTTCCCACGATTTCGACAGGATCATCCGGGACGCGCGCTTACGCTCAGCAGAGCCGCGCGGCAGGCGTTTGATGCCGTCCTCGATCTCTTGCATCGCCTCAATCGTGTAGGCATGCAGGCAATCCTTGAGGTGAGGGCCGTGCAACACGACCATCCGTGGGAGGGGGTTTTCGGGGCAGCGCGGATCACCGTCGGAGAGCACAGCACGAAAATCAGCCGGGATCGACATGCGCCCCTTGCCGTCAACCTTCTGGTTGAATTCGCCTCTGAAACTCAGTCCCACTGTCCCGCGGTCCCTATTCCTTTGCCCCCAAAAAAATCGCGTTAAACGGAAAACGGCGGATCAGACTGCTGCCACTGTCTGATCCGCCGCCCTCGTCCCGTTTCCGGGATGTCCAGCTGCGCGCGCCACCTGGGGGGATGTCTGCTCGCTCGCGCGCCGGATCTCTTCGTTCAAGAAGGGGGTGCCTGTATGAAACCTGACCTCGAATTATTCTTATGGTCGGTGGGGTCGTTTGGTGCCCCGTGTTGTCTGCCCGTCTTCTTGCCAATGGTTATGCATGGGAATTCATGGATCGCAAAGCACTTTTTGGGAATGTATGGCACTAGATGCTGTTTCTCAGTAGGTTGAAACACTAGAGATTGTGTCTTGAAGCCCCGATTCTGCGTACATAAGGGGCTATTGTCGGATCAAGACACAATATGTAGTGCTATGCGAACCGCCAAAAAAAAGTTCCAGATATTCCCGGAATTCTTTCACTTTTTGGCGGAGAATGCCGAAAATCGAGTGAAATCCACCGAAGCGAAGGTCGAATCAACGCCTCAGGACCCGAAATTGATTCGGATCTTGGACTCAGTCCCAGGATTTCCCGGGCCTCCCATGCTTTCCCAAGATGGCCCCGATCAGAGGGCTTTCCACATCACATGGGCGTCGACCGGCCCCTGAACCGGATGACGAAACGCGCCCGGTAAGGTGCCGACCACGTCAAAGCCCAGCTTTTGCCAGAGCGCCACCGCGCCCACGTTGCTGGCGAGCACCAGATTGAATTGCATCGCCGTGAAGCCAAGCGTTCGCGCTGCACCTTGCGAATGTTCGCACATCCGTCGCGCGATCCCCCTGCCCTGTGCCGCTGGGGCGGTCACGTATCCGCAATTGCAGACATGAGACGCGCCGCCCTTATGGTTCTGCTTGATGTAATAGGTGCCGAGGATGCCGCCATCGTCCCAGACATAGGTCTCGGCAGGGAGCTCCATCCAGACGGCACGCGCGGACGCTTCGGTGATGTCGCGATCGACGGCATAGGTCTCACCCGCGCGAAAGACCGGTTCCAGAATGTCCCAGATCGCGGGCCAATCCGCGTCGGTGGCGCGGCGGATCATCCCATGCCACCGTCGATCAGACGTTTGGCCAAATCCGCGTAAGCGTCGGCCATGGCACTGTCCCCGGCCGCAATCGGTGTTCCGGCATCGCCCGCCAGCCGGGTGTCGAGGTCGATGGGCAACTGGCCGAGGAAGGGCACCTTCAGCTTCTCCGCCTCGGCCGCGACGCCACCATGGCCAAAGATATGCGCCTCATGCCCGCATTTGGGACAGATGTAGGTGGACATATTCTCAATCAGGCCGAGCACCGGCGTCTTAAGGGTGTTGAACATATCGAGCGCCTTGCGGGCATCGAGCAGCGCCACGTCCTGCGGGGTGCTGACCACGATAGCACCCGTGAGGTGCGTCTTCTGGCAGAGCGTCAGTTGCACATCGCCCGTGCCGGGCGGCAGATCGACAAGCAGGGTGTCGAGCTTGCCCCATTCCACCTGCCCCAGCATCTGTTGCAGCGCCCCCATGAGCATGGGGCCACGCCAGACGACGGCCTTGTCGGGGTCCACCATCAGGCCGATCGACATCATGGTGACGCCGTGGGCCTGTAGCGGAATGATGGTTTTGCCATCGGGCGAGCCGGGGCGCTTGTTCACGCCCATCATGCGGGGCTGGCTGGGGCCGTAGATATCGGCATCCAGCAGGCCGACGCGGCGGCCCTGCCGCGCCAACGCCACGGCGAGGTTAGACGACACCGTAGACTTGCCCACGCCGCCCTTGCCGGAGCCGATGGCGATGATCCGGTCCACGCCGGGCACACCCTGGGGGCCCGCTTGCGGAGTGGGGTGGCGACCGATCTTGAGGCTTGGCGGCGCACCCTGCCCCGGTGCTGCGGCTGGCGGCGGGGATTTGACCGCCGGTCCGTGCGCCGTGAGGATGACAGAGACCGCGTCGACGCCGTCCAGCGCCGCCACGGCGGCTTCGGCGGACTTGCGCTGCGCCTCCATCCCAGACGCGACCTGCGCGTCGGGGGCTTCAATGACAAATCGCACCTGCCCCCCGTCCACAGTGAGGGCGCGGATCATGTCGCGCGACACCAAATCCCCGCCCCCGGGGACAGAAATGGCGCTCAGCGCGGCAAAAATGTCATCTTTCTGGGCTGTCATCGCGAACCTCACTGCGTCGATCAGCGCGATCTTGGCGATCTTTCGCCGGAACCGCGACCTCATTTGTCGCCTTATGTCGTATAAAAAGCGCCCAAAGTTAAGACATCATCGTCTGCGAAATGTGCAACGCGCGCCCCGGCACCCCCAATTGCACATCTATTTGGCGAGTTGACGTAAAGTCGTTCACAATCAGCACCTTAACATTTTCGTGACCATGCATTTTCTGCATAGCAGCATTGATCATCGCGGTATTGTGCAACTGCAGCATTGGCCTATCTTCGGGTCATGGCGCCACCGATGAGCCGCCTGAACCGAAGGCCCCAGAACAGGGTCTTACCTTTTAAATGAGAGACCAGACATGGCCATGAACACTGAAACCTACGGATTTGCAGCCCCGCTGATGGCGCGCATCTCCGAAACCCGCAGCCGGATCGCCGAGCGCGCTGAGGAATATCGCCTTTACCGCCGGACACTGACCGAACTGCGTAACCTGAATGCACGCGAACTCGCTGATCTTGGCCTTGCACATGCCGATCTGCGGGCCGTCGCCAAAGGCGCTGCTGCAAAGTAGCGCCCACGAAATCGGAGCGCCTCCTCCTCCCTTTGGCGCTTCGTGATGGCACCCTCCCTCTCCTCCTCCCTGGGACGGGTGCCGTGATCAAGACGCGGCGGTGTCTCTCCTCCTCCCTGACACCGCCGCTGCTTGGTCCCACGGATACGGGTCTCACCTCCTCCCTTTGAGACCCGGTACGAAGGACCCGCCTCCTCCCTTAAGGGTCCGAAATAAGAAGCGGTGAGACCTCTCCTCCTCCCTGGTCTCACCGCTTTCTTTTTTGGGAAATCAGCTGCGCAGGTCTTTGGGGGTGCCCATGACCATGTGGCTGGTGATGGAGCGGACATGCGGAACGGTGCCGAGCTTATCGGTATGAAAGGTCTTGTAGGCAGCGAGATCAGCCGTCTCGACCCGCAACAGATACTCAAACGCGCCGGCGATGTTGTGGCATTCAGTGACTTCATCGAAGCCGTCCATCGCGCGCTCAAACTCTTCCTGAGCGGCTTTTGAATGCTCTCCGAGACCCACGGCGACGTAGACTGCAAAGGATTTGCCCGTCGCCACCGGATCGAGTTGCGCACGGTATCCTGTGATTATGCCACGCCGCTCCATCTCCTGCACCCGGCGCAGGCAGGCCGAGGGGCTGAGCCCAACGGCCTCTGAGAGCGCAAGGTTAGAGATACGACCATCGCGCTGTAAGTGGCGCAATATTCGCGCGTTTATGGGGTCAAACTCTACCATTCAGTGCGAGATTAAATCTCTTATACGCAGATTCGCAATTTCATTGCCCTACCCGCCGCATAATATTGTTTCATGGACTTTGAAATCTTCATCGCCTTGACGACCTTCGCCTTTGTTTCCTCGATCACACCGGGGCCGAACAACACGATGCTGATGGCATCGGGGGCCAATTTCGGCGTTCTCAGGACAGTTCCGCATATGCTCGGCGTTGGCATCGGCTTCACGGTCATGATCGTGCTAGTGGGGCTGGGGCTGATGCAGGTCTTTGATGCCTACCCCATTACAGACCGCATTCTGAAAATCGTGTCAGTGGTCTATCTGTTGTGGCTTGCGTGGAAGATCGCCACCGCCGCCCCCCGCCTGCCCGATGCGCCAGAAACCGCCGGACGCCCAATGACGTTCCTACAAGCCGCGGCGTTTCAGTGGGTGAACCCGAAGGCGTGGACGATGGCCGTCTATGCGATCACCAACTACGCCACCGCAGAGGATGGCAGCCGCACAATCTGGTCCGTGGGGATGGTGGCGCTGGTATTCGGGGTCGTGAACATTCCCTGCGTGGGGTCATGGACGGTGCTGGGGCAACAGATGCAACGGTTCCTCACCTCACCTGCACGGCTGACTGCGTTCAACTGGACGATGGCGGCGCTGCTCGTGGCGACGCTCTATCCGATCCTCTTTCCCGACGGATGGTCGTCGCCCTAGATCACGAACACATCCGGCACCCGCTTGGGCGGTGGCACGTGATCGAGGAACGCGACCGCTTCCTGCATCCGCAGAACAGGTCGCGCTGCCTTCATGTTGAAGTATTCCTCCATCTGGAGGATTTCCGGCATCATCATCCCCGTCTCAGCCGTGGCGTCATCGGCAGGTCTGCGCAGGATATTTTGCGACATTTGCCCCAACAGCAGGCTTTCGCACGGAATGTCCTCTGCCAGCACAATCTCATGTCGATCAAACAGCAGGTGAACATATGTGACCTCATCCACCGGAGCCTCAGTGACGCCGGGTTGTCCGACAAAAGCGCGGGCCGGCACGAGAACCTCGCGTGAGCCAAACATGACCTCAGCCTTCCACCCGCCTGTCAACACACGGTGCTGGGGCGACAACCGCAGGGGCCGGTCATTGTCGAGCGCATGCGGCGCGAATTCTACCGGTGTCATCCCGTAGCGCCCGGGCACTGTCCGCATCCCGATCCAGCGCAGCGGCTGCGGACCGTGATCAAGCGTGAGAACCAGATCACCTTGCTTGAGCGTTTCAACCGGGACGTCCCCGTGCAGAGCCGCAATTCGCGTGCCGACCGCGAAACAGACATAGGAATACTCCGCCTGGGCATTCTGGTCGGTATTGTAAAATCCCGGGCCAGAGTCTTCCCCGGCCATGTCGAAATACCATTCTTCAAGGTCGATCCCCGGAGACCAGACCAACTGAACCGGCGTGCCGTCGGGGTATTCTCCGCTAAAGACAACAGCATGCCCTTCGGCATCTTCCAAGGCGACTGGATCGGATCGGGTGACCGTCAGCTCAAGACTGTCGGCGCCACTCCCTTTGCCGCTCCAGCTGAGCGTGTAGGTGTCACCGACGCTGAAGACCTCAGGCGACGTGTCGCCGGGCTGCGAAATGATGACGAGGTCTTGGGTCGACACCGGCGGGTAGTCAAAAGAGCTTGTTCCAGGCCCGCGCACGCCATCATTGACGTTGTCGCCCGTCGAAACGGCGAACTCTTCATCCAGAGCGTAGATCGTATACGGCATGGTGCTCGCCCAATTGGTTTGGACGAGCCATGCGTTGCATTTACTGAAAGACGGTTAGGACAGCCCCAAAAAATGCAGCAAAATCAAGCTAAATGCCCGCGATCAAAACGGCACATCATCGGCCTGGGCAGAGCCCACGATGAACTTTGCCACGACCTTTTTGGTGCCAGCCTTGTCGAACTCGATCACCAGCTTGTCGCCTTCGATCTCCATCACTTCGCCATAGCCGAATTTCTGGTGAAAGACCCGGTCGCCCACCGTGTGCGACGAGGTGGCGTTCATGTCGATCACCATGTTGCGCGATTCTTGCGGCTGCGACATCGGGCGGTGCTGGCTTTTGGCCTGCAAGCGTCGCCAACCGGGCGAATTGTAGACATCGGCGCTGGCGGCCTTGTCGTGCAGATCAGATGCCATACCCATGGAGGCCGGGTTGGCGCTGGCTGACATGCCCGCCGCGCCAAAGCCGCCGCCATAAAGGCCCGGCGGGGTCAGAACGTCGACGTGATCTTCGGGCAGTTCATCGACAAACCGGCTGGGCATCTGGCTTTGCCATTGGCCGTAGACGCGGCGGTTGGAGGCAAAGGAGATCGTGCAAATTTCTTCGGCCCGCGTGATGCCGACGTAAGCCAGCCTGCGTTCCTCTTCGAGCCCTTTGAGGCCGCTTTCATCCATTGAGCGTTGCGACGGGAACAGCCCGTCCTCCCAGCCCGGAAGGAACACGGCGGGGTATTCGAGGCCTTTGGCCGCGTGCAATGTCATGATGGTGACCTTGTCCTCGGCTTCTTCAGACGCGTTGTCCATGACCAGCGAGACGTGTTCGAGGAACCCTTGCAGGTTCTCGAAATTCTCAAGCGCCTTGACCAGTTCCTTGAGGTTTTCGAGCCGCCCCGGCGCCTCGGGTGTTTTGTCGTTCTGCCAATGGGCGGTATAGCCGCTCTCATCAAGGATGACTTCGGCCATCTCCACGTGGGTGTCCTGTTCGGCGCGAAGCTGGGCATGCCAACGGTCCAGCCCCTGCACCAACTCGCGCAGGTTGGCCCCGCCCTTGCCCTTGATCAACCCGGCCTCAACACACAGCCGAGCCCCATCGACCAGCGACACGCCATTGGTGCGCGCCGTCATCTGGATGGTCTGCACCGCCTTGTCGCCAAGGCCACGTTTGGGGGTGTTGACGATGCGCTCGAACGCAAGATCGTCGTCCTGGGACACGGCCAGCCGGAAATAGGCCATCGCATCGCGGATCTCCA
>JBCBCS010000005.1:0-38770 GCA_038530475.1 Pseudomonadota bacterium
CGCACAGCCATCGCCAGCAGGGATGGGCGCCTGATCGCGACAGGCGCTGTCCCCGCGCGGACAATTCAGCCGCACGTGGAAATGATAGTGATGCCCCCACCACGGTCTGATCTTGCGCAGCCAGTCGCGATTGCCCGTTTCCCAGTTGCACATAGCGACCTTGGCGCCCGGAAACACAAAAATCCGCGCCACCCGGTCGTCGGACGCGGCTGCGCGCAGCAGGCGCATATGTTCCTCAGACCAACTGGAATTGGTGAACGCGCCCTGTTCGCGACGCATGGAAATGGACGAGATATTCTCGCGCTCCGTCTCGCTCAGATTGAGCCGATCCGGTGGCAACATCCAGATGTCCACATCCAGACCGATCTGGTGCGACCGGTGGCCAGACAACATCGGCCCGCCGCGCGGCTGGCTCATATCGCCCACGTAAAGCCCCTCCCAACCGGGCAGGGTGGCGGCAAAACGGCTGAGGTCCTGCACATAATCAATAAGCTCTGGCTGGCCCCAGTTACGGTTGCGGCTCAGCCGCATCGCTTGCCATGTCGGCCCTGTTTCGGCCAGTTCAACCGCGCCCGCCTGACAGCCGCGGGCATAGCCGCCGATGGCCTCAGACGTTTGGTTTGATCCGGTCGGAATGTAGCCAAACACATCCTTGGCGACCCGATTGTCGCCGGTGTTCTGGGCGGACACGGATGCGGCGGGTTGGTTATCATCGTCAGACGTGTTGCACCCGACCACAGCGGCCAATGCAACCAACGCTATGACTCTGATCACCGATTTCATGCGCGTGCGGCCTCCGCTGCGACAACCGTGTCCCTGTCCCCTTCAGGATTGACCCACCATAGCAGGACCAGCCCGATCAGGAAAAGGAAGATGACGGGGAGGAACCCGAGCTGCGTGTTCCCGGTCATATAGGTGAAGAGCGTGATCGACGCGGGCGCAAGGAACGCTGTCGCCTTACCCGAAAGGGCAAAGAGACCGAACGCTTCTGCCGGGCGCTCCGGGTGGGTGTGACGCACCATCATCGACCGGCTGGCCGAATAGACAGCGCCGCCTGCGCCGCCGATCACCGCACCACAGATGTAGAAAATGGTGTCCGGCAGCGTTGATCCCGTGGGCAGTGCGATCCAGTAGACCTGATCACGGGACATGAAAACGATTGTGAGGCTCACAAGGATCAGACACCAAACCGCCACCCGGATCACCGGCTTCGGCCCGAACCGTTGGTCCGCAAGTCCTGCAACCCAAGTCGTCACAGCCGCCGCGATGGCCGCCACAACACCAAAGACGCCGATCTGCGTGACCTCCCAATCGAGCACCAGCGCGGCATAGACCCCGCCAAAAGCGTAGAGCGCGTTGAGAGCGTCGCGGTAAAACATCGATCCAACGAGGAAGTTAAGCAGGCTCTTACGCTGCGCGACGGCCTTTAGCGTCCCCCAAAGATCACCCGCCACAGACCTCAGGTCCGTGGGTTTGCCACCGGCCATCGGATCATCGCGCACGAAAAGGAAGAACGGCACCATGAAGATCGCGAACCACAGCGCGATAAAGGGCCCAACGAACCGGGTGCCTTCCATTTGCTCGGCATCGAGTCCGAACGCCGGATCAAGCTCTAGCATAAAGGTCTTGCCGTTGGGCTGTTCAACGAAGAGCAACAGCATGATCGCCAGTGCGACCACACCGCCCCAATATCCGAAGGCTGCGGCGGACCCTGAGATGCGTCCAACCTCCTCCTTTGTGCCAAGGCTCGGCAGGATCGAATTGACGAAGTTCAAGATCGATTCAGCGGCGATGAAGCCGACGTAGAACAGGATCAGGACCCAGAACATACCCGTGGCATCCGGGGTGAGGATCCAAAGCGCGCATGTGGCGATGACGTAAACCACCGAGAAAAACGCGATCCACGGAATTTTGCGGCCTGAATTGTCGGCAAACGCCCCAAGGAATGGTGCGGTAAACGCGATCAGCAAACCGGCAATCGTCTGTCCGCCCGACCAGAGGCTCTGAGCACTCGCTTTCGCAGCGCCTTCCTCAAGACCGGTGCCAAGGTAGTATTCGGCGGCGACGACAGCGAAGTATGGACCAAACACAAACGTCAGACCCAGCGTGTAGAACGGCTGAGATGCCCAATCGAAGGACATCCATCCCCAGATGCGTTTCTTGCTCGCCGCCATGCCCCTGCTCCCTTTTTTCAAGCGATAAGACAGGGAAAGACCGTGGCTGGCAATGAATTATTCGATCAAGAGGGCGATCAGGCCTTCTCAATTTGAGAAAGCTCAGGCGGCCAGGGCCGGGTCGCTTCAGCGTCAATCCAGTTTTGCACCCAAGCGGGCGGCGTCGGGCGCGGGCCGGTGACCCCAAGCGCCTCAGTCAGCACATCTGTCGGAACGGCGCGCCCCTTCTCGGTGACGGCGGTTCGAAACAGCACATGGCTCGCGCATTCGCCGTCCTTTTTGAACATGCCCTGCTCGATATAAACGAAGCGCGCGTCCCACGTGGCAATCCGCGTCCGCATCTCAAAGCGTTCGAACGGCGTGATCCGGCGGCGATACCGGATCGACGTGCCCGCGACCGCAAACGCCCATTTGCGTTTTTTCAGCAGGTCCCACAGCCCCATCCGCACGGAGGCTTCAAATCGCCCGAACTCATAAAGCGTGAGGATGCGCCCATTGTTCATCTCAAGGAAGATGTCGCAATCAATTGGCCAGCAGCGATGCTGTGAGACGTGCAGGTCAAGCGGGTCCATCGCCGGTTGGCGACGACCTTTGCGCAAGGCCTGGATGAGGCGGAGGATTGGGTACATGCGCCCAAAGTGCGTCGCATGACGTGCACGTCAACTCATGACGTCGCGGCACCTGCCCCGACCACAGGACTTGGCAAAGGTCATTGCTCTTTAACCGCCGGGTGCTTACGTGGGGCCAAAGACTGCACGAGGCCCTTATGAAATCGCTCTTTGATATTGCCCTTTTGATCACCGACATCGCGTGGATCTTCGTCCTCGCCCATCTGATCATGTCGTGGCTCATCACCTTTCAGGTGCTCAACCTGCGGCAGGGGTTTGTGGCGCAGCTTTGGTATGGCCTCAACCGCCTGCTTGAGCCGATTTATGGCCCGATCCGGCGGATGCTGCCGCCGATGGGCGGGATCGATCTGACGCCACTGGTTGTGATCATCGGTCTGCAAGTCATCCGCATTGTTCTGGCCAACAATTACCCGGTCTGACCGTCACCAGCCCTTGCCCCGCACGCCCCCTTCTGATTCATTGCCCTTAACGAGCAATTAATAAAAATGCGGGCATCTGACAGGCATGAGTGCTGCCACACTCCTCTCTGACGTTTTCGGCTTTGACGGCTTCCGTCCGGGTCAGCAGCATATCGTTGAGGCTGTGACAGCGGGTCAGAACACCCTCGCCATCATGCCCACCGGCGGTGGCAAATCGCTGTGCTTCCAGCTGCCCGCCTTGCTGCGCGACGGCGTCACCATTGTCATCTCACCTCTCATCGCGCTGATGCGGGATCAGGTCCGGTTTCTACGCGAAAACGGGGTCGAGGCGCATGCGCTGACCTCCGGCAACACCGAGGATGAAACCGACGCCGCCCATGCGGCCCTTCGCGCGGGCACCTGCAAACTCCTCTACCTTGCGCCCGAACGGCTCGCCTCCAACGGCGCGCAGCACATGTTGCGGCAGATTGGCGTTGGCCTGATCGCGGTGGACGAGGCCCATTGTGTCAGCCAGTGGGGCCACGATTTCCGCCCCGACTACCTGCGCATCGGAGATTTGCGCCGCAGCCTTGATGTCCCGCTCGCCGCCTTCACCGCCACGGCGGATGAAGAGACGCGCACAGAAATCATCGAAAAGCTCTTCGATGGTCAAGCACCTGAAACCTTCCTCCACGGGTTCGACCGCCCCAACATTCACCTCGCTTTCGCCGCCAAAGACGGCCCGCGCGCGCAAATCCTGGCCTTCGCCGCCGCCCGGAAAGGCCAATCCGGGATCGTCTATTGCGGCACACGGGCGAAGACCGAAACGCTGGCCAAGGCACTCGGCGAAGCGGGCCACGCCACCTGCCACTACCACGGCGGGATGGAGCCGGATGACCGCCGCGCCGTCGAACGCCGGTTCCAGCAGGAAGATGGCTTGATCGTCTGCGCGACGGTCGCCTTCGGAATGGGCATCGACAAACCTGACATCCGCTGGGTCGCCCATGCCGACCTGCCAAAGAGCATCGAAAGCTATTATCAGGAAATCGGCCGCGCAGGCCGTGACGGCGCCCCGGCTGAGACGCTCACGCTCTTCGGCCCCGACGACATCCGCTACCGCCGCCAACAGATCGACGAAGGCCTCGCCCCATCCGAACGCCGCGCCGCCGATCATGGCCGCCTGAATGCCCTTCTTGGCCTGGCCGAGGCGCTGCAGTGCCGCCGCCAAACCCTGCTCTCCTATTTTGGCGAAACCCCAGCCAAATGCGGCCATTGTGACCTTTGCGACAAACCCGCCGACGTCTTTGATGGCACAACGCCCGTGCGCATGGCGCTGTCGGCGGCATTGCGGACGGAGGAACGGTTTGGCTCCGGCCACCTCATCGACATTCTGCTGGGCAACATGACCGACAAGATCGCGCAATGGTCCCACGACACGCTTCCGACGTTTGGCGTCGGCAAGGAGTACAGTCGCATCCAGTGGCAGGCCATTTTCCGTCAGATGATGGGCCATGACCTGATGCGCCCAGATGCGGAACGCCACGGCGCCTTGCGGATGACGGACCGCGCGCGCCCGATCCTGCGCGACGAAGAAACGATCCAGCTGCGCCGAGACACGATCAAGGCCGCGAAATCCGGGCCGCGCGTCAAACAGATGGTCGCGGAAGAGGACGCGCCGCTTTTGTCCGCGCTCAAGGCCAAACGCCGCGCCTTCGCCGAACAGCAGGGCGTTCCGGCTTACGTGATCTTCAACGACCGCACTTTGATTGAGATGGCCGAAACCCGCCCCCGGACCTTGGACGATATGGCGCGGGTCGGCGGTGTCGGGGCCAAGAAGCTTGATAAATACGGGACCGCTTTTCTTGAGGTCATCACTGGAGAAGCCGAACAGGTGCACCCAAGACGCGCCAAGCTCGCCGGTCGCACCGAAGGCACGATCTATGATCGCCTGCTTGAGGTTCAGGCCGATCTGGCCCGAGGGCCGGAAGGGACGGATAAGCCCATGTCCTGTTCCGCCTCGCAACTCGCCAAAGTGGCAAGCACGAAGCCACAGGATGAAGCGGCGCTCGAACGTTTGATCGGGGCAAAATACGCCGAACGGTTTGGCCTCGCCTTCCTCGAAATCCTGCATTCGTAGGGCGGGACTCGTCACGCCGACGTTTCCAGGTTGCCATCCGCGAGCCATACGCCTGCCAACCCTTAACAGGCCATTTACTTCCTTTAAGCCGACCCCATATTTCACCCCACCAAATAGCCTGAGGATTGCTCTATGTTGACTGTCATTTCCCCCGCCAAATCTCTCGATTGGGATCCGGTGGACGTGGCTCCGACAGAGCCGGCATTTCAGGATGATGCAGTTCGGCTCGCCAAGACGTCCCGCAATCTGACGCTCAAGGCGCTCAAGGGTTTGATGTCGATCTCTGACGATCTGGCAAAGCTCAACCGTGACCGGTTCAAGGCGTTTGAGGAAAACCCGTCCGACGACCGCGTGAAGCCTGCCGCTCTCGCCTTTAACGGTGACACCTATCAGGGGCTGGAATTCAAAACGCTGGCCGACGAAGACCGCGCCTATGCGCAGGATCATCTGAGGATTCTCAGTGGGTTATACGGTCTGCTCCGCCCCCTTGATGCGATCCAGCCCTACCGGCTTGAGATGGGCAGCCGTCTGAAAACACGCCGGGGCAAATCGCTCTATGAGTATTGGGGCGACACGCTGGCCAAGGCGCTGAATGAACTGGGTGAGGCGCAGGGCACCGACACGCTCGTGAATTGCGCCAGCCAGGAATATTTTGGCGCGGCGGACACCAAGAAGCTGAAATTGCGCGTCATTCACCCGGTCTTCATGGAACTGAAGGATGATAAGCCTCGCATCGTCAGCTTCTTCGCCAAGAAAGCCCGCGGTGCGATGGCGCGGCATATTATTGAGAATCGGGTTACAGATCTTAACGGCCTCAAGGCGTTCAGCGCCGGCGGCTACCAGTTTGACCCCGATTTGAGCGAAAGCGACGAAAAACTGGTGTTCCTACGGGATTATCCTACTGAAAAGGCAGGATAAAACCCGTATACCAGCGGTTTAAATCCGCTCTATCGCCAGCGCGATCCCCTGTCCCCCGCCAATGCACATTGTGATCAAGGCCTTAGAGCCACTCGATCGCTCAAGTTCATACATCGCTTTCACGGTGATGATTGCGCCGGTGGCACCCACCGGGTGGCCGAGGGCAATCGCGCCGCCGTTGGGGTTTACCCGTGCGGGATCAAGGCCCAGTTCCTTGCTGACGGCAAGCGCTTGGGATGCAAAGGCCTCATTGCTTTCGATGACGTCGAAATCGCCCACGGCAAGCCCCGTTTTCGCACACAAATTCTGCACGGCAGGGACCGGTCCGATGCCCATCACCTCTGGCCGCACACCCGCATGGGCATAGCCAAGCACACGGAATTTCGGTGTCAAACCCGCGGCTTGCGCTGCCTCAGACGTAGCCAGAACAATCGCCGCCGCGCCATCGTTGATGCCAGATGCATTGCCAGCCGTCACGGTGCCGTCCTTCTGGAACACGGCCCGTAGCCCGCCAAGCGCCTCTGTCGTGGTCGCTTTGGGGTGCTCATCCTTCTTAAATTGCACCATATCCCTGCGCACTTTGACCTCAACTGGGACGATCTGCTCATCGAAATATCCGGCTTCAATTGCCGCCGCAGCCCGTTCTTGAGATTCCATCGCAAACGCGTCCTGCGCCTCGCGACTGATGTCGTGTTCGGCGGCCACATTCTCAGCCGTGACGCCCATATGGCCTGTGCCAAACGGACAGTTCAACGCGCCCAGCATCATGTCCTTCGCGCCAACATCCCCCATCTTCGCGCCCCACCGCGCATCGGGAAGAATGAACGGAGAGCGGGACATGTTTTCAGCGCCGCCAGCCAGGCCAAAGTCGGCATCGCCTAGGCTAAGGGACTGGACTACCGACACAATTGCCTGCACCCCCGACCCACAAAGCCGGTTCACATTCATCGCCGGAACAGTCTCGGGCACGCCCGCCTCCATCGCGGCAACACGGCTGAGATACATATCACGCGGCTCAGTGTTGATCACGTGCCCGAAGGTCACCGTGCCAATCTGGGCGCCTTCTACGCCAGCACGTTCAAGCGCCGCACGTGACACAGTGGCCCCCAATTCAATCGGAGCAACCCCGGCAAGGCTTCCACCAAAGGTACCAATCGCCGTGCGGGCACCAGACAGGATGACGATATCGGACATGAAGCCTCCGTTCTTGAGCGGTCGATTGCTAGACTACCGACAGCGGACCGCCTGCCAACCCTGACGTCGCGGCGGAATGTCAGCCTTTTCAATTCGCCAAAGCCACTAGATAGCTAAGGACGCCCGCCCGAAGAAACAGGAAGACCTATGTTGTTGCGTGTTGCTGATCTGCGCAAATCCTATACCGGCCCTGATGGGGCTATCCCTGTTTTACAAGGGATTAATCTGACCGCGGAAACGGGTGAGACGCTCGCGCTTACGGGGGAAAGCGGAAGCGGCAAGAGCACGCTCCTCCACCTGATAGGCGGTCTTGATGAGGCCGACAGCGGCACGATTGAGATCGGCGGCACGAATTTAACCACGTTGGACGATGCCGGGCGCGCCGCGTTGCGCCGCGATCAGGTCGGGGTGATTTTCCAGCAATTCAACTTGATCCCCTCGCTGGACGTGTCATCAAACATCTCTTTCCAAGCGCGGCTATCCGGGCAACATGATGCGCAGTGGGCGGATGATCTGATGAACCGGCTGGGATTGTCCGAACAGCGTCACAAATACCCTGAACAACTCTCTGGCGGTCAGCAGCAACGGGTTGCCATCGCGCGAACTTTGGCGGCCCGCCCAGCTTTGGTGTTGGCGGATGAGCCAACGGGCAACCTTGATGAAGCAACCGCAGACGCCGTGATTGACGTGATGCTGTCACTCGTCGAGGAGGCCAACGTGACGCTTCTCATGGTGACCCATTCCGACCGGCTCGCGGGGCGGATGGGGCGACGTTTGCATTTGCGGGCGGGGCGCGTTGCATGACCAAGGCGGGTCTTCAGGCGCTGCTGTCCCATTGGCGGCGCAATCCGTTACAGCTGTTTACGCTGATCATGGGGCTCACGCTGGCCACGGCTTTGTGGTCGGGTGTCCAAGCCGTGAACGCCGAAGCGCGCGCCAGTTATGATGCCGCAGCCGAAACCCTGGGTGAGGGGCAATTTGCTCAGATCGTCTCTGAAACCGGGGCGCTGACCCAAAAGGATTATGTCAATTTACGGCGTGCGGGATGGCTCGTGTCCCCTGTGGCTGAGGGGCGTCTCAACGGCATTCGCCTGATCGGGCTCGACCCTCTGACGGCTCCGGGCGGGTTGGGGCCGGTCAACTTGCAGGACGGTGATTTGACGGTGAACGTCATGACCCAAGGCGTCCTTTTTGCAACGCAGGCCACGCTGGACCAGCTTGGACCAGTCGATGTTCAAACCGTACCTTCACCGGATGTCGCCCCAGCCGTAATCCTGACGGATGTCGGTACGGCGCAGCTTCTGCTTGGTCTGGAAGACCGGTTGAGCCGCTTGCTCATCTCACCGGAACAACCCATCGGACGACCTGACTTGGCTGAGATCCTGCCGGGTCTAAGCGTCCGCCCACCGCAAGCTGGTTCGGATGTTGAGCGGTTGACGGACAGCTTTCACCTCAACCTCACGGCGTTCGGTCTGCTCGCCTTCGCAGTTGGAATCTTTATCGTCCATGGCGCAATCGGTCTCGCGTTTGAGCAGCGCAGACCCGTGATCCGTACCTTGCGTGCACTGGGGTTTCCGTTGAGGCGGCTGATCCTCCTTATCGCGGCTGAGCTTTTGTTGCTCGCGTTGATCGCGGGCGGGTTAGGGGTGGCGTTGGGCTACGTGGTGGCGGCAGCGCTTCTGCCTGACGTGGCCGCGACCTTGTCGGGTCTCTATGGAGCGTCCGTTTCCGGCACGTTGCAACTTCGGCCCGAATGGTGGGCGACGGGGTTGGCCATTGCCGTCGGGGGGACAGCACTGGCCTCAGGTGCCGCGTTATGGTCGCTGGCAAGAATGCCGCTGTTGACCTCAGCCCGCCCGCGAGCCTGGGCGATGCAGGCCGGACGGTCGCGCAAGGTGCAAGGGGCGATCGCACTCGGCCTCTTGCTGGTTGCTGGCGCACTGACGGTCGCTGCGGATGGGCTGGCCGCCGGTTTTGCCCTTTTAGCCGCATTGCTTGTCGGGGCCGCTTTGGCGTTGCCATTGATCCTTGACCGGGTGCTGTCGTTCGGTGCAATCCGCGCCAAATCGGTCATGGCTGAATGGTTCTGGGCCGACACGCGCCAGCAATTGCCGGGGTTGTCGATGGCGCTCATGGCACTTTTGCTGGCGATGGCTGCGAATGTCGGCGTGTCGACGATGGTCAGCTCTTTCCGTCTGACCTTTGTTGCGTTTCTGGACCAACGGCTGGCGTCTGAATTCTACGTCTATGCGGACACGCTCGAACAGGCAGATGATCTTGTGTCTTACCTGTCACCGCGTGTGGACGCGGTCCTGCCGATCCAATCTGCTGAGATTGAGGTGAGCGGTGTCCCGACCGAGGTGTTCGGCCAGCGCCCCCATCCGACCTATCGGGACAACTGGGCGTTCATCGACGCCAGGGCGGAGGCTTGGCCGCGCATCGAAGCGGGGGAGGCGGTCGGGATCAATGAACAACTCGCCCGAAGGGCCGGGATCGGTGTGGGGGACACCGTATCGCTCGCAGGGCAGCCGTTTCCGGTCGTAGGCATCTATGGCGATTACGGCAATCCGATTGGGCAAGTGATCCTGACCGAAGCCGCCTTCGAGCCGCTGTTCCCTGAGGTCGATCCGTTGCGCTTTGCCGTCCGGATGGACCCTGCGGAGGTCACCCCGCTTTCGGTGGCCCTGCGCGAGGATCTGGGTCTGTCAGAGGCCAACATGATCAATCAGGCGGGGATCAAGGCGTTCTCTCTCGACGTGTTTGACCGGACCTTTACTGTCACGGGCGCGCTGAACGTCCTGACCCTTGCCGTTGCGGCCTTCGCCATTCTGATGAGCCTTCTGACCCTTGCCACGATGCGATTGCCGCAGCTTGCCCCGGTCTGGGCACAAGGACTGACCCGCGCGCGCCTTGGTCGGATCGAGGTTCTGCGTGCCGTCATGCTGGCCGTCCTGACAGCCGCCTTCGCCTTGCCGCTGGGCCTCGCGCTTGCTTGGGTTTTGTTGGCGGTCGTGAATGTTGAGGCGTTTGGCTGGCGCCTGCCGATGTTCTTCTTCCCGCTGGATTATGCGCGGCTGGGCGTCTTTGCGGTGGTCGCTGCCATCCTTGCCGCGCTCTGGCCCGCCCGCAGGCTGGCCCGGACCCATCCTACTGATCTGCTGAAGGTGTTTTCCAATGAACGTTAAGGTTCTGCTTTTTTGCCTTCTGCCCGTGGCGGCCCATACCCAAGGGTTTGCTGGTCTTGGCACAGCGACTGAAGAGTTTGCGACACCGCAGCGCCCGGCCGTCTTCGACTTTCCCGCCGATCATGGCGCACATCCGGACTACCGCATTGAGTGGTGGTATCTGACGGCCAACCTCGAAGATGAATTCGGGGCGAAATACGGGCTGCAATGGACGTTGTTTCGGACCGCGCTTGCCCCAGGCGAAGGCGACGGCTGGTCGTCACCACAGCTCTGGATGGGCCATGCAGCTGTTACGACCGAGGACGATCATTTTGTGACGGAGCGACTGGCACGCGGCGGCATCGGGCAAGCCGGCGTGATCGCTGACCCGTTCGAGGCCTGGATCGATGACTGGCAACTGACCGGCCCGGATTTCGACACCCTCCGCATGACCGCCAGCGGACCGGACTTCGCCTATGACATGGCCCTGACTGCGCAAGGCCCGCTGATCTTTCACGGCGACGCGGGCTACTCCGTCAAATCCGCTGAGGGGCAGGCCAGCTATTACTATTCCCAGCCGTTCTATGCGATCGACGGCACCTTGAGTTTGCCCCAGGGGGAGGTATCGGTGACCGGCCAGGCGTGGCTTGATCGGGAATGGTCGTCTCAGCCCTTATCGGAAACGCAATTGGGCTGGGACTGGTTTTCGCTGTCCTTGGGCGAGGGAAAACTGATGGGATTTCGACTCCGTCAGACGAATGGCAATGATTACACGGCGGCCACATGGATTGCGCCCGATGGCAGCACGACAGCCTATCCTGACGGCGCGTTCGAGGTTGAGCCGATCACCACACACAGCGTCGCAGGCCGCGATGTGCCTGTCGCATGGGAGGTGCGTTTGCCGGACAAGGATGTCGACGTGACCGTCTATAGCCTCAACCCCGACAGCTGGATGGCAACCTCCATTCCCTATTGGGAAGGGCCCATTCTGATCGAGGGAAGCCATACTGGAGTCGGCTACCTTGAAATGACGGGTTACGAATAACACGGGCGTGAGCGCGGAAGGCTCGCACCTGTGGCTGGGGCGCGCTATGCAGGCGCTATGACGGCAAACATCCCCCTGACGAGAGATCTGGTTTTGATCGGTGGCGGTCACACCCATG
Organism: Pseudomonadota bacterium; assembly: GCA_038530475.1. GTDB lineage: Bacteria > Pseudomonadota > Alphaproteobacteria > Rhodobacterales > Rhodobacteraceae > Octadecabacter. The sequence continues at coordinate 11,778 of JBCBCS010000005.1, forward strand.
CGCTGGTGCTGCGGAAATGGGGCATGACCCCATTGCCCGGCGTGCGTCTGACGGTCATCAATCCCGGCCCGACAGCGCCCTATTCGGGGATGCTGCCGGGCTTTGTCGCTAGCCATTATACACGGGAGGAGTTGAACATCGATCTGGTCCGCCTGTGCCGGTTTGCTGGCGCGCGGCTCATCGATGGGCGGGCAAGTGCGATTGATCGTGACGCACGAATGATCACCGTCCCCGGCCGCCCGCCCGTGGGCTACGATGTGGCCGCGCTCGATATCGGGATCACCTCGGCCATGCCCGCACTCAAGGGATTTGCGGAGCATGGCATTCCGGCAAAACCTCTGGGACCGTTCGCGGCCCGCTGGGACGCGTTCCGAAACGAGGCGGCGTCGCCCAAGGTTGCCATCATAGGCGGTGGCGTCGCCGGGGCTGAGCTGTCGATGGCGATGGCTCATGCGCTGAAAGGTCGGTCGCCACAGATCACACTGATCGATCGCGGACCCATCCTTGACGGCTTCAATCCGGCGGCCCATGCCAGGCTGATGGCTGCTTTGGATGAGCATGATGTCACCTGTGTCGAGAGCGCCAATGTGGTTGAGGTGACACGCGACGCGGTGCATCTGGCTGATGGCACGCGCATCGCCTCTGATTTCACAACCGGCGCCGCTGGCGCGCGTCCTCAGCCTTGGATGGCTGAGATCGGGATCGACATGCATGAAGGCTTTGTAGCCGTAGGCAAGTCGCTTCAATCCTCCGATCCTGACATTTTTGCCGTCGGTGATTGCGCTCATATGACCCATGCGCCCCGCCCGAAGGCCGGGGTCTTTGCCGTGCGACAGGCTCCCGTCCTTTACGACAACCTGCGTGCCCGTCTTATGTCAAAGCCGACAAGAGAGTTCTGGCCGCAGAAGGATTACCTCAAGCTGATCTCGCTCGGCGATCAGGAGGCGCTGGCTGAGAAGTTCGGGACGGCACGACGGGGAAAGCTGCTGTGGCGCTGGAAGGACAAAATCGACCGGGCGTTCATGGATCAGTTTGATGATCTGGCGATGCCAGACGCTGACCTCCCGTTGAATGTTGCTGATGGCGTGCGGGACATGTCGGAACAGATGCTTTGTGGTGGATGCGGCGCAAAGGTGGGGCGCGGCGCACTCGAAGCCGTCCTGACCCCGGCAGGCGGTGTTGCGCGCCCGGACGTTGTCAATTTGCCGGGCGATGATGCAGCGCTTTTGACAATGGGAGAGACGCGGCAGGTTCTGACAACAGATCATCTGAGCGCCGTAACAGACGATCCGGTGACGATGGCGCGGATCACTGTGACCCATGCGATGGGTGACATCTGGGCGATGGGCGCCGCGCCGCAGGCGGCGCTTGTGTCGCTCATCCTGCCGCGTATGTCGGCAGAATTACAGCGCCGCACGGTGTCGGAAATCAACGCGGTGGTGACACAGGCGCTGGGCGAGGCGGGTGCAGCGCTGGTCGGTGGCCACACAACACAAGGCGAGAACCTGACCATTGGCCTCAGCATCACCGGCCTGTTGGACCGTGATCCTATCACGCTGAGCGGGGCGCGGCCCGGTGACGTGCTGATCCTGACCAAGCCCATCGGCAGCGGAACGATTCTTGCCGCAGCTATGCGCGGCCTTGCTCGTGGGGAAGATGTCGTCGCATGCCATGATGCAATGATCCAGCCACAGGCCAAGGCGGCTGAGGTCCTGTCAGGCGCACATGCGATGACGGATGTGACAGGTTTCGGGCTCGCCGGCCACCTCGATGGGATGTGCCGTGCCTCTGGTGTTGGGGCGGCGGTGCGGTTGAGGGCCGTGCCTCTCATGGACGGAGCGCTTGATCTCGCTCGATCGGGCGTCCGGTCCTCGCTCCACCCTGACAACCGCAGGGACGTCGCGGTCGAGACCCCGGACACCGATCGCAGCGCCTTGATGTTTGATCCGCAGACAGGTGGTGGGCTGCTCGCGGCCGTCGACCCGCGCCACGCAGAAGACTGCCTTCAGCAGTTGGTGGACGCGGGCTATGAGGCCGCCTGCATCGGGGATTTGACCGAAAACGCGAGGCTTCGGTTCACTGACGACTGATCCAGTCACCGATTTCATCGCCCAAGCCTGCGATCCCGGTCGCGTCGAGCATCCGTGCCTCAAAACGATGCAACACGTTTGGATCATGGCGTTTGCGCGATGCCCGGTAGGTTGGGTCGTAATGGTGCTCCATCAGGCTCGTCGCCAAGGTCTGCCAGTCCTGTTGTTGTGCCAAAGCCAACCAATCATCGACCAGGGCCCCGCGATGTCGGCGCAAAATCTCAAGCTTTCGGATGAGCGTTTCGTGGTCCGCCGCAAGGTCGGCATAGGCCCGGCTCAAATAGTCACCGCGCGCTTCCAAGGGCGCTGATACCTCAATGCGTGGAGCATCTTTCATCGCAGCCCAAAGGGTCGGCGGGATGATCCGCTCACCGACTTTGCTGCTTTCCGCCTCAACAATCAGGGGTTTTCTGGGATCGGCTTCTGCCAGCGCGGTGGCCAAAGCGGTTTCCCACGCCTTTTGGCTCGGTTGGCCGCCAGGCTGATCCCCCAGAAGCGAACCGCGATGATTGGCGAGCCCTTCTAGGTCGATGACCTGCACACCGGCCGCGCCAAGGTGATTTAGAATGTCGGTCTTGGCGGTTCCGGTATTGCCATCCAACAGGATGATGCGGTGGGGCAGGTCCGTGTCGTAGAGGGTGGCGTGCACGAGACTGCGAAAGCTCTGATAGCCACCTCTGATCACTTCTGCCCGCCACCCGATCTGGGTGAGGATCGACGCAAACGAACCCGAGCGTTGCCCGCCCCGCCAACAATAAATCAGCGGTCGCCATCCTCCGTCATAGTCCTTGAGCGGTCCGTTCAGGTGGTCGGCGACATTGCGCGCGACCATCGCAGCCCCGATCTTGCGGGCAAGGAATGGGCTTTGCTGGACGTAGATCGTTCCGACCTCGGCTCTTTGCTCGTTCGACAATGCGGGCAAGTTGATCGCGCCGGGCACATGATCTTCTGCGAATTCGGCGGGGGAGCGGACGTCAATGACCGCGTCAAAGTCATGTCGCAGCAGCGCAGCGAGGTCTGGAAAGGTCACGGCCATTGCGCTGACTTAGCGCGGCCCGATGATCAGGGAAAGGTGGACGTGCGCGGGCTTGGGAATTACCCAAGCGCTATGAAGCTTGTCCCTGTCACCTATGACGAAGACCGCGCGCGCGTCGCCGCTCTGTTTGACCGCGCCGCGGATTACGTTCGGCTGGAACGCGGCACAGAGCCAAGCGCGGTAGATGTCGAAGAGTTCTTCAATGATCTGCCGCCTGGTCTGGGTCCAAATGATGCGTTGCAGTTCAGCGTTGACGTTGAAGGGGTCGTGGTCGGGCTTGTCACCTGCTGCTTTGGATACCCTGAGCCAGGCGACAACTACATCGGGCTAATGATGTTTGATCCGGCGCATCGCGGGCGTGGTCTGGGTGCGCGCGCTTTGGACGCCCTCACACGAATCGCCGAATCCCGCGGGGCGACGCGGCAATTGGTGGCCGTGCTGGAGGCCAATCAAAAAGGCCGCGCCTTTTGGGAGAGACAGGGCTTTGTGGTGGAGGAGGTATTCGAGCCGAGCGCGGACGATCACCGTCGTTTCCGGATGGCGCGGACGATCTAGGGCAGGAGGGGCGTCCGCCCCGCCTCATCCAGTGTGAACCACTGCCCGTTCTCGAGGACCGCCGGAACCAGCGTGCGGCCATACCCTGCGCCGCCGTCCAGATTGATCCTATTGCCGTGATGCTGTGGGAAATCGATCGCCGTATGACCATGTACGACCGGTGGGTTCAACGGGCCCTCGTGATCCAGCCAACCATCCCTGATCCAGATCAGGTCTTCTTCTTTTTGTTGGTCAAGCGGGACGCCCACGCGCAAACCGGCATGAACGAACAGATAGCCGTTGGCCATGTAGGTGCGTGGCCCTGTTTCGATCCAGTCGAGATGGGATTGCGGAACAGCCTCGCGGGCGAGCGGCTGAAGGCGTGCGATGTCTTCGGGCGTCAAAGGATCAAGCCCATCGGCCAGATCAAGGTCAGTTAGATAAGACATCAACGTGGTGTTGCCGCCGAGGCGGTGATGGAGCCAGCCCTTGCCGGATTTGATCATCCGGTCCTGCCAGATGCCTTGCGTCACAAACCGCCAGAACATGATGTCGTGATTGCCCATCAGACAGGTCCAGGGCTTGCCAGCCGCCTGCCCTGCCATCAATGCCTCAATCACGCCTTTGCCATCCGGGCCGCGATCGACGTAGTCGCCGACAAAGACAATGGGGGCATCGCTGCCCCCATCTGCATCAATCAGGCCCAATGCCCGGTCCAACTGATCAGTATAGCCGTGAATGTCGCCAATCGCGTAAAGCATTGGGCCTCCTGTCAGTTGCGAACCAAGCCAGCGCTGGTTTGGTTCCCCGTGGCTTTAGGCGACGTCGAACATCAGCGGCTTCACTTGCGTGAAGAGGCCCGTGTCTTCAAGCGCCTTGAGCGCAGGCGCAGGCACGGGTTCGTCAACGTAAAGGAGCGCGATCGCCTCGCCTTTTACCTCAGCACGGCCCAGGGTGAAGTTCGCGATGTTGACGTTGTGGGTGCCCATGGTGCTGCCCAAGGTGCCGATGATGCCGGGCACGTCTTCGTTGGTGGTGTAGATCATGTGGGCCCCGATCTCAGCGTCGATGTTGATGCCCTTGATCTGGATGAAGCGCGGTTTTCCATCGCTGAACACGGTGCCCGCGACAGAGCGTTCGCGCTTGCCCGTGACGACGGTGACCTTGATGTAGCCTTCGAATGCGCCGGACTTGTCCTGCTTGGTGGTGCTGATCTTGATCCCGCGTTCCTTGGCGATCACCGGCGCGGACACCATATTGGTGTCCGGGTTCACCTTTTTCATGATGCCGGCAACCGTCGCAGCGGTCAGCGCTTCAAGGTTCATGTCAGACACTGAGCCATCGAAGAGAATGTTGATCGCTTTGATCGGCTCATCGGTCATCTGACCGATGAAGTTGCCCAGATGACCGCTGAGATTGATCCACGGTCCCATCACCTTGGCTTCTTCTGCCGTCACCGACGGCATGTTGAGCGCGTTGGTCACAGCGCCCGTCAGCAGATAATCCGACATCTGTTCGGCCACCTGCAGGGCCACGTTTTCCTGGGCCTCGGTCGTGGCCGCACCAAGATGCGGGGTGACAACGACATTCGGCAGATTGAACAGTGGGCTGTCCGTGGCAGGCTCGACCTTGAACACATCAAAGGCGGCCCCCGCGACGTGACCCGAATTCAGGGCCTCTGCGAGCGCCTCTTCATCCACAAGGCCCCCACGGGCGCAGTTGACGATGCGCACGCCGGGCTTGAGCTTGGCGATGTTCTCACGGCTCAGGATATTGGCGGTCTGATCGGTGAAGGGCACGTGCAGCGTGATGAAATCGGCGCGACCCAGCAGGTCATCCAGTTCGACCTTTTCGACGCCCATCTTCGCGGCCTTTTCTTCGCCGAGGAACGGATCATAGGCCAGCACCTTCATCTTCAGCGCACGGGCGCGGTCACAGACGATGCCGCCAATGTTGCCCGCACCAATGACGCCGAGGGTCTTGCCGGTCAGCTCAACCCCCATGAATTTGGACTTTTCCCATTTGCCCGCATGAGTGGAGGCAGAGGCCTCGGGGATCTGGCGGGCCACGGCGAACATCATCGCGATGGCGTGTTCGGCGGTGGTGATCATGTTGCCGAACGGCGTGTTCATCACGATGACGCCTTTCTTGGAGGCGGCTTCCTTGTCGACATTGTCGGTGCCGATGCCGGCGCGGCCGATGACCTTCAGGTTGTCGGCGCCTTCAAGCAGTTTGGCCGTGACTTTGGTGGCCGAGCGGATCGCCAGACCGTCATATTGGCCGATCACCTCGGCCAATTTGTCCTTGTCTTTGCCAAGCTCCGGCATGAAGTCGACATCGATGCCGCGGTCGCGGAAGATTTGAACGGCAGTTTCAGAAAGTTTGTCGGATACGAGTACTTTAGGCATTTTGATTGTCCTTTGCGGCCGCTCATCGAGCCTTGCGGGCTCTCTTCGCGAAGAAGAGCCAGCGGCTCTGATGAGCGATTGGATTAAGCGTTGATTTCGGTCTCGAAGGCCCAGTCGAGCCAGGGCAACATCGCTTCGATGTCGCTTGTCTCAACCGTGGCACCACACCAGATGCGCAGACCTGCAGGGGCGTCGCGGTAAGCGCCGATATCGAGGGCGATGCCCTCAGCCTCAAGCCGTTTGGCGATGGCCTTCGCAAAGGCAGCGCCATCGGTGATCCGGTCATCAGTGATCTTCAGGCAGACAGAGGTGTTCGACCGTGTGGCCTTGTCGACGGCCAGATTGTCAATCCAGGGCCGCGCAGCACAGAAGTTCCAGATTGCGCGGGCATTGGCATCGGCCCGCATCTTCAGCGCATCAAGGCCGCCGATGGATTTGGCCCAGTTCAGCGCGAAGAGATAGTCTTCGACGCAGAGCATGGACGGCGTGTTGATCGTCGCCCCTTCGAAAATGCCCTCGATCAGCTTGCCGCCTTTGGTCAGGCGGAAGATCTTTGGCAGCGGCCAGGCCGGTGTGTAGCTTTCCAGCCGTTCCACAGCGCGGGGGCTAAGGATCAGCATCCCGTGGGCCGCTTCGCCGCCCATCACCTTTTGCCAAGAGAACGTCGTCACATCGAGCTTGTCCCACGGCAAATCCTGCGCGAAGGCCGCGCTCGTTGCGTCGCAGATTGTCAGGCCCGCGCGGTCCGTAGGGATCGCATCGCCATTCGGCATCCGCACGCCCGAGGTCGTGCCGTTCCACGTAAAGACCACGTCCTGGTCGTAGTCCAAAGCGGCCATATCGACGATCTCGCCGTATTCGGCCTTGTGCTCGCTCGCGTCGATCTTGAGCTGCTTAATCACATCCGTGACCCAGCCCGACCCGAAGCTTTCCCAAGCCACCATTTGCACCGGGCGTTCGCCCAGAAGCGACCACATCGCCATTTCAACAGCGCCGGTGTCGGAGGCTGGCACAATGCCGATCTTGTAATCTGCCGGGATGCCCAGCACGTCGCGGGTGCCTTCGATCGCGGCTTTCAATTTTTCTTTGCCCACGGCGGCGCGATGGGACCGGCCCAGCGGGGCGTCCTTCAAAGCGTCAAGCGACCATGTGGGGGGTTTGGCGCAAGGGCCAGAGGAGAAACGCGGATTGGCGGGCTTCGCCAACGGTTTTTGAACGGGCCGCGTGCCCGCATCTTGAGTAGCCATCAATGCTATCCTTCCAGATATGCGCCCTTCGTTGGGGAAGGGTGTCCCACGGACGCGTCTATTGCGGGGCTCGTGCGGGCGCAACTGGCAAAATGTGCTGAATGCTACTGGATCGCGCGCCATGGCGGCACATCGTGGAGCCAATCGGAAACTCCGCCGTGTGGGGCCGTCGTTGCATCTGCATATTTGAAAACCAAAGAAGCAGGGGGTTGCGCTTCATCCGAGGGCTTGGTTTGAGGCGGCAACCGGAGGATTGCCCATGTTTGTCATCACTCTCATCGCAAAGCCCGGCGGGCTGGACCCTGCCTTGGTCGAAGCGTTGCGCAATGCATGGGGTGGGCAATCGGCCCAGTGGCTGGCGGCCGATGAAGCCGCTGAGTTTGCGTGTGAACGGATGCCAGACAACGCTGAAAGCGTCTGGGGGGATCTGCAAGGGCAGGGTGTTGATCTGATCCTCCAGCCCCTTGAGGGGCGGCGTAAAGCGATGTTGCTGGCCGATATGGACAGCACCATGATCCAGCAGGAATGCATCGATGAATTGGCCGCTGAGGCCGGTGTCGGCGACCGCGTGGCCGACATCACCGCCCGCGCCATGAACGGTGAGCTTGATTTCGAAGCGGCGATTGACGAACGGGTCGGGCTGCTTGAGGGCCTGCCGGAAAGCATCATCGACCAAGTGCTGGAAACCCGGATCAGTTACATGCCCGGTGGGCGTGCGCTGGTGCAGACGATGAAAGCGAATGGTGGGTATTCGGCGCTTGTGTCTGGCGGGTTCACCGCGTTCACGTCACGGGTCGCGGGGCATCTGGGCTTTGATGAAAACCGCGCCAACACGCTTGAGATTGCGGGGGGCAAGCTGACTGGAAAGGTCGTGCGTCCGATCCTGGGCCAACAGGCCAAGCTTGATGCGTTGAACGGCATCACTGCGGCGCGCGGCATCACCCCGGCCGATGTTCTGGCGGTGGGTGACGGAATGAACGACCTTCTGATGTTGTCCAACGCGGGCACGGGCGTCGCCCTGCACGGCAAGCCTGCCTTGCAGGAAAAGTGCAAGATCCGCGTCAATCACGGGGATCTCACGGCGCTGCTGTATTTGCAGGGCTACGCCAAGGCGGAGTTCGTGGGCTAAATCACCGCCCGCATCTCACCCGTCACAAGGCCGGCGAAGTTGGTGATTTCCGGGTTGGCGTAGCGTTTGACGCGGGGGTCGTCGGCGCTGACGACGCCCAACCTGATCAGGATCGCGGCCATAGCGGATTCTGAGGCACGGGTGGTGCCGTCCATGATCTTGAGCGCGACGCCCAACTTCCTCTCAGGCAGGATCGCGATGAAATAACCCTCGGCCCCGGTCTTCACGGCGACCTTGCCAGCCCCGGCGCGCATCAGATCGTTGCAGGCGCGGTCTGTGTTCGACACCAAATCAGGATGCGCCATCATTGCGTCCCTCAAGCGGACCATCGCGCCATCTTTGGCGGCGGCGAAGGTGGCCATCGCGCGCGCCATCCCGATCATGGAGACAGCGTGGTTCGGGGCAGAGCAGCCGTCGATGCCCCAACCGGGGCTGTCTTCACCGGTGATTTCCTCAAACCGGGCCTTGATCGCGATCTGCAATGGATGGTCGATGGCGACGTAATCAGGCCCCCAGCCATTGGCCTTCACCATCGTCAGGAATCCGCAATGCTTGCCCGAGCAATTGTTGTGATACCGGCAGGGCGTTGCGTCAGACTTGATCAGGCCGTCGCGGGCGGGCACGTCGCTGGGCCATTGCGGACCGCAGGCAAAGGCATCGTCGGTATAGCCAAGCTCGGCCAGCCAGGGCCGCACCCGGTCGGTGTGAATGGCCGCGCCGGAATGGGACGCACAAGCAAGGGCCAGCTGTTCGGGCGTCAGGCCAAACCGATCCGCCACACCGCTTTCCACCAACGGCAGGGCCTGGATCATCTTCGCAGAAGACCGCGGAAAGGTGATGTGGCCGGGATCGCCCCGGGCGTCCACAATCTCGCCTGTGTCATCGACGATGACCGCATGCCCGCGATGGACACTTTCCAACCGTCCGCCGCGCCATATTTCCACCAGATCGACAGGATCGTTCATTGCGCCCTTCCTTTGGCGGACACCCGCCTAAATATACCTGTCCAAAGGGCTTTCCCATTTGGGCAGTTTTTTGCTAGTGCTATAGGTATCGAGTTGAACCCGCTCTCTCCAGCCGAAAAGGTGCCCGTCAGAGGTGCTGACTGGGATGAGCATCCAGAGGCAAGGACAGCTTGGAGGCTGTATGATGATTTCAAAAATGATGGGCGCGCTGGGCGTTGTCGCGTTGCTTGGCCTGGGCACGGCAGTGTCCGCTCAGGAAGAAAGTTCGAACCGCGTGGCGGCAAACACCGACTGGTCCGTCTTCGTGGAAGACAACCCCACCGAATGCTGGGCCGTGTCGGCCCCCCGTGAAACCGTGAACACCCGCGACGGTCAGGTTGTGTCCGTCCGCCGGGGTGAGATTTTGCTGTTTGTGTTCTACCGCCCGAATGCGGGTGTTCAGGGGCAGGTGACCTTCACTGGCGGGTATCCGTTTGCGTCAGGCTCTACCGCAGAGCTTAACATTGGCGGCACCTCCTATGAGCTTTTCACCGAAGGGGAGTGGGCCTGGCCTGCGACACCGGAAGACGACGCGCAAATCGTAGCGGCGATGAAACGTGGGGCTGAGGCGACGATCACGGCTCGATCAGGCCGTGGGACGGTGACCCGGGATACGTTCTCGCTGCTTGGGTTCACAGCGGGCGTCGAAGAAGCAGCGAGCCGCTGTTCCACCTGAGCGTCTGATCGCGGAATGGTAGGGCGGGGATCTTCCCCGCCTTTTTCATTGCAGTAGCTGAAACACCACGCCCGACAGGATCGCGCCGCTGATCCCCAGTCCGATGTAAAGCGCGAAGACCCGCCGTGCGACGAGCGCCCAGACCGCCGCCATCGCGGGAATGGAGCTCACGGCGCCTGCCACCATGAACGACAGCGCCGCGCCCGCCTGCATCCCCTGTTCGGTGAGCCCAGCCAACAGCGGCGGAGCAACGTAGGAATTGATATAGGCAGGCATGCCGACAAAGGCAGAGACGACGATGGGCCAGAAGCCCTCTCCGCCGACGGTCGCCGCCACCAGCTCCTCCGGAACATAAACGATCAACAGCGCCTCCAGCGTATAGGCCAGCAAAAGCCACTTCGTCAGGAAGATCGCCTGCTCAAAGAACGTGTCCTTGAAGATACCGACGCGGGCCGGTTCGCCCCAAAACCGCCAGACCGGCTTGGCGTCAAGCTTGGGCGCCCCACAGCAGGATTTCGGCGCAGTCGCCGTGACGACATTGGCAAGCGCACCAGCGCGGGTCAGGGTGAGCACAGCGAAGCCCCCCATCAACCCGATCGCAACGGCTGCCACGGCTTTGGCGATCGCAAAGGGCCATCCCAAAGCCCCCGCGGTGATCAGAAGGGTCGGCGGGTCGATCAGCGGCGAGGCAAGCCAGAACGCCATCACCGCCGACAGCGGTGTCCCAGCTGCCAGCAAGGCGGCAATGAACGGGATAACCTCGCAAGAGCAAAACGGAGCGAGGCCGCCAAAGAGCGCCGCAAGGACAATCGCCCGCCGCTCCCGTCCTTCGAACGCGCGACTGATCAAGGTCTCTGATCCGGTGGCCTTCAGACCGGCAATCAGCAGCACCGCGAAAAGGATGAACGGCAGCGTGTTGAGGAACGCGCCCGTCGCAATGCCAAAAATCTCACCCAACCGTGCCGGATCGATAAGAGCGAGAACCAACCAGACACCCGCAATAAGACCCCAGACCGATTTGATCGCAGACAGTGACGGGCGGGGGGTTGGGTTCGTGACATCAGCCATGTTCGCCCCCCTTCAAGGAGACGACCGGAGCCTCTTCCGCGTCTGAGCAACACTCATTCAAGATGTATCCGGCCAGCTGTTCCAACACCGCGAAGGCTGCCGTGTTGATCACAGATCGACCCATCTTGCGTTGATCCACGAGACCTGCACCGGACAGAAATTTCAGATGATGGGCGAGGGTGGAGGGCGCGATGCCGGTTCGGTCCTGAACCTCACCAATGGTAAGCCCGGCTTGTCCGGCGCGGACCAGAACGCGAAGCACGTCCAATCGCGCTTCCGACCCCATGGCGGCAAACCCCTGCGCAGCTTGTTCGATCTGCATTGTAGTCTCACGATTCTAAATAACTAGTTTTATAGTTATTTTATCTGCGACCCGCCGTCCACCCGAAAGATTCCCTTTGGAAACGGGACAAGGCTCCTATATGAGGCCCACCAACCCAATCCGTGAGAGCACCCATGTCTGCCAGCGCCCCGATCACGCCGGACGTCAAAACCGTCAATCGCCTGCCCGACTTCGGCAAGACCAATCTTGTCGGCCTGACCCGCGCGCAGCTGCGGGAGGCGCTACTGGCGATTGGCGTCACGGAAAAGCAGGCCAAAATGCGGGTGAACCAGGTCTGGCAGTGGGTCTACCATTGGGGCGTCCGCGACTTCGCGGTGATGACCAACCTCGCCAAGGACTTCCGCGCCAAGCTGGATGAGCATTTCAAGATCGAACTGCCCGAGGTCGTCTCGAAGCATGTCAGCACAGACGGCACCCGCAAATACCTTGTCCGCATCGCCGGCGCCCATGAGGTTGAGGTCGTCTACATCCCCGAGGAGGATCGCGGCACGCTGTGCATCTCGTCTCAGGTCGGATGCACGCTGACCTGTTCGTTCTGCCACACCGGCACCCAGAAACTGGTGCGCAACCTGACGGCTGGGGAAATTGTCGGTCAGATCATGCTGGCCCGCGACGATCTTGGCGAATGGCCGGAACCGGGGCAGGGCACCGGTGAGAATGGCCCGCGATTGCTGTCGAACATTGTGCTCATGGGCATGGGCGAACCGCTCTATAATTTCGACAACGTGCGCGACGCGATGAAGATCGCGATGGACGGCGAAGGCATCGCGCTTAGCCGCCGCCGGATCACGCTGTCGACCTCAGGCGTCGTGCCAGAGATCGCCAAGACCGCCGAAGAGATTGGCTGTCAGTTGGCCATTTCATTCCACGCGACAACGGATGAGGTCCGCGATACCCTCGTCCCGATCAACAAGAAGTGGAACATTGAGACACTTCTTGATGCGCTGCGCGATTATCCCAAGGTCTCAAACTCAGAACGGATTACGTTTGAATACGTGATGCTCAAGGACGTCAATGACACGGACGACGATGCGCGTCGGCTGATCAAGCTGATCGAAGGCATTCCGGCCAAGGTCAATCTGATCCCTTTCAACCCCTGGCCCGGCTCCCCTTACGAGCGGTCCGATTGGTCGCGGATCAAGGCGTTTGCGAATATCATTTATCACGCTGGCTACGCGTCACCGATCCGCACACCGCGCGGGGAAGACATCATGGCCGCTTGCGGTCAATTGAAGTCCGCGACCGAACGTGCCCGCAAATCCCGCAAGCAGATCGAGGCTGAGGTCGGCCAACCGAATTAGGTCTGGGTGTCGTTCCATGGTATCTGACTCCCTTTAGCGGAGCGATTTCATGGAAAAGATTAGGCTGAAGAACACCGATTTTGAGATTCATGCCGCGGACAGGCATGATGCGTACCACGTCTTTAAGCAGCCCCGTTTTCTTGGCGTGCGTTTCAGGGACGTCTATTTCCATAACTGCAAACCGCCCGGGAAGGGCACCTATCTGACCAAAACCTTTCAAGCGCCGCCGCCGTCGACGCGCCGTCAGGTCGCGCTCGTCAATATGGTGGTGGTGCAGGAATATGACGTCGTGCTGACCCGCTCGAAAGTCTCGGAATACAAGAGCGATGAGATGGAGATGAAGGTGATGGATCGGTTGGGTATCCATTCCTACGGCGCGCTGGAAAAGCTGATTGCTACAAAGGCCGGGACGCCCAAGGTCGATATCCCGGTCGGCCATTTCTCAAAATACAATCAATTGATTTCTTATGTAATTCAGATGGAAACGAAGTTCGAACTTGTCCGGTTGAAAGCACCTGATCTTGGCTTGAACTTCGCCGTGGCGTTGCCGCGACACGTCAACTTCACTTACCGGACCATCAATTATTGCAAGCCCGATGCGTGGAAGCGCGCGATCGCGCAAACGCCTGAATTATATGCCGAATATGGGCCTTTCGCAGGCGCGTCCATCGACGCAGACATCCCCAAACTGAGCGGAGACAACTACCGCATGCGAAAAAAGGCTGCTGAAGGCCGGCGCGATGAGGCTACTCTGGAGATCGAGGCCCACGGGGAGTTGGGGGTCTGGGATGGCCGCACCGAGGACAATTCCAACGCGCGGCTCGATGATGCGAAACGATCACTGACCGTACTCGAAGACAGCTAGCAGCGGGATCTTAATTAGCGGGCCGCGGCCCGTTTGCCTCTTGAGACACCATCGAAAAAGGCCTCGACCACGTCGGCTGGCCCAACATCGCGAGGTTGAGGCGCGTCTTCGTCGTCCTCTTCTTCCCCTTTCGCCGACGCAATGGCCAGAAAGATCAGTCCAAGTCCAAAATACGCCCCGCCGATCACCGTAAGCGCAAACAGCGCATCAGCGACTTCTCGTAAATATAGGTAGGCTGCAGCGGTCAGGAAAGCTGTCCCAACGACCAACAAAAGCCCACTTAGACCGCCCAACGCTGTGCGCTGGGCGGCAAGTTTCATCTTTTTCTTAAGGCCGGACACGGTTAGCTCCGGCGGCTCATGAGAAGACCTGCGAGAAAGCCCAGACCGGCAGCGATGCCCATGGCTGTCGCTGGCTGCTCGCGCACTGCGCTCTCGGCGCGTCCGTAATATTCGCCAATTTGTTCCCGTGCCTCTCCACCTCGCTCGTACGCGGCATCCCGCACTTCGCCGGACTTTGCCGCCGCCGCGTCGCGCAACTCGGCGCCTTTCTCGGCGGCTGCGTCGCGTAGCTCTGCGGCGCGCTTCGACAGGTGATCCTTCGTTTTCGCGGCTTCCTGCTGGGTCATTTCCCCCATGATCTCGGTGAGAGCCGCAATGTCCTTCTTCACCGCTTCAATCTGATCGGTCAGATCAGCGGCTGAAAATTCTTTGGTCGTTCCGTTTGCTTTGGCGCGTGCCATTGTATCAATCCTCCTGAGAGTTCTCGGCAGATCAACTCAATGACACACACTAAAGTTCCACGGTTTTTTTGGTTTCACGCTGGCACCGATGTCCAGAAACAACCAATTCCACCAATTCGGCAGGGCTCCTGCGCTCCGTCAACGGCCCGGGATTTTACCTCGTTTCTGCCCAACGCCATCCCAACTCTCAAGCGCTTCAACGGCTTCTTCTGCGGTCTCCACGAAGCGGAAGAGGTCGAGGTCTTCGGCTGAAATCGTTCCTGCTTCGGACAGCGCCTCCCAATTGATGATGCTGTCCCAAAACGCTTTGCCAAAAAGCAGGAAAGGGATCCGCTCCATCCGGCCTGTCTGGATCAAGGTCAGGCTTTCGAACAGTTCATCAAGCGTCCCGAACCCACCAGGGAACACTGTGATGGCCTTTGCCCGCATCAGGAAATGCATCTTGCGAATAGCGAAGTAGTGAAAGTTGAAGCACAATTCTGGCGTCACGTATTCGTTGGGCGCTTGCTCATGTGGGAGCACGATGTTGAGGCCGATCGACTTGCCGCCTGCATCTCCGGCACCCCGATTGCCCGCCTCCATCACACCGGGCCCGCCCCCGGTCACGATGACGTTTTGATGGGAATGACCGGTTTCCGTCATGATCCGGGCGAAGGTCCGGGCTTCGTCGTAGTATTTCGACAATTCGGCGAGCGTTTGCGTGCGGGCGCTGTCCTTGTTGGCAGGCGCCGGGATGCGGGCGCCGCCAAACATCACAACGGTCGATTCAATGCCCTGTTCGTCCAGAAGCATCTCAGGCTTCAGCAACTCAAGCTGAAGCCGGACGGGACGCAATTCATCGCGGCACAGAAAATCCGGGTCAGCGAAGGCAAGCGCATATGCGGGCGAACGCGTCTGTGGCGTGTCCGGCATGTTGGCAGCAACGTTGCGGTCTTCATGGCTGGCACGCATCGTGTGGCGGCGGGGTTCGTCTTTCATTGACATTTGTTCCTTTGAAGCCTGGTTGCCCAAGACTTCGCAGGTTGACCTGCACTTGTCCAACCTCGCGCGCAGAATTGCCCCCGTGCGAACTGTCCGCTATGTGGCCCTGAACGGTTCATGCAACCGCCACGCAGTCAAACAGGGGCCCACATGTCCAACGCACAGCTAGAAACCGCAATCGAAGCCGCATGGGATGCACGAGACACGATTACGCCAGCAACCACCGGGGAAACCCGCGATGCCATCGAAGACACGTTGGCAGCCTTGGACAGTGGCGGGTTGCGCGTGGCAGAGCGTCAGGACAACGGCGATTGGCATGTGAACCAATGGGCCAAGAAAGCGGTGCTGCTCGGGTTCCGGATCAAGAACATGGAACCCCACGAGGGCGGCCCTCAGGGCTCAACCTGGTGGGACAAGGTCGACAGTAAATTTCACGGCTGGAATGCGGCGAAGTGGGAAGCTGCCGGTTTCCGCGCCGTGCCCAATTGCGTGGTCCGCAAAAGCGCCTACATCGCGCCCGGAGTGGTCCTGATGCCGTCTTTCGTGAACCTCGGCGCCTATGTCGATGAGGGCACGATGGTCGATACTTGGGCCACCGTTGGCTCCTGCGCCCAGATCGGCAAGAACGTGCATTTGTCTGGCGGTGTCGGGATCGGCGGCGTGCTTGAGCCGATGCAGGCTGGACCCACAATCATCGAAGACAATTGCTTCATCGGCGCACGCTCCGAGGTTGTCGAAGGCTGCATCGTGCGTGAGGGCTCGGTCCTTGGGATGGGCGTCTTCATCGGCAAATCCACCAAGATCGTGGACCGCGAGAGCGGTGAGGTGATGTACGGCGAAGTGCCACCCTATTCCGTGGTTGTCGCAGGTTCGATGCCATCCAAGAATGGGATCAACCTTTACTGTGCGGTGATCGTGAAGCGCGTGGATGAGAAGACTCGCTCAAAAACCGGCATCAATGAGCTGCTGCGGGACTGATCCGACGCACGTCAGGTGCCCGGCATGATCCTCAGCCGGACATTGGCCAAATCGCGCATCGCGCAGGGGCAGCGCCCCAGCTGGCTGGCAGCCTGGGGTCCTGTGGCATTTGACGCAGTCTGCCTCGTCGCCGTATTTGTTCTTTTGTGGTCTCCCTTCCAAAGCGTCGCCCAGACCTTTGAGTTTCCGACGTGGGCCACGGTCGCCGCGTTGATCGCCCTCGGGTTCATCCCCATTCAGGCGGTTCTCATTTTTTCGTCGCTTTGGGCGGCAAAATCCCGCTGGCGGGACGAAGGGGGGAACGCCGACTGACCAAACGGCGTTGAACACAATCAATTGAAGGAGCTGACAATGGGACTTGGACTTATCGCATCAATTATTGTCGGTGGTTTGGCCGGCTGGATCGCCAGCAACGTGATGAACGCGAAGACGGGGATCATCGCGAACATCCTGCTCGGCATTGTCGGGGCGGTCGTACTGAATGCAATCCTCGGCCTGCTCGGCATTTACGCAGAACGCAGCTTTTTGCCCCAATTGATTGTGGGCGCAGGCGGCGCTGCTCTTCTCATCTGGGTGGGTCGGCGCTTTGGACCCGGCGCTTGACAACCATTGGCCGCACCCGCACCAACGCGCTATGGCCAAAGACGCGAAACAGAAGAAAAAGTCGCGCCAGCAGGTGTACACATTGCTGGTGGATGTGGGACGCAAGGATGGCGACGGATTGCCGGAGGGCAGCACGGGTGCGGCCTTGATGGTCTATGCCTCTGGCGTGGACGAAGCAGAAGCAGTTCGCGAAACGGTGGCGATCCTCAAGCAGGCTGACCTCGCCCCGTTGGACGTCTCAGGCTACGGCACCTTGGATGAGCGGTTGGCCGAGGGGCATGACATCCCGGACGAAGAGCGGGGCCTGATGCAGCGCGCGCTCGCTGAGAATGCAGTGATCGTTGCGCAGATGACGCCGTTCTTTGATCAGGACGCCTAGCCGATCATCACGCCGGTCAATGTCAGTGCTTCATAGCCTTGCAGAATTGGTGCGGCGAGCGGCTGTTGATTTGGCCAAAGGGCATGGGGCAGCGCCGACAGGACAGACCCACGGATGGGCACCGGATTTGAGGTCAGCGATGACGCGTCGAACGCTTCAACCGCCGCCCCATTGGCTGAGATCATGGCGTGACGGGGCAACAGGATCTGATGGTATGTCACGACACCGGGTTGCGGCAGGAGCGGGGTGGCGCAGTTGCGGATGGTCAGGTGCCGAACAGCGGTGGTGACCCGTTCTTCTCCAAAGAGGTATTCAACCTCGGACCCGGACAGGCAGACCCGCTGATCGCCCGATGTTGTAAGGTCCTCCCACAGGCCCAGATAGGGGCGGCGCAGGCGCATTGGCGCGAAGTGCCCCAATGCGGGAAGCGTCACAGCGCCCGACCATATGACAGGTAAAGCATCGCCATCATCGACGCACACAAGGTCACCGGGTTTCAGATCACGCAACAAGGTCAGACCAAGTGGTGTGTCGATCGCGGACAAACCGCAGAGACCCGGCATCGGCCCGACTGGACATCGCCCGACAGCCAGTGCCGCGAAGGTAACCGAACTGTCCATCTGGCACATGTCAGGCGCGGTTATGATCCGATGGCAATCCGCAATGCTCAGGGGAAATGGCGCCCGCACACGGGTCTGCCAAAGATCACCTGTTTCCGGAACGTAGGCCGTGAGTGTCCCGATCCGGCCCGGCGCATCCCAGACGAAGGTCAGAACGGCATCTTGGGTCGCGCGACCAAGGTCTGTGCGCAGCTTTGTCTCGATCCGCCGCTCTGCCAGACGCATCACAAGCCGCACCGTGCCGTCCGTTTCAAGGCTGACAGAAAGACTGATGGTCCATGGATCCAAGGCGCGATACCGCAGCAGGTGGACCGGATGCAGCATGGGTCCGCAAACCGCTTCGATCAGCAGACTGCCCTTCGGGATGGGTGAGATATCGTCCGTCCGGACGCGCCCCGCCTGTCCGAGCGCTGATGGGTCAAAGACCTGCCCCTGCGCAGAGCGCGTGCCGAGCCACGATACCGCCATGCGTCAGGCCACCCGCCGCAAAAGCGCCTCGGCCTCGTACCGCTTCAAGAGCGGTCGCACGGCGGGGCCATAGCCGTCACCGCTGACAGGATCGAGTTCCGGGAAGAGCGTGCAAATCTCGTCGACAATTTCAGCCTCGAACGATTTGGACGTCTGTGGTCCGGGCAGAAAGCTTTCGGTGGCAAGCCCGTCCGAATAGATAACCTGGTGCTGGTCAAACAAAAGGTGGACATATGTCACCTCGCCGCCTGGCGCGGGCCGGATGGTGGTGTCGTTGACCAGATCCCGCGCGGCGACGAGGACCTCAGCCTCCCCGAACATGAGCTCTGCCATGGCGTCGCTGACCATCACCCGGTGCAGGGGCGACAGCATGACGGTGTCATGCTGACCAAGCGCGTTGGCGGCGATCCGAATGGGGGCCATTTTCCCCGTCGCAGGCACCTGCCGCTGTCCCGTCCAGCGCAAGGGCTGAAGCCCATCATCGCGGGTCAGAACCAGATCGCCCGGGACCAAAGCTTCAACCGGGCGCGGGCCGGTGTCCGTCTCAATCATCGTTCCGGCAACAAAACAGGGGATGGTTTCGACCGTGACAAAGCCAACATCGGTTTCAAGGACATCCCCGTTACTGTCGACCGCATCGATCTGGTACGTAAAGCTGGAGACTTCGAAATCAGCATCTGTGGTGATGTCGATGGTGCCGTCAGGATTGACCACCACAATCTGACCGGTCGGCAGCGTGATCGGATCGGTTCCATTGACCTCGATCCCGTTGATATGGGTGATGACTAGGCTGCCGGTCGTGTTGTTGACGTCGTTGCCAAGGATGTCGACCGTCTTGGTGACACCCTCCCGCATGGTGACGTAGTCCTGATCCGCAACCAGCATCGCCTGAACGGAATCGGCGGCAATCAGCAAGTTGGAATCGTAGTTGCTGTCGGCTGTGTCGGCGATGCCGATCCGGATGGAATTGAGTCCACCGGGCGTGATCGGGATGGTCAGCGTCATCGTGATCGTGAAGCCATCCATCTCCGTGTTGTATTGGTCTTGGGTGTTGTCGTTATAGAGGTTGATGTTGTTGTTCTGATTGACCGACTGAACGGCCGTGCTGCCATCACCGACGGCCAGCGGAACGTTCACCCCGTTGATCCATACACCGACTGTGTCGTTGTAGATTGAGTTTGAGTATTCCGGATATTCATCGGACGAGAACACGAACTGCATCGTCATCGTGTCCATGTTCGGGTCAGCGATGAAGTCGATATCGATATAGGAGGCGTCAAACGTTTGCCCCCCGACCAGCGCGTTGAAGCCGGGATCGCCATTCGGTCCGTTGCTGTTCACGCTCGTTTGCGAGGATAGATTGGATTCGTCTTCGTCGTCGTTAGTGAACCGTGTCGCAGATCCGGTTGAGAAGATGACGCCGGTGTCACCCGGGGTGACGTAGTCAGAGACCGTATCGCCATTGCTGTAAATGGCAGAAGAATAGCTGGACCCGGTATAGGATGCGTCCACGACCGTGACACCATTGCCCATGATGGTTTCGGCCATCTGGATGGCCGATGCATTCGTATTGTAGTCCAGCTCTACGCCAGCAACCATCTCAGCCCACCTGATCGGTGAGACACGTCAGACAACGCCGCCCGTCTTGGTGCGGGTCGTGCGTCTATATCTTGTGGCTGTCGTTGCAGCCTTTGGGCTATGTGGTGCCCGCTCGATGTCTGGCCTGCCTCAGGTCCATTTTATTGTGTTAACTATATGTTAACGGTCTGAAATTTCCGTGGAAAACGAGGGCATTACCTTCACGTCACGCGAAATCTGTGGCGAGAGAGCCACATCGACAGGCGGGTTTGCATCAATCCCCCCGGCGCGATAACCCGGAGCCAAAGGAGACCTCATGTCGATCGATCCGATTTCTTTGACCGCTGACCTGATCAGATGCCCCAGCGTCACCCCGGAAGAGGGCGGCGCTTTGCAACTGCTCGATGCGTTGCTGTCCGATGCTGGATTTAAGACGTGGCGGATTGACCGAAACGGCACACCGAACCTCTACGCCCGCTGGGGGACACGTGGCGCGAACCGGTCGTTCGGCTTCAACGGTCACACCGATGTGGTTCCGGTCGGCGATCTGGCGGCCTGGACCGTCGATCCATTTGGCGCCGACCTCAGCGACGGCATCCTTTACGGTCGCGGCGCGACGGACATGAAATCCGGAGTCGCGGCCTTCGCGGCAGCCGCCGTTGATTTTGTGCAGGACACGCCACCCGATGGCGCGGTGATCCTCGCGATTACCGGCGATGAAGAGGGGCCGGGCAAGGACGGGACGATCGCAATCCTCGATTGGATGGCTGAGCACGACGAGGCGATGACCGATTGCCTCGTGGGGGAGCCAACCTGCCCTGAGGTTATGGGCGAGATGATTAAGGTGGGCCGACGCGGGTCAATGACAGTCCACATCACCGTCAATGGCAAACAGGGTCATTCGGCGTATCCCCACCGTGCCAACAACCCGCTTCCGGCAATGGCACGGCTGATGGATCGTTTGGCGTCAGAACCGCTCGACTCCGGGTCGGATCATTTCGATCCCTCGACCCTCGCCATTGTCACCATGGATACCGGAAACCCGGCGACAAACGTGATCCCGGCCGCCACGCGCGCGAGCGTCAATATTCGCTTCAACGACCTGCATTCCTCAAGCTCTGTCCAATCTTGGATTGAGGCGCACATCGAAAAGGTGCAGGCCGATTTTGGCGTCCAGATCGCGCTTGAGGTGCAGGTGTCGGGCGAGAGCTTTCTGACGCCACCTGGGCCATTGTCTGATCTGGTTGCGGCCGCTGTTGAGGCGGAGACGGGCGTGAAACCGGTCCTGTCGACCACCGGGGGCACGTCGGATGCGCGGTTCGTGAAAGACCATTG
This sequence comes from Pseudomonadota bacterium, assembly GCA_038530475.1. GTDB lineage: Bacteria > Pseudomonadota > Alphaproteobacteria > Rhodobacterales > Rhodobacteraceae > Octadecabacter. Next base: position 33,163 of record JBCBCS010000005.1, read on the forward strand.
TCCGGTGGTGGAATTCGGTCTGGTGGGCAAGACCATGCATCAAGTCGATGAACGCGTGCCGGTGGACCAAATCGCCCAGTTGAAGGCCGTGTATCTGCGTATTCTGCAGGACTACTTCGCCTGACGGCGAAGGCGCATGCTGCGGGCGGGCCAATTTTTCGACGAAAAATTGTGGGCGCAACCGGCGTGCCTTTGCTCTGATTGCGAGGTTTCAGTGAGTATTTGGAAACCAAAGACGAAAGAGCCTCACACCCGTTGCGCAGGCATGCTAGGCACGTGGCATGACACGTCTTCCCAGTAAGGCCGAGATCCTCGATTGGATCGCGGAGAACCCCACCACAACCGCCAAACGTGACATCGCCCGTGCCTTCGGGATCAAGGGGGCCGCGCGGATTGATCTGAAGCGGATCTTGCGTGAGCTAGAAGACGAGGGCCGTCTTCAGAAGCGCAAGTCGTCTTACCGCGACCCGGATAAGCTGCCCCCAGTGAGCGTGCTGGAAGTGGGCGCGCCGGACGCCGATGGCGACCTGTTTGCGCGGCCGATGGAATGGGCCGGGGACGGGCCTGTCCCGCGCATTCTGCTGATCCCCCGTGCCTCCGATCCCGCATTGGGAGAAGGCGATCGTATTCTGGGCCGTCTGACAGAGGTCAGCGACGAGGATCACGCCTATACCGCCCGGCTTATCCGCAAGATCGGATCGAACCCGCTTCGCCTGCTCGGCGTGTTTCGGGCGGGCTCCGAGGGCGGGCGTCTTTTGCCTGTCGACAAAGGATCGAACAAGGAATGGATCATCGCTGCTGGCGCCACAGGCGGAGCCAAGGATGGCGAGCTTGTCGAGGCCGAGCAGGCCGGCCCCAAAGGCCGCCTTGGGCTGCCCAAAGCCCGGATCGTCAGCCGGTTGGGGGATCCATCGGCGCCGCGCGCCGTGTCACTCATCGCAATCCATCAGCACGATATCCCGGACCATTTTCCGGATGAGGTGATTGAAGAGGCAGACCGGGCGAAGCCCGCTGGCCTCAAGGGACGGGAAGATCTGCGCGAGCTCCCCCTCATCACGATTGATCCGTGGGATGCGCGCGACCATGACGACGCCTGCTGTGTGATCCCGGAGGGCGACGGCTTTATCCTTTGGGTCGCGATCGCGGATGTGGCGCATTATGTCACGCCAGGCTCAGCCCTTGATCGCGAAGCGCGTAAACGGGGCAATTCCACCTATTTCCCGGACCGGGTCGTACCGATGCTGCCGGACCGCCTGTCTGGTGATCTGTGCTCGCTCCATGAAGGTGTGCCGCGGGCCTGTGTTGCCGTTGAAATGAAGATCGACGCGTCAGGCAACAAGACCAGCCACCGGTTTGTCCGGGGGCTGATGAAATCCCCGGCCTCGCTGAATTACGAGGAAGTGCAGGCGGCAATCGACGGTGACGTCAACGAGAAGGTCGCGCCGCTTCTGGAGGACGTAATCCGCCCCCTCTACGACTGCTACGCCGCCTTGCGAAAAGCCCGCGCCGTGCGTCAACCGCTTGAGCTAGACCTGCCAGAGCGCCAGATCGTCCTGAACGACGCGGGCGACGTGACCGATGTGGCCTTCAAGGACCGGTTGGATGCGCACCGCTTGATCGAGGAGTTCATGGTTCTTGCCAATGTCGCGGCGGCGGAAACGCTTATCGCGAAACGCACTCCCTTGTTGTTCCGCGTCCATGAAGAGCCGGATCAGGACAAGTTGGATGCCCTGCGCGAAACGGCCGAGGCGTCGGGACTGACCTTAGCCAAGGGGCAAGTGCTCAAGACCGCGCACCTCAACCGCTTGTTGGCGCAGGCAGAGGGGTCAGAACAGGCGGAACTGATCAACATGGCGACGCTGCGGTCCATGACTCAGGCCTATTACAACCCTGAAAACTTTGGTCATTTTGGGCTGGCGTTAAGATCCTATGCGCATTTCACCTCTCCCATTCGGCGCTACGCTGACCTGATCGTGCACCGCGCGCTCATCACGGCGCATGGCTGGGGTGATGACGGGCTATCGCCAGAAGACACCGACCGGTTGCAGGAAACCGCTGAGGCGATTTCCGCGACGGAGCGCCGCTCAATGATGGCAGAGCGGGACACGACCGACCGGTATCTTGCCGCCTTCCTCAGCGACCGGGTCGGCGCGGTGATGGAGGGCCGGATCAGTGGGATTGCCAAGTTCGGTGTCTTCGTCCGGCTCGATGAAAGCGGTGCGGACGGGTTGATCCCGATGCGCAACCTGGGCGGTGAGTATTTCCATTATGACCGGGACAGCCAGACGCTCATGGGGGCCGATAGCGGCCGCATCATCTCGGTCGGGCAGCGCGCGACGGTCAAGCTGACAGAGGCCGCGCCAGTGACCGGGGGGCTCATCGTCGAGCTGGTGGAGCTTGAGGGCAAAGCCCTGCCGCGTGGCCCATCCAAGAGCCGCGGCAAACCCCCACGCAAATCCGGGGGACGCAAGGCGACAAAGGCAAAGAAGAAATCGGCGAAGACGGCCCGAAAAGTGAAACGCACCCGCCGCTAAAGCGGCTCGCAGCCCTCGCCGCGCATGCAGGCCTGCACCCGCGCGATGTCGGACGCGTTTGGTTGGAAGACCTCGGTATAGCAGGGATCGACCATCAGACTTGGGCCGGTCTCCGTCATCTCAACGAACGCGAGGATATCGGACGGACCCTGACGCAACACGCCGCACCACGGCCCGGCGCAGCCCATCGTCACGTTGATCACCAGATCCTCAATCGGCTGAAACCCATCCACGCCAAGCGCCTGTCCGGAAAAGAACGCCTGCACTGTCACAGGCTCCGGGTTGAACTGATCGCCGGTCTGGGACCGGGGCGGCACCATGGGAACGAAGATCGATCCCAGCAATACCATGTAGTCTTCTTCAGCATCTGATGCGTGTTGAAAGGCCTGTGCCACGTCGGGTCGGATGCAGGACAACGCATGTGCGTGAACGGCGGACAAGCTGGCAAGGGCCGAAAAGACAAGAGTGCGAACAAACGATCGCATTAATTCCTGAACTCCGCCTCACACGGCCCGGCGGTCATGCAGGTCAGCATTGCATCGCGGTTTTCCTGCGTTGGGGCCATCGGATAACTGCTGCACGGCCAGGAGTGGGAAACGGGGAACGTGACCGCCGGGTCATTGACGAGGAAGGTCAGCACCTCTTCTCCCGGTCGAAGATAGCCACAGTCGCCGTTGATACAGGCACCCTGAATAAGAACATCAAGCTGAAGTGGCTGCGTGGACCCATCAGACGCGATCGCGACGCCTCGAAATTGTCCTCGCAGCGCGTAGTCTTCCTCTTCGAACAACCGCCATGCCTCCCGCATATCGAATGTTCCTTGGACAAGCTGCGTCGGAAGCCCGTGTGCCTCAACCTCGTGCCAGGCGGATTGCACGTTGCCGAAATTGCAGCTGAGCGCTGAGGCTGAGGACGCGGTCAGCGCGATCAAGGTCGCAAGGGCGGTCGATTTCATATCTTGTCTCCGAATAACTCCAGCACGCGGGCGTACACGTCCCGCTTGAATGGGACGATATTCGGAAGCAGTTCCTTGGCAGGCATCCACCGCCATTCTGAAAATTCCTGATGATCCTGCACAATATTGATCTGGTCGTCGCGCCCACGATAGCGCAAGAGAACCCACTTCTGCTCCTGACCGCGATAGCGCCCTTTCCAGATTTTCGGCACGATATCATGCGGAAGATCGTAAGGAATCCACTCATCCGTGATCGCTTCGATCGTCACAAGGTCCGGCGTGATCCCGGTTTCCTCAGCAAGTTCCCGGAGCGCCGCAGTCTCCACATCTTCGCCTGCATCAATGCCGCCCTGGGGCATCTGCCATGCGTCCTTGAACCGGTCCACGCGCTGGCACACGAACACGCCCCCGTCACCATTGACGATCATTAGGCCGACGCAGGGACGGTAGGGCAGGGCTGCGATCTCTTCGGGGGTCATTCAAGGCTCCAAATCAAAACGCCGCCGAGGATATCCCGGCGGCGCATTCCTCCCAAGGGGGAGATTTAGTTCTGCGATCCCAGCGCGCTGAGGCCCTTGAGGATGTCGATGGCATAGGCCAGCTGGTAGTCCTCTTCGCGCAAGGCGGCGGCATCTTCGGCGCGCAAACGATCTGCTTCGATCTGCTGGATTTCATCCTCGGACAGGCTGTCATTGTCCAACGCACCCCGCAAATCGGCCTCCGACCGGATGAAGCCTGTCTCGGCCTCGTCCTCTTCCGCGGCGTTGGGATCGATGCGCGGCTGCTCGACGATGATGTCAGGGCTGATCCCGAGCGATTGGATGGACCGGCCGGATGGCGTGTAATAGCGCGCCGTCGTCAACCGCATGGCGCTGTCACCGCGCAGCGGCATGACCGTCTGAACAGAGCCTTTGCCGAAGGAATTGGTGCCGATCACGATCGCACGGCGGTGGTCCTGCAAAGCGCCCGCCACGATTTCAGATGCCGACGCCGATCCGCCATTGATCAGAACGACAATCGGCAAGCCTTGTGCAAGGTCACCTTCCCGTGCGTTCCAGCGCTGTCCATCGCTCAGCAGACGGCCCCGCGTGGAAACGATCTCACCCGCGTCAAGAAATGCGTCGGACACCTGGATCGCCTGGTTCAAAAGTCCGCCGGGGTTGTTGCGCAGGTCGATGACGAAACCGTTGACGTTCTCAATCCCGCCAGCCTCGGCCACCTGTTCGGCCAATTGTTCTTCAAGGCTGGGATAGGTCTGGTCAGAGAAGGTGACGATCCGCAGCACAACAGTCTCACCTTCAACCCGGCTGCGCACCGCTGTCAGCTGAATGGTGTCGCGGATGATCGATACCTCGAACGGATCAACACCTTCCCGCACAACGGTGATCACGATTTCGGACCCGACCGGGCCGCGCATCAGTTCAACCGCTTCATCAAGCGTCAGACCCAGCAGGTTTTCCCCATCGACCGCAGTGATGAAATCACCGGCTTCGATCCCGGCCTCAGAGGCCGGGGTGCCATCAATGGGGGAAACGACTTTGACGAATCCTTCTTCCTGCGTCACCTCGATGCCCAGCCCGCCGAACTCACCACGGGTCTGTTCGCGCATGTCGGCTGCATCTTCCGGGGACAGATAGCTGGAATGGGGATCGAGTGAGGTCAGCATCCCGTCAATCGCAGCCTCGATCAGCGCAGCTTCATCCACCTCTTCGACATATTGGGCGCGGATGCGTTCAAAGATGTCACCGAACAGATCAAGCTGTTCATAGACGCTCGCATTGTTGGCGTTTTCCTGCGCGATCAGCGGACCGGCGATCTGCGTCGTGGCAACCGCCCCCAAAAGGATGCCGCCCGTGGCGGCAACTGCAAATTTCTTCATCTCGTTTTTCCCATCCTATACCTGCGCCTCATGCAAGGGGCCCGATCACTGAAACGCGAACCACTCTGCGGGGTCCACGGCACTTTGCCTGTCCCTGACCTCAAGATAAAGCGATTCAGTGAGAGGGGAGGCCGAACCTTGCGCGCTTTCGGTCAAAATCGCTTGAGCAGTGGCCGGATCACCGCCCATCAACCCGATCGGCGCGCCATCGGGGAGGATCTGACCCGCTTCACCAAACAC
>JBCBCS010000006.1:0-38391 GCA_038530475.1 Pseudomonadota bacterium
GACCTTACCCGCCTCACGCGCCCAGCCCAGCATCAGCCCCCGCCCTGTCTCAGCCCCGCCGCGCCAGGCATAGGACCGTTTGCAACGCAGCGCCTGAAAGACATGATCGCGGATCGCTGCGCGGTCCTTGGACCCGGCGAACCGATGCGCGCGGCCCCAGCCCGACAACGCCACTTCTGCAGCGCGGCCGGCTCGAATATCGTCCAGAACCTCAATCGCTGCGGCGACCCGCGCCCCTGGGGTCATTACATCACCCGATAGTTCGGGCTTTCGCGGGTGATCTGAACGTCGTGGACATGACTTTCCTTGAGCCCCGCCCCCGTGATCTTCACAAAGCGGGAATTTGTCCGCATTTCTTCAACGGTGGCGTTGCCGGTATAGCCCATCGCAGCCCGCAGACCGCCCACCAATTGGTGCACAACCGCACTTGCCGAGCCTTTGTAGGGGACCTGACCTTCGATCCCTTCCGGCACCAGCTTGTCGCTGGCCGCGTCCTTCTGAAAATACCGGTCCGCTGAGCCGCGGGCCATCGCACCAAGGCTGCCCATGCCACGGTAGCTCTTGAAGCTACGGCCTTGATACAAAATCACTTCTCCGGGGCTTTCATCTGTCCCGGCGATCATCGAACCGACCATAGCACAAGACGCGCCCGCTGCGATGGCCTTGGCAAAATCGCCCGAGAACTTGATGCCGCCATCAGCGATCACTGGCACATCCCCGGCTGCTTCCGCACAATCTGAGATCGCTGTCAGCTGAGGCACACCAACACCCGCGACCATGCGCGTTGTACAGATTGAGCCTGGCCCGATACCGACCTTCACGGCGTCCGCCCCCGCATCGATCAGCGCCTTCGTCGCCTCACCTGTCGCCACGTTGCCTGCGATGATCTGGACCTCGTTTGACAACCCCTTGGCCCGGCGCACGGCCTCCATCACGCCCTCGGAATGGCCGTGGGCGGTGTCGATGACGACGATGTCGACACCTGCATCGACCAGCGCCTCGGTCCGTTCAAAGCCGGCGTCGCCCACGGATGTGGCCGCGGCAACGCGCAACCGGCCCAGCTGGTCTTTGCACGCGGTCGGATTGAGCACCGCTTGCTCCGTGTCCTTGAGCGTCAGCAACCCAGTCAGTTTGCCGTCTGCATCGGTCACGAGCAGCTTTTCAATCCGCCGGGCCTTCATCAGCGATATCGCCTCTTCGCGGTCGGCAGGTTCCGCCAGAATAGCGAGGTCTTCGCTCGTCATCATGGTGCTGACTGGCTGATCATCCGCTGTCGCGAAGCGCATGTCGCGGTTGGTCACAATGCCCATGACACGTCCGTTCTCGTCGACCACGGGGAAGCCAGTGAAGTTGTAGCGCTCGATCAATGCCTTGGCGTCAGCCAGCGTATCGTTGGGGCTGAGTGTCACGGGATTATAGACGATGCCGCTTTCAAATCGCTTCACCCGCCGAACTTCGCGCGCCTGTTCCTCGACGCTGAGGTTCTTGTGGATCACCCCCATGCCGCCCGCCTGCGCCATGGCAATCGCCATGCGCCCTTCGGTCACCGTGTCCATTGCGGAACTCAACAGCGGAATGTTGAGGTCAATCGCCCGCGTCACCCGCGTCCGCGTATCGGCGGTGCTGGGCAGAACGCTCGACGCCCCCGGCACCAGCAGAACATCATCGAATGTGAGGGCCTCGCGAATCTCCATGGGTCTCTCCTTGGGAGGGCATCGTTTGGCAATTTCCTATCGCATGGATGCTGCATGGGCGAAAGGGCGCATTTTGCGTCTGCACCGCTTGATCGCCCCGGATTTTGCGGTCACGGTTCGGCCTATGACACACGGATCTGAAAACGATTATGACCGGGGCCGCCTGAACCTGCCCTTCGTGGGCATCTCAACCTTCGCCAAAAAGCCCTATGTCGAGGATTGGTCGAAGATCGAGGCGGATGTGGCCGTGCTGGGGGCGCCGTTCGACTTTGGCACTCAGTTTCGTGCAGGCGCGCGATTTGGCCCGCGGGCGGTGCGCGAAGCGTCCACGCTCTTTTCCTTTGGCCATGCGGGCGCCTACGACCACGAAGATGACGCCACTTACTTGGGCGAAGACATGCGGATCGTGGATATGGGCGACGCGGATATCGTGCACACCGACACCCAGAAGAGCCACGCCAATATCGAAGCGGGTGTCCGGGCGGCGTTGGCGGCGGGCGCCCTTCCCGTGACAATCGGCGGCGATCATTCGATCAACATCCCCTGCATCAACGCCTTTGATCAGCAGGGAGACATCCACATCCTGCAAATCGACGCACACCTCGATTTCGTCGATGAACGGCATGGCGTCCGCTACGGCCACGGCAACCCGATGCGTCGGGCGGCTGAGAAGGATTACGTCACCGGCCTCACGCAAGTGGGCATTCGCAATGTCAGCTCCACGGCCAAAGAAGGCTATGAAGACGCGCGGGCTATGGGCTCAGACATCCTGTCAGTCCGCCAGCAGCGCAAACTCGGAGCGGTCGAAACCATCGCGCGGATCCCGAAGGGGGCAAAGCTTTATATCACCATCGACATCGACGCGTTCTGTCCGTCGATCGCACCGGGAACCGGCACGCCATCCCATGGCGGGTTTCTTTACTATGATGTGCTTGAGATGATGCAGGAGGCTGCGAAGCGCCACGAAGTTGTCGGCCTCGATCTGGTGGAGGTCGCACCGGATTACGACCCGACCGGGTCGACCGCGATCCTCGCGGCGCAAATTTTGATGAACACGCTAGGCTTTATCTTTCACCACCGCTCATGACCGATATCCGCGAAGCGGCGCTGCCGCAGCACGCGCTGTTGCAGCGCTATGCCCAGCAAGACAGGTGCTACACCGACGCCTTTACTTGCGCCCTGACGCAGAATGTGGACCTTTGGGACTATATAGAAGCCTTCTACACCACACCGCTGTTTCGGGCTGAAAAGGCAATCCTGCGGGTCGGTCTGATTGGCAAATCGACACAATGGGACGCCAGTCGGCTGCGGGACGGGATCAGCACCTTTGCCGCCTGGATCGTCGAGGATGTCAGCGAACGCGAACTCCTGATGTGTGACGTGGGCGGCGCCACCCGGTCGTGGTTTGCTGTGGCACAGGAGCCAGCTGGCACGCGGCTCTTCTTTGGATCGGCGATAGTGCCCGGGAATGAGGCTGACCGTCCGCCGCTGCTTGCGCGACTGCTCATAGGACCCCACCGGATGTATTCGAGGGCGTTGCTGCGGGCGGCGGCGCGGCGGTTGGCGGCGTAGCCGACGCTCGTCGCGCGGCTCATCAAACCAACCTCATGACGGTCCTGAACAAAAAGACGGCGCGGGCTGGCTGTTTGGGGACGTTCAGGGCGCTAAGGTGCACCCAGCGCACAGGAGTTTTCAATGTCTCAAGACCCTCTCGTCGTTTTCACACCCTCCGGCAAACGTGGCCGGTTCCCCGTCGGCACGCCGGTTCTGACGGCGGCGCGACAGTTGGGCGTGGACCTTGATTCCGTCTGCGGCGGGCGCGGGATTTGCTCCAAATGCCAGATCATGCCGAGCTATGGTGAGTTTCCCAAACACGGGCTCACGGCAAAGGACGGTGCGTTGTCCGACTGGAACGCGGTTGAGCAACGCTATGATGACAAGCGCGGCTTGAAAGAAGGTCGTCGTCTGGGCTGTCAGGCGACGGTGCAAGGCGACATCGTCATTGATGTGCCGCCTGAAAGCCAGGTCCACAAGCAGGTCGTCCGCAAATCCGCCTCGGCCCGGCCCATGATCATGGACCCCGCCACCCGGCCCTACTTCGTGGAAGTGGCTGAACCAGACATGCACACACCCACGGGCGATCTGGAACGGCTGGCGCAGGCGCTGAAAGATCAATGGGGCATTGAAAAGGTCGAGGCCGGGATTTCCGTGCTCCGCCGTCTGCAGCCGATGCTGCGCAAAGGCAAATGGAGCTGCACGGTCGTCCTGCACCGCAACCACGACGAAGACACCCACCGCATCCTTGGCATCGCGCCGGGGTATTATGAGCGCCCGATCTACGGTGTCGCAATCGACCTTGGCTCGACAACCATCGCCGCGCATCTGACAGACCTCGCCACGGGCGAAGTCGCCGCGTCCAGCGGGATCATGAACCCGCAGATCCGGTTCGGCGAAGACCTGATGAGCCGGGTGAGCTATTCGATGATGAACCCCGGCGGCGCGGTTGAGATGACGGATGCGGTGCGCACCGCGATCAATGCGTTGATCGGAACGCTGACGGCAGAGGCCGGGATCAAGCCGCAGCAGATCATGGAAGCGGTGTTCGTGTGCAACCCGGTGATGCACCACCTGTTGCTGGGCATCGACCCGGTTGAGCTGGGCCAGGCCCCCTTTGCATTGGCCACGTCCAAATCCCTGTCCCTGCATGTGGCCGACCTTGATATCAATTCCATGAACGAGGCAGGCCGCGTCTATGTTCTGCCGTGCATCGCGGGCCATGTGGGCGCCGATGCCGCCGCCGTGGCCTTGTCCGAGGCGCCGGGCAAACAGGATGAGCTGACGTTGGTCGTCGATGTCGGCACCAACGCGGAAATCCTGCTGGGCAACAAATCCCAGGTCCTCGCCTGTTCGTCGCCCACCGGACCTGCATTTGAGGGCGCACAGATCAGCAGCGGCCAGCGGGCCGCGCCGGGTGCGATTGAACGGCTTGAGATTGATCCTTCGACAAAAGAACCGCGCTTTCAGGTCATCGGATGTGGCCTTTGGTCCGACGATCCGGGCTTTGACGCAGCGATTGCGACCACGGGCGTCACCGGCATTTGTGGCTCTGGCATCATCGAGGCCGTGGCTGAGATGCGGATGGCGGGATTGCTCGACGCCAAGGGCCTCATCGGGTCGCCAGCCCAGACCGGTACATCCCGCTGTATCGAAGACGGGCGCACCCATTCCTACGTGATCTATGATGGCACCGCCGAGGGCGGGCCGCTTGTCACCGTGACCCAAGGCGATATTCGCGCCATTCAACTGGCAAAATCCGCGCTCTATGCCGGGGCGCGGCTGTTGATGGACGAAATGGGGACAGACACCGTGGATCGCGTGGTGCTGGCCGGGGCCTTTGGCGCGCATATCTCACCCAAACACGCGATGGTGCTGGGGATGATCCCCGATGCCCCGCTCGACAAGGTCACGTCAGCGGGCAATGCCGCCGGAACCGGCGCGCGGATGGCGCTATGTTCCAACGCGGCCCGGGCAGAGATTGAAAAGACCGTGCGCGAGATCACCAAGGTCGAAACCGCGATTGAGCCGAAGTTTCAGGAACACTTTGTCAACGCGAACGCAATCCCCCACGCCACTGACCCCTTTCCAACCCTTTGGGCCGTTGCGCCCCTGCCGGATGTCAGTTTCAACACGGCGGGCGGAGATGAAGCTGGCGGCAGACGCCGCCGGCGCCGCGCGAGTTAGCCTAAGTCGTGCCTTTCGACCAAGTGAAGTTCGTGTCTCCTGCTTCAAGACTGAGACACGCGACCGCAGCCGGATCGTCATGGACCCGGCTGCGCGTGTGTCACAGCGCTTCGATCTTGCGGCGCGCGCGCCCTACGCCGCCAGACGAGCGCTTTGTGATGTGTCCTGCATGGGAACCGGCGCTGTGGCTCGTTCAAAGACCGGGAGCGACGTCAGGGGCGGTACAATCGTCCGCCGGACCGCGCGTGCGGCGTCTTCAACGCGTTCCGCCTCAGCCGCCTGACCCGCCAATTGAGCGAGAAGGATGCCCGCATAGAGCACGAAGAGGTAAACCGGATAAGCCAGCAGTAGCGGATCCGTCGATCCGACCGAAAACAGACCAAAAGTCGACGCGGCCAGCAGCAGAACCCAAGCACTTGCCGTCTCAGACGTCGGCGAGCGGTAGGCTTTAGAGGCAGTGGTCAAGCCACCCAGCGCGGAGACACCGATCGACAACATCAGTGCATAAAGCGCCGTGTCCATCATCGCCCAGCTGATCAGACCGATCCCAGCGACGCCAAGGATCACCACGTTCCCGTGATCAAGAAACCGCCCGGACCCGCGGGTGATAGACAGTGCGAAGACGATCAATGTCCCAAGCACCTGAGCGCCAATGAAGACCATCGATGCCCCTGCCCCTTCATACAGGTTGCTGGCACCGGAAATGCTCGCCAACACCGACCAGATCAGCCAGCACGCCCGGTCGGGCTGCGTGGTGCCGCGCCATGTGTCGCGAATGTAGGGATAGAAAGCGACCATGCTGAGGATCGCGGCCAGGGTTCCAGCAATAAGAAACCGGTCGGCCCAAAGGCCGTTTAGAAAAGTCTCAAACATAAATACTCCGCTCAAAAAGTCGTTGCGGTGAAAAAATCGTTGTTCTTCCCCGTAACTATCAGGGAATGGCCCGACGGTAAGGTCAGGCATCCCTTACCGTCAACGAAAAGCCCTGTGTTTTATGGAAATTTCGGTTCTTTCAGCTTGTTTTCAGATTTCCGCTCGACCCGTGCTCAGATCTGAAATCTGTGCCGAATTTGCGGGCGCTTTGTGGTTCGGCTTGCAGGTTAGCGCCGGCCAAATCCCGTTGACGACGCATGCAGCCCGGCGTATCCAAGGCGGCGCCGCGGGTATGGTGAAAAGGTATCACGAAAGCTTCCCAAGCTTCAGTTACGGGTTCGATTCCCGTTACCCGCTCCAGAACTCCCCTAAAATCGACGGAGCCCCCATGTCTGACATCACACGCATCGACACCAATCAGCGCATGTCGCAAGCTGTCATTCATAACGGCATCGCTTATCTTGCCGGACAGGTGGGCGCCGAAGGCGGCACCGTGACCGAACAGACCGAAGCTGTGCTGGCGAAGGTCGATGAGATGCTGACCAAGGCCGGAACCGACAAGACCAGGCTGCTGACGGCGCAAATCTGGGTCGCCAATATTGCCACCGACTTTGCCGATATGAACGCGGTCTGGGACGCCTGGGTGCCGAAAGGCTGCGCGCCCGCGCGCTGGACCGGCGAAGCCAAACTCGCCACGCCGGGCTTCAAGGTTGAAATCATCGTCACGGCCGCCGTCTGATGCACTTCCTGACGCCCCTCACCGGACCTGCATTGCGGGACGCGGGCATCCCGCAGCCGTGGGGTTACGGGCTCGCCGACAAGGTCCGATTTGGTGAGATCGACGCGCTGCAACATGTCAACAACGCGGCGTATCTGCGCTGGTTCGAAAACCTGCGCATCAACTACTTCCGGGACTACGGCGTCCATGCCTATGGCGGATCAGAGCGACCGCCGATGAACGTGCTGAAATCCGTGACGCTCGACTTTCTGGCCGAGGTTAAGCTGGGGGACAGCTACATCATGACCGCCCGCACATCGGAGATGCGCACATCGTCATTCAAGATGGAATATGGCGTGTTTGTTGAGGGCCGCCTGACGACGACCGGTACGGCGGTGATCGTCACGCTCACGGACGATCACATCAAACAACCGCTCCCGGACGTGCTACGCGACACGTTTGCAAGCCGCGACGGCACCACGCAGCTGTAGGGCGGGACTTGTCCCGCCGCCCCGCTCTGATCAAAGACCTCGCGTTTTCAACGCTTTGACCAGCGCCGCTGTCGATCCGTCCTTGCCGCTCGCATCGCCCCTTTCGACGATCGGCTGCAGCGCCGTGGCGAGTTCCTTGCCCAGCTCAACCCCCCACTGATCATAGGAGTTGATGCCAAGCACCACGCCCTCCACAAACACGCGATGTTCATAAAGGGCAATGATCTGGCCAAGGGTGAACGGGTCCAGCGTCGGGTAGATCAGAGTGGTCGACGGGCGGTTGCCGGGAAAGACGCGGTGGCGCGCCTGCCGCTCCAGCTCGTCGCCCTCGAACTTGCCCGCGACCTTCTCTCGCGCCTCATCCAGCGTGCGGCCCTTCATCAGTGCCTCCGACTGCGCCAGACAATTGGCAACGAGAAGTCGGTGCTGGTGGTGCAGATCGTCCTCCGCTCCGCGGGCGGCGACCATAAATTCGCAGGGGATGACCCGCGTCCCCTGATGGATCAGCTGATAAAACGCGTGCTGGCCGTTGGTGCCCGGCTCGCCCCAGACCACGGGGCCGGAATTCACCGCCAGATCAGCGCCATCCATGCTCACGCCCTTGCCGTTGCTCTCCATCTCCAACTGCTGAAGGTAGGCAGGCAGCCGCGCGAGGTTGTTGTCATAGGGAAGCACCGCGCGGGTCGCATGGCCACAGACTTGATTGTGCCAGATGCCGACGAGCGCCAGCATCGCGGGCATATTCTCGGCCCACGCCGCGCTTCTGAAATGCGTGTCCATCGCTTGGCCACCACGCAAGAAAGCGCGGAAGGCCTCAGGCCCAATGGCGATCATCAGCGACAGGCCGATCGGCCCCCACATGGAATAGCGTCCGCCGACCCAATCCTCGAACCCAAAAACGCGGGACGGATCAATGCCAAACTCTGCTGTTTTGTCTTCCGCCGTCGACAGGGCCGCAAATTGTGCGGCGGGTTGATCCACGGCCTCCCCCATCCACGCCTTGGCGGTACGGGCGTTGGTCATCGTCTCAATCGTCGTGAAGGTCTTGGACGCCACGATCACAAGCGTCGTCGCCGGATCGCAGACACGCAGAACCGATGCGATATCCGCCGGATCAACATTTGAGACAAAGTGGCAGCGCGGCCCATCATGGTAGGGCTTGAGCGCCTGAACAGCCATGGCGGGCCCAAGGTCCGAGCCGCCAATGCCAATGTTGATCACATCGGTGATCTGTCCGCCCTGCCCCTGATACGCGCCGGATCGTACGTCAGCGGCAAAAGCCTCCATCGCGTCCAACGTGGCCAGAACGCCGGGCATCACATCCTGACCGTCCACCATCACTGGCCCACCGTCGAGGTTGCGCAACGCCGTGTGCAACACCGCGCGGCCTTCTGTTTCGTTGATTTTCTGACCCTTGAACATTGCGTCGCGCTTGGCGGCTACGCCTGCCTCCTCAAGCAGGTCGATCAGAAGTGCCCTCCCGTCTTCATCGATATTCGTCTTTGCAAAGTCAAAGATCATATCGCCTGTCTGCGCCGAAAAGGCCGCGGCGCGAGACCCGTCCACCATGTCTTCAAAGTGGCGATCCTTGACGGTCTCATAATGGTGTCGGAGTTTATCCCACATGGTTTATCCCCTCGCCCAATGAACGACTGATCCCGGAAGAACTGCGGCAACCGGCGCCTCAGCCGGAGACAGTTTCCTCGCTTTTTCAAGCGCTTCCCGTTTCTCATCCCCAACAATCACGATGTGCCGGGACATCGCCCCCTTGAGCACTTTGGCCGAGAGCGTGATCCGAGGCTCCGGCGCACCGGGGGCCCGCATCGCGACAAGCGGCGCGTCACCGGTCAAGGCCGCATCGAGCTGATCCGCGCCGGGAAAGATCGAGGCCGTGTGCATATCCGCGCCCATGCCGAGCAGCATCACAGAGATCGGAAGCTCCGGTTCAAGCGATTTGGCCAGGTCGTCCAGCGACCCCTCCGGCGTCTCGGTCCCGCCATAGAGCGGCACGTAGGTGGCCGCAGCCGCGGCGCCGGTCAAAAGACGTTCCTTGATCAGCTTGGTGTTCGAGCGATCCGAGGTCTCCGGCACCCAGCGTTCGTCCGTCAGCAACACGTGGACCCGTGCCCAGTCGATGCCTGCTGCGTCGCACAAACTGTCAAAGATCGGACCGGGCGTTGTGCCACCGGGCACCGCAAACGAGGCGTGTTCATGCTGGACAAGACAATTGCGAAGTTCACCCGCCAACGTATTGGCGAGGTCGATCATCATCATCTCAGCATCAGGATATTCAATGAGTTCCATGACTTAGCCTTTAATTTCGCGCCACTTCCGATTTTCGCGATGCATCAGCGCCATCGCGTCCTCTGGCCCGGCTGAGCCTTGATCATAGAGCTTGGGCACATCGTTGCGGGTTTTCCAGCCGTCGATGATCGGATCGGTCCAGGCCCAAGCGGCCTCAACCTCATCGCCGCGCATGAACAGGGTTTGGTTGCCACGGATCACATCCATAATCAGGCGTTCATAGGCGTCAGGGCTGTCTTCGGCTTCCGGACCAAGCGCTTCGGCGAAGGTCATATCGAGCGGCACATCGATCAGACGCATGCCCCCGGGACCGGGTTCCTTGATCGTCACCTGTAGGTTGATGCCTTCATTGGGCTGAAGCTGGATGGACAGGATGTTGCGGTGCCGCGCTTCGTCGCCTGGAAAGATCGAATGGCCAAGGTCTTTGAACACCACCGCAATCTCGGACGTTCTGGCTTTCAGCTTTTTGCCTGTACGAAGGTAGAACGGCACCCCGGCCCACCGCCAATTGGCAATTTCACAGCGCAGCGCGATGAAGCTTTCTGTGTGGGAGCGTGGGTCGCCCGCCTCCTCGCGGTAGGACGGCGTGCTGCCTTGGGCATCATACTGTCCGCGCACGATGTGATGTGGCTCGATATGCTGCAGGGCCCGGATCACCTTGAGCTTTTCGTCGCGCACCGCATCTGCACCGAAAACCGAAGGCGCCTCCATCGCGATCAGGCACAACAACTGCATCAGGTGGTTTTGCACCATATCGCGCATGGCACCGGATTTGTCGTAATAGGCCCCCCGCCCCTCGACACCAACGGTCTCAGCAACGGTGATCTGGATGTGATCGACGTAGTGGTTGTTCCAAAGCGGCTCAAACAGAACGTTCCCGAACCGCACCGCCATCAGGTTTTGGACCGTCTCTTTCCCAAGGTAATGATCAATCCGGTAAATCTGCGCTTCGTTGAAATGCTCAGCCAGCGTCTCGTTCAACTTCTGCGCGGAGTCCAAGTCGCGACCGAACGGCTTTTCCACCACGACACGGCTGTCCGCATCGGCGATATCGTAGGAATGCAACCGTTCCGCCAGATCGCCAAACAGGCCAGGTGCGACGGAGAAGTAGAAGGCGTTGATCACCTCAAACCGAATGAGGTCATGCAATTCCGTCCAGCCCGCGTCCCCTTTCGCATCGACCGGGACGTAATGGAGTTGCTCAAGAAAGGCGTCAATACGATCCGTTTCGGACTTTTCAGGCCCCCCAAACTCCGCAATCGCATCACGGATCATCTCCCGGTAGCCTGGATTGTCCAAATCAGAGCGGGCGGCCCCGATGATACGGCTCTGTTCGGGCATCTGCCCTGACAGGAAACGACGGAACAAGCCCGGCAAAATCTTGCGGCGGGCCAGATCACCGGTCCCCCCGAAAATCACCAGATCGAAGTCTTCAACAGGAATGACGCGTGAGACCATGAGGCACTCCAACAGGTAGTTAGCGCTAACGCCGCCTTCCTACCCCCGGTTGGCGCTCAGGTCTAGCGGTGATCTGGCCTTGGGGATCAGGCTTCGAGCTCTGCATCCCAATACAGGAAATCGAGCCAGCTTTCATGCAGGTAGTTCGGCGGAAACTTCCGCCCCATATTGCGCAACTGCTCAGCGCCGGGCTGGCGCGGCGGCTTGCGCAGGGACAAGCCAGAATTGCGCAGCGACTTCGACCCTTTCTTGAGGTTGCACTTTGAACAAGCCGCCACCACGTTTTCCCAGCTGGTAACACCGCCAGAGGCGCGGGGGACCACGTGGTCAAAGGTCAGATCGCCCGTTGCTCCGCAATACTGACACGCGAATTCATCGCGCAGAAACAGGTTGAAGCGGGTAAAGGCTACCTTCTTTTGTGGCTTCACATAGTCCTTGAGCACGACGACCGACGGTATGCGGATTTCCATCGACGGAGAGCGCGCGACCTCATCATATTCGGCGATGATGTCGACACGGTCGAGCCAGGCGGCCTTGACCGCATCCTGCCACGGCCAAAGGGACAGGGGATAGTACGACAGTGGACGATAATCGGCGTTCAGCACCAACGCTGGATGGTGTTTCAACCCGGCGGGTTGCCTTACGAAATCAGTCCTGAAATTCGTATCCATGCTTGGGAGTCCTCTCTCGCCCCGACTGCCTCTTGCGGCACCAGAGCGGGAGCCCCCGCTCCTGCCTTTGGTTCGACTATATCTTGGCGGTTCACCCTGACAAGCCCCTGTGAAGCGCAATATATAGTCACGGAGCTGTCACATTCCGACGCAGGTCACTGTGTGGTATGAACGGAGGGTGCAGGACAGGACGACGCGGGACGTCACCCAGCCTGCATTGCGATTGCATCGGCGGGGACCGGCTCATCGTAAACCGCCGCTCGTGCGCGGCCCATCTCTTTGGCGCGGTAAAGCGCCGTATCGGCGTTCTGGAGCGCCTCTTCGAACCGCTGATCCGGGGTCCAGGATGCGATACCGATTGAGAATGTCAGCGTGATCCGGCCAATGGACGCGTCGAACGTCCATCCTTCTGCCACACGCATGGACATCTCGTGGATCAAGGACGGGTCCTGATCCCGCAGGACAACGGCGAACTCCTCTCCTCCGTAGCGGCAGACCTGATCAACGGGCCGCACATATCTTTCGAGATGCCGCGCGACGAGGAACAGACATTCGTCACCGATCAGGTGCCCATGCGTATCATTCACCTGCTTGAAGTGATCGATATCAAGCATCAGGACGAGATGTGGACCCATAAGGGGCGGGTCAGCAAGGGCCGCGGTATAAAAGGCCGCACGATTTGGCAGACCCGTCAGCTGATCCGTGACCGCCATCTTCTGAAGCGCAAAACCCATCTCCGCCATCTTGGCGAGCAATCCATAAAGGACGCCCACCACCGGGACAGAGAGGCACACGGCGAGGAGCAAGGCGGGCTTGATGTTTTCCCACGGATTGACGAACAACAGAAAAACTCCTGGCACCACCAGCGCGCAGACCAGCAATGTGGTCGTGAAAACCAAGAGAAACCATTGGCGGCCGGATGTCGGCACAAGGAGTTTAAACACGGGGAAAATCTCCCGGCGCGAGGAACCATTTGCAGCGCTAACCTACGTAATTCCCACCCGCTAAGAAATAGTTAACACCGCCGCGTCCAGCTCAGCCGACGCCGAGACGCTCGCGCATGAATGCCAATGCGACAGAGAGGCCATCCGGCGCGATGCCATGGGCCGTCCCTTTCTGAATATGGGCGTAAACCTCTTTCCAACCCGCCTCTTGCAAGCCCTCTGCCGCGGCCGGCAGTGACTGCACGGGCACGACATCATCCTGATCGCCGTGGACCAGCAGAACCGGCGGGCGGCACACAACCTCATCCTTGAGCAGCTCAGGCTCAAGCAAGCGACCGGAAAACGCACACAGCCCCGCAACCGGATCTTCACGGCGCGGCAACACGTGCAGCGACATCATCGTGCCTTGCGAAAACCCGAACACCATCACCTGTTCCGGCAGCAGGTCCTCATCGACCATGATGCCATCGAGATATGCGTTGAGATCATCCGCAGCCCGCATCATGCCTTGCCGCGATTCTTCCTCGGACGAGCCATCGATCCAAGGGATCGGGAACCATTGATAGCCCATCGGCGCCCCGGCGCAGGCCTCGGGCGCGTCAGGGGCAAAGAACGCCGTATCGGGCAAATGTTCGCCCAGCGGGTCAGCCAGACCCATCAGATCAGCTCCGTTCGCTCCGTAACCGTGCAAAAAGACCACCGCCGACCGCATCTCCCCGGACAGCGCGTCGCGGCGCTGTGATGTCAAAACCCGTGTCATCGGACCCCTTCCCGTTCCTTGTCCACTCGGTAGTAGGCCCAGAGCAGCCGCGCTGCAACCGACCGCCACGGCGACCAATCCTCTGCCATTTTGCGAAACGCAGCCTCCTTGGGTCGCTCCGGCAGATCGTAGAGCGCTTTCGCCGCCTCTTGCAGTGCCAGATCGCCGGGCGCGAACACATCGGCCCGACCGAGCGAGAACATCGCGTAGATTTCAGCCGTCCAGGTGCCGATCCCCGGAACCGCGACCAAAGTGCGGATCACATCGTCCGTTGGTGTGTCCCGCAACCCAACATAATCGATCCCGGCCCGGGCAAGCTCATGCGTGTAGCGGATCTTTTGGCGGCTGAGGCCGAGGGCGCGCAGGTCGTCCGCGCTGGCCGCGCGGCAGGCCTCAGGCGTGATCATGCCGGCGTCGACCATCCGGCCCCAGATTGCAGCGGCTGACGCGGTGCTGACCTGCTGACTGACAATCGCCGACAACAATTCTGCAAACCCGTCCGGCTTGCGCCGCAGGGGCAGCGGCCCGGTCAAGGCATAGGCTGCTTTCATCCGTGGACATCGGGCCGAGAGCCACGCCATCCCCTCTTCAACGCAGGCCTCAGTTTCAATAATGCGCCCAACGGTGCTCATGCCGTTTTGATCCAATCAAGCGCCTGTTGCACCGTGCTGACGCGTGTTGCAGCGGGCATCGCAGGCCGGTTGATCATGATGACCGGAAGGCCCAGTTGCCGCGCCGCCGTCAACTTCGCAACACCTGCCGGCCCGCCTGCATTCTTGGCAACAAGGTGGGTGACGCCCAGTTGAGTGAAAAGATCGACTTCCCGGTCGAGCGGAAACGGTGGGCGGGCGATCACATACTCCCCGCCTTCAAACGGGAACGGCGCAGTCGGCGGATCAACGATCCGCGCCAGCACGCGCCGTCCCCGAAGGCCTTTGAACTGCGCCAGCGTCTGTCGCCCCGTGGCAAGGAAGACTGTCGCGTGTTGGGGGATATGCTGGGCGACCGCGTCAGGCGCATCGACAAAGGTCCAGTCATCCTCCTTCTCCGGCACCCATCCCGGCCGCAGCAACTGACAGTAAGGCAGCGCCAGATCCGCGCAGACCCGTGCGGTCCGGTCGGTGATCTGAGCGGCAAAGGGATGGGTCGCGTCGAGCACTTTGGTGACCCCTTTTTCCGCCAGATAGGCGCGAAATCCGTCCTCTCCGCCAAACCCACCGATCCGGGTCGGCAAGGGCAACCGTTCTGGCTTGCGGGTGGCCCCCGCCATGGACGCCTCCACCGGCAGCCCCTGATCAACAAGACCCCAGGCGATCTGGCGTGCCTCCAGCGTTCCGGCCAGAAGCAGAATCATGCCTCGCCCACCACAGCGCCCGCGCGATCGATCACAACGACATGAACCCGAATGTCGCTGCCCTTGAGAATGTCCTCTGCGGTCTTGCGGGCGTTCCGGGCCACCCATTGAGCATAGGGTACGCCAATGGTTTCATAGGCTTGCAGGGCGGTGTTCATCTTTGCCACGTCAGGTTCGCCCAATTCGGCGGCAAGGGCGACGAAGTCGATCTGGCTACGCCCGGAATGCAGATCGCGATGGCCCTGAGCGAGTTTGGTGAACTTTCCTATCCCGCCGCCCAAAGTGATCGTTTTCACCGGATTAGATTCCGGTGCTCTGGCGAGGTATTTCAACAAACCTCCGGCGAAATCCCCCATATCGAGCATTGCGTGATCCGGAAGATCAAACATGCCCTGCACCACCTTCTCCGACGTGTTTCCCGTGCATCCCGCAACATGGGCCAGCCCGTTGGCCCGTGCCACATCTATCCCGCGATGAATGGAGGCGATCCAGGCCGCACAGGAAAACGGTCGGACTATTCCCGTCGTGCCAAGGATCGAAATCCCGCCTTCGATGCCCAAACGCGGATTCCATGTCTTCAAAGCCAGAGCCTCTCCGCCGGGAACTGAGACGGTGATCGTCACATCGGGCGAATGGTTGAACGCGACGGCAGCCTCGGCCACGACCTCGTCCATCATGGCGCGTGGAACGGGGTTGATCGCGGGCTCCCCTACGGCGAGCGGAAGGCCCGGTTTGGTGACCGTTCCCACGCCCTCACCCGCCTTGAAGACCACGCCACCGGACGAGGCAGCCACACGGACGCGGATGATGGCCCCGTGGGTGACGTCCGGGTCGTCGCCTGCATCCTTTTGGATAGCGGCTTCGGCCCAGCCTTCGCCCGTGGCGCTGTCAACCACATCAAAGGTCGGCGTCTCGCCTTTTGGCAAGGTGATCTGCACCCGGTCCGGTACGCCGCCCGCCCATACCCCCTCAAGAGCTGCTTTGGTCGCAGCGGTCGCGCAGGCGCCGGTGGTCCAACCGCGTCTCAGCTTGGTTTGGGGGGTCCGTGTCATAGCGCGGACCTTAGCGGCGGTGTTCCGTGACGCCAATCCACAAAGGCAGGTCGGCATTGGGCTTTTCCCGCTGTCAAAGCCGGTCCATAACGGGGCCATGACCAAGATCTCTCTTCCCACGGGCCAGTGGCCCGAATTGCAGCCTGGTTGGGTCTGGCTGTGTGGCGCGGGGCCCGGTGATCCGGGCCTTTTGACGCTGCATGCGCTCAATGCGCTTGGGCAAGCGGATGTGGTGATCTATGACGCGCTGGTGCAGGAGGCAATCCTAGACTGGGCTCCGCAGGCCGAACATATCTACGCGGGCAAGCGCGGCGGTAAGCCTTCGGCCAAACAACGCGATATTTCGCTGCGGTTGGTGGAACTGGCCCGCGCCGGCAAACGGGTCCTGCGCCTCAAGGGAGGTGATCCCTTTGTATTCGGACGCGGCGGTGAAGAGGCGCAGACGCTGGTGCAGCACGGTATCCCGATCCGGATCATCCCCGGCATCAGTGCAGGCATCGGTGGGCTCGCCTACGCAGGCATCCCCGTCACCCATCGGGACGTCAACCAATCGGTGACCTTCGTGACCGGGCATGACCAATCCGGCAACACGCCCACCTCGCTGGATTGGCACGGCATCGCCAAGGGGTCCCAGGTCATCGTCATCTACATGGGCATGAAACATATCGGCGCGATTGCCGCTCGATTGATGGCCGCAGGACGTCCGGCGACTGAACCCGTGGCGGTCGTCTGCACCGCAACAACCGACAATCAGACCGTGCTGGAAACCACCCTCGGCGCGATCGAGGCCGATATCGCGGCGTCCCGGCTTGAGCCCCCCGCCGTCATTTGCATCGGACAGGCCGTACGGATGCGCGATGTGCTCGACTGGCAAGCGCAGGCGGCTGGCATTCCGCCGCTGGACCTCGATCCGCTGGGCCGGGGTCGCCCAGCCGAATCTGCCTGACATCGTGCGTTCGGGCGGTTCCATGCCTTCATCCTGGCCAGTAAAACTCCCCCCGGAGGGTCAGGTGAAATGAGTGCGAGCGGATTGATCCTGTCAGCACCATCCTCGGGCGCCGGGAAAACCACCGTGACCCTGGGCCTGTTGCGGGCTTTGAGGCGCCGCGGGCAGGAGATTCGCTCCGCAAAGTCAGGCCCCGATTACATCGATCCGCAGTTTCATGCGGCAGCGACGGGCCAGCCCTGCCTCAACCTCGATGCCTGGGCGATGTCGCAGGAACGGATCAAGTCTTATGCCGCGGGTAAGTCTCCGCTTCTAATCGAAGGCGCGATGGGATTGTTTGACGGCGCGCCGCCCCACGGCGCGGGGGCCACAGCTGATCTTGCGCGAATACTTGATCTTCCAGTGATCCTTATTGTGGACGCCAAGGCGATGTCCCACTCGGTCGCGGCCCTTGTGCGAGGGTTTGCCACCCATTCCGATGATGTGCGGATCGCGGGCGTGATCCTGAATCGCGTCGGGTCAGAGCGTCATGTCACCCACCTCAAATCCGCGCTGGCACCTCTGGGCTTTCCGGTGCTGGGCGCAATCCCTCGGTCAGAAGCGCTCACCCGCCCGTCCCGGCACCTTGGTCTGGTTCAGGCAGGTGAGATGCCCGATCTTGAACCATTTCTGGAGGCCGCCGCCGACGTGATGGCGCGGCATATTGACCTTGAGGCGCTCATGGCGCTGATGCAGCCGTTTGACGCGGCCTCGGCCTTCGCCGGTCCCAAACATCGCGGCTTGCTCAAAGGCAAACGCATCGCCGTCGCACAAGACGCGGCCTTTTCGTTTGTCTATCCCCACGACATCGCCACATGGCGCCATCATGGTGCGACGATCCTGCCGTTCTCACCCCTTGCCAATGATCCGGTGCCAGAGGCCGATCGCGTCTACTTGCCCGGCGGCTACCCGGAGCTTTATGCAGGCCAGCTGGCGGCCAATCAAATCTTCATGCAAAGCCTGAAGGACGCCGCGAAGGATACTGATATTTATGGTGAATGTGGCGGCTACATGACGTTGGGCGAGACATTGATCGATGCAGATGGGACACCCCACAGGATGGCGGGACTGCTGGGGCTGACGACGAGTTTCAAGGACCGCAAGCTGCATCTGGGCTACCGTAGATTATGGGGGATCGCTGGGCATGTCCTGCCGGACACAGCCGGCCTCAACCAGCGCTACGCAGGGCATGAGTTTCACTATGCCTCAACTCTCGATGCGCAAGGCACCCCTCTGTTTCAGGCTCAAACAGCCGATGGGGTTGAGCTTGGCCAAATCGGACTGGCCGAAGGGCGGGTCGCTGGCTCCTTTGCGCACATCATTGATGTGGGAACTTTTCCGCCATTGCCATGACCGAGGCAGACGCGTAGCGATAGCGCATGACCGACGCCGCTATGCTCCCCCCCGATGACAGCCGCGCCAGACGCAATGTGACGGTGCTGGTCTTGGCACAAGCGGTCCTTGGCTCCCAGATGCCGATGATCATCATCGTTGGCGGCCTTGCCGGGGCCGAACTTGCCTCGAACTTGTGCTTCGCGACGTTGCCCATTTCGATGATGATTTTCGGGTCAATGACCACGTCCCCCTGGTTGTCGCCATTCATGCAGCGTCACGGCCGCCGCGCCGGGTTCTATATTGGCGCACTCGGGGGCGCTGCGGGGGCCGCGATTGCGGCTTACGGGCTCTTTGTCGGATCGTTTCCTATTCTGCTCATCGGCAGCTACCTGAGCGGGATTTACCAATCCGCCCAAGGGTTCTACCGCTTCGCCGCGACCGATACGGCCTCTGATAGCTTTAAGCCAAAGGCGATTTCCTATGTGATGGCAGGCGGTCTTTTGTCGGCGATCATCGGACCACAACTCAATAAGGTGGCCGCGGAAAGCTTCGTCATCCCGTTCTTGGGCACATACCTTGCCGTCATGGTTTTGAACCTTGTCGGGATGGCCCTGTTCGCAGCCCTCGACCTTCCCAAAGGCACCAAGTCAGAGCCTGAGAACACGACCACCGCCCCCGCCCGCAGCCGGGGTGAGATCCTGCGCGACCCCAATATCGTGGTGGCGATGATCGTGGGGCTGGTCGCGTATTCGCTCATGACCCTCGTGATGACGTCTTCACCGCTGGCGGTCGTGGGATGTGGATACGCACTTGATGATGCGAACAATATCGTGTCCGCGCATGTGTTGGCGATGTTCGCCCCAAGCTTTTTCACCGGCCACCTGATCGTCCGGTTCGGGGTGAAAACCATCATGGCGACGGGCCTTTTGATCCTTGCAGCTGCCGGCAGTGCTGCTCTGGCTGGCGTCAATCTGACAGAGACTGACCAACCGTCGCTTTTGAGTTTCTATGCTGCCCTGATCCTGCTCGGGTTAGGCTGGAATTTTGGTTTCATCGGCGCAACAACGCTGCTGACGGCCTCCCACGCGCCACAGGAACGCGGCGTGGTGCAGGGCCTCAACGACATGGTGGTCTTTGGATCAGTGACGGTGGCCTCTCTCGCCTCAGGCGGTTTGATGAACTGCGCTGGCGGATTGCCGATCGAAGGCTGGTCGGCGGTCAATATCGCGATGGCGCCGTTTCTGGCCCTGGCCGGTGGTGCTTTGATCTGGCTGGCGCTGAAGCCCCGTGTCCGAGCGGCTTAAACCCGCAGGGATCGCCAGAAGAGCGCGGCCCGCCGCGCAAATTCCGACCCGCCAAGGCGGTCGTCGACAATTGCACTTTGATCTTTCATCGCGCGTCTCAAGACGCCCCTCGCGCGCCACGCGGCAAGATTGGCGATCCGCGCTTCTTTCGGCGCATGGCCTGACGTGGCGTTGAGCATTGTCAGGTGATCCGTAAGCAGCATCGACATCTCTGCCTCGGTCATCGCCGGTAATGGATTGATCCCGCGTGCCAGAAAGGCCGGGACGGCCAGCAAGTAATTGGCAAGACCCAGCGCGCTTCCCGTTTCGATGGCCGCCTGATCTGTCGACCGCGCGCCCAATGCCCGGGTCGCGACCTGATGCAGGACACCTGCCGTCTGCTGAACATAGGTTCGCAAGTCATGATGGGACGACAGCGCTTCCCGCTGCGCATCGCGGCGGCGGGCATCAATGCAGGCCTGCAAGAGCGTAGCGTCCTCTCCGGTCAGCACATGAGCCAACGGCACCGTCACCTCATGTTTGCGCACGGGTCCACCCGACTGGATTTCGTCCAGCGCATCGGCCCACCATTGCAGACGCATCTCAGCCAAAAGCGGCTCTTGCGTCACATAGGGCGCGCGGCTGACCTCTACATTGAAGGCATAGAGCGGGAACAACACGCGCCGCGCTTCAGGCGGGGCGGCCATCGTTGCCATGAAGCGATCAGGATCGCCGCGTTCAACGATCCCGGCGCAGGCGGCCAGATCGGTCATGGGCCGTCCGCCGGGCGCAATCTGTCTGAGAGCGCGCGTAAAAGCGGCTCAACATCTGAACCCGGGCATTGCGCCTCGGATCGTGCCACGACCCGTCCGTCCACGCCGATCAGTTCCACAAAATCGGTCCCGTAATCGAGGCAGATCGAATCCGCTGGGGCGTCGTCAATCTGACGAAGCCCAGCATCCGCACGGACCACCAAATCCGCAAAGGCGCCGTCGGGCCCTTGCAATACCGTCTGTCGCCGCTGGCCGTCCGCACCCCGAACTTCGACCACATATAGGTCATCTGGCGTCAGCGTTGTGCGGATTGCTCCAAAGAGTGAGCCCTCATTCCCCCAACTCAGCGCAGAATAGTCTTCCACATCAGACAGAGGAGCCGTCAGGCAACCGCTAAGTGTTGCCGCTGCAAGCACGAGTCCGATCTTCTTCATGCCGAAGCACCATCACGGACCAATTTCCAGCGGATCGCATCCAAGAGCGCATCAAAGGACGCATCCACGATGTTGGCAGAGACACCAACGGTGGACCACGACCGCCCCTGCCCGTCTTCGCTGTCGATGATGACCCGCGTCACAGCCTCGGTGCCGCCATTGGTGATGCGCACCTTGAAGTCCGTCAGACGCACGTCGCGCACATAATCCGCGTAGCGCCCGAGGTCTTTCATCAGCGCCCGGCTCAGCGCGTTGACAGGGCCTTGGTCTGACCCATCGGGGCCGAGGCTTTCCGACACGCTGAGCTTCTTCTCACCATCCACTTTCAGCACCACCACGGCTTCGGACAGAGACACGACCTCATTGCGCTTGTTGCGGCGGCGCTCGATTGAGACGCGGTAGCGTTTGACCTCAAAGAACTCGGGGAGCACCCCCAGCTCTTCGCGCGCCAGCATCTCAAACGACGCTTGTGCTGTGTCGTAGGAATAGCCCGCGGCCTCCCGGTCTTTCACCCGGTCGAGGATGCGTTGCAACGCCGGATCGCCCTTTGGCACCTCAAGCCCCATGCCGGCCAAGCGTTCACGCAGGTTGGATTGGCCGGCCTGATTGGACATCGGGATGATGCGGGTGTTGCCGACGGCTGCGGGGTCGATGTGTTCATAGGTGCTGGGGTCCTTAGCGATGGCTGACGCGTGCAGCCCGGCCTTATGGGCAAAGGCCGACGCGCCCACATAGGGTGCCTGCTTTTGCGGTACCCGGTTGAGGATATCATCCAGCAACCGCGACGCTTTGCGCAAGCCTTTCAGGGCCTCTGGGGTCACGCCCGTCTCAAACTGGCTGGCATACGGCTCTTTCAGCATCAGCGTGGGGATCAGCGTGGTGAGGTTAGCATTGCCGCAGCGCTCGCCCAGACCATTGAGCGTGCCTTGGATCTGCCGCGCACCTGCCGCGACGGCCACAAGGCTGTTGGCGACCGCGTTTTCAGTGTCGTTGTGGGTGTGGATACCGATATGATCGCCCGGCACACCGGCGTCGATCACCGACTTCACGCCCGCCCTCACGTCATGGGGCAGCGCGCCGCCATTGGTATCGCACAGCACCACCCAGCGCGCGCCCGCGTCATAGGCGGCTTTGGCGGCTTTGAGCGTATAGTCAGGGTTGGATTTGAGGCCATCAAAGAAGTGTTCGGCGTCAAACAGCGCCTCACGTCCTTGGGCCACGATGTGGGCGACGCTGTCGGTGATGGTGCCGATGTTTTCTTCGAGGCTGATGCCAAGTGCGGTTTCCACGTGGAAATCATGGGTCTTGCCCACGAGACAGACGGCCTTGGTGCCCGCGTTCATGACCCCCGCAAGCACGTTGTCATTGGCCGCAGAGCGCCCGGCCCGTTTGGTCATGCCAAAGGCGGTCATGGTGGCGTTTGTGTCGGGGGCTTCGTTGAAGAAATCGCTGTCCGTGGGGTTGGCCCCGGGCCAGCCACCTTCGATGTAATCCACGCCAAGGTCATCCAGCATCCGCGCCACGGCCTGCTTTTCCTCGACCGAGAATTGGACGCCCTGGGTCTGTTGCCCGTCGCGCAGCGTGGTGTCGTAGAGATAAAGGCGTTCGCGGGTCATGTTGCTGTCCCCCCTCGCATGCCCGACGCTCGACCTCGGGAGGGCGTCACACCATGCGCGTCCGCTGCTGCCCAGAATGCCCGCGCAGCGCATGCTGCCCCGGCCGTATTGAATGCCCTCCCGGGGGGGAGGTCGGGCATGGCGCATGCGCGCCGCGTTGAGAGTGTTGGTGAATGCAAGCGCGTCATAGCAGGCCCTCCAGTTTGGATGGGTCAAAGTCTGGCTTGGGCTGAAGATCAACGCCGTCCTTGGACATACGGACTTCGACGCCAGCGGCGAGCAAAGCGGCTTTTAACTCATCGACAGCTGAGAAGTCTTTGGATTGCATCGCAGCATTTCGCAGATCCCTCAACTTGCGAGCAATATCAGCAAATCCTTCTGCGTTTGAGGAACCATCCGCTCCAAACGATTGTCCCTGAACACTTCCAACTCTTTCATCCCCGAAGGCGGATGCCGTCATTGGCGCGTATTTTCCCCTAATGAGGTCAGGCTCAAACCCGAGCAGAGTAAGTGCTCCACGAAGTTTGTTTTCCTCTCGGTTCCGCAGATACTTTCTAAGGATCGTAAGGGCGAGCGACGTGTTCAAATCATCCGACACCGCTTCGACAATCTCATCACTGATGACGCTCATCCCACTCGGCCACGGCTTAGTCATTGGACTTTGAGCAAATAGCTCAGCGATTTTCCTCAGCGTCTTCTCCGCCTCTTCCCGTTTTTTCTCCGTCCAATCCATCGGCTTGCGATAATGCGTGCTCAGCATCACAAACCGGATCACCTCGCCCGGGACACCCTCATCAAGCAAATCGCGCACGGTGAAGAAATTGCCCAAGCTCTTGGACATCTTCTTGCCCTCAACCTGCAACATCTCGTTGTGCAGCCAATAGCGCGCAAAGCCGTGGCCCGCGCATTTCGACTGGGCGATTTCGTTCTCATGATGGGGGAACTGCAGATCAAGGCCTCCACCGTGGATGTCGAACGCCTCGCCCAGCAAATCCGCCGCCATCGCGGAGCATTCGATGTGCCAACCGGGACGCCCCCGCCCCCACGGGCTGTCCCACCCCGGCAGCGCATCATCAGACGGCTTCCACAACACGAAATCCATCGGGTCTTCTTTGAAGGGGGCCACTTCGACCCGCGCGCCGGCGATCATGTCATCCACTGACCGGCCCGACAGCTTGCCGTACTCGTCATACTTGCGCACGCGGAACAACACATGGCCGTCCTTGGCATAGGCAAAGCCGTCCGCCTCCAACTGAGCGATCATCGCGATCATCTGGCCGATATATTCTGTCGCGCGCGGCTCTTGATCGGGTCGCGCAGCCCCCAGCGCGTCCATGTCGGCGTGATACCAGGCAATCGTCTCATCCGAGCGTTCGCGCACCAGCTTTACAACAGCGTGCCCTCAGCGCCCGCCTCCTGACGCGCCAAAGCCGTCGCGTTGATCTTGTCGTCCACGTCGGTGAAATTGCGCACATAGGTTACATGCTCGTCGCCATAGGTGTGGCGAAGCAAACGGTTGAGCACATCAAACACGATCACAGGCCGCGCATTGCCCAGATGGGCGCGGTCATACACCGTCGGCCCGCAGACATACATCCGCACATTGGCCGGATCGATCGGCTCGAACGGCTCCTTCTTGCGGGTTGCGCTGTTGTAAAGCTGGATGGTCATAGCGGCCTCACCGGGTTGTCCCGCGCGGGCTTAGCAACTTCGATGTTTCATGAAAACGCAAAAGAGCGGCCCGCGACAGATGTCACAGGATAATGCAGATGCAAATGATGCAGGTGCTCTTCATGCGGCTCTGGTTACGCCGGTTGCCCACCGAAATCAACGCTCCAGCCTTGCTCTGTCGCCCCTTCCACGCGATCATGCAAACATGAGCCGCGACACAATCAACCAGATTTGCGCGACCTTTCCGGGCGCTGAACTGAACGACCCTTGGGGCGGCGGCCACGATGCGTGGAAGATCGGTGGTAAGATGTTCGCCTGTATCGGCACGCAAGGTGGCGGGGTCGCGGTCAAATGCGCGTCGATCGAAGAGGCCCTACATCTTGAGGATATGTTCGGCTGGCCCAAAGCGCCGTATTTCCACCGCTCCTGGGTGCTGGTGCCGCTGGATGCGGAAGAGGACGAGCTGCGCCACAGGCTGACCCGGTCTTACGCGCAAGTCCGCAAGAGCCTGACCAAAAAGCTACAAGC
The DNA here is from genome assembly GCA_038530475.1 of Pseudomonadota bacterium. Lineage (GTDB taxonomy): Bacteria > Pseudomonadota > Alphaproteobacteria > Rhodobacterales > Rhodobacteraceae > Octadecabacter. The sequence continues at coordinate 24,686 of JBCBCS010000006.1, forward strand.
CAGCCTGCCGCCGTTCGACGATGCGGGTTAGTCGTACTGGACGACCTCAATCTCGATCCCGTTTTCCGCATAGAAATAGAACCGCCTGCCGGGTTCATAATCGGCAAAGTGGTGCGGTTTAAGCCCTTGGGCGCGGACCTTTTCCGCGGTTGAATCAAGGTCATCCACGACGACGCCGAGGTGATTGAAAGCCCCGCCCTTGGGCGCATCCCCTTCGGGCTGCACGACCGAGATGTAGGTATCGGCCTCACCGATATGGCGAAAATAGCCGGAGCCCATTGTGGACGGCCCTTCCCAACGGATTTTCCAGCCAAAGACCGCCGAAAGCATCTCACAGAATTCAGCGCCGTCGGGGACATTGATGTTTACATGTTCAAGCCGGGCCATTGGTCGTCTCCTTCACCAGCCGAAAATCTCCCAGATCGCGGTCATTGACCCAACCTAGACCCTGCTGTTCCAGATGGCGAATGATGTCACGCGGCAGGCTATCGCGCCTTATGGTTACAATTTTGCGCATTGCTTTTCTCCTTGAATATCACGTCTGATCCCTGTGTAATTTCTCAAGTGCACTTGAGATCAAGATTTATTTTTGAGGGGGGTCATATGGCGCATCCGTTGCCGTCCCAAGGGCTGACAATCGGCGATCTGGCCGATCGCACCGGCCTCGCCGTGTCGGCCATTCGCTTCTACGAAACCCATGGGATCGTCCATCCGGTCCGCAATGCGGGCGGGCACCGGCGCTATGGGCGGCACGATTTGCGGCGGCTCTCATTTGCAATGATTGCGCAACGGCTGGGGTTCAGCCTGACCGATATCGCGGCCGCTATGGCGCACCTGCCAGATCACAAGGCGCCCAGCAAAGCGGATTGGGCGCGCATATCGGCGACCATGCGCGATGATCTGAACGCCCGCATCGCTCAGCTTGAGCGTTTGCGGGACAGCCTTGATGGCTGCATCGGCTGCGGCTGCCTGAGCCTTGAGGCCTGCGCGCTTTACAATCCGGGCGACGCCAAGGCAGAGGATGGCGCAGGGCCACGTCTGCTGATGGGTGATTGACTTTGGCAGCGCGGCGGGGCCACGTGGCGACATGAAGCTATCGACCAGATTGACCGGCCTGACCCCCGGAGGCTCTGACGGGTGGGAGATCTTGTATCGCTCGCGCGATATGATCGACGCGGGCACGCCTGTGATTGAACTGACAATCGGGGAACATGACATTCGCACGGATCCGTCAATCCTCGCCGCGATGGACCGCGCGGCACGGGGTGGGCACACCGGTTATGCCGCCGTTCCGGGGACGCATAGCTTGCGTCGCGCCGTTGCCACGCGGATTGCTGAGCGGACCGGCGTTCCAACGACCGCAGCCAACATCCTGATCACGCCCGGCGGGCAGTCGGCCCTCTTTGCGGCACATCTGGCCGCCTGCAATCCGGGTGATACGGCGCTTTATATTGATCCCTATTACGCCACCTATCCCGGGACACTCCGGGGAATTGGCGCTGTTCCCAAAGCGATCGCGGCGCGGCCTGAAGCCGGGTTCCAGCCCGATGCGAGTGACATAGCGGCGGTTGCGGGCGGCGCGGCCAGCCTGCTGATCAACACGCCGAACAATCCCACAGGCGCGGTCTACACCGAAGCAACGCTTATTGGCATCGCAGAGATCTGCCAGGCCCACGATCTGTGGCTGATCTCAGACGAAGTCTACGACACGCAAGTCTGGGACGGCGCCCATCTGAGCCCGCGCGCCCTGCCCGGTATGGCTGAGCGGACGCTTGTTGTAGGGTCCATGTCGAAAAGCCACGCCATGACCGGATCGCGCGTAGGCTGGATTTGCGGGCCGGAAGACGTGATCGACCACCTGATCAATTTGGCGACCCACACCACCTACGGCGTACCCGGCTACATTCAGGATGCCGCGGAATTCGCCCTTGGCGAGGGTCAGCCGCTTGAGGACAAGATCGCAGCCCCATTCCAGCGCCGGCGTCATATCATTGAGCGGCTGATTGGTGGCCAGGACGTCGTTAAGGCCAGCCCGGTGCAAGGCGCGATGTATGCAATGCTCGACATCCGCGCCACGGGAATGAGCGGACAGGCCTTTGCCGATGCCTTGCTGGACCAGCACCATATCGCCGTGATGCCCGGCGAAAGTTTCGGCGAGGCTGGGGCGGGCCATATCCGTGTCGCGATGACCATCGACGACGCGACGTTTGAAGGCGCCGTCGCCACCTTGCTGGATTTCGCCAAGGACCGGGCCGCCAAAGCCGCTTGATCGGGGACACACTTTGGGCCGATGTTCGGAACATCGCCCTTAGAAAGGATCCGTTTCCATGACCAGTTTTCGCGACCTGCACACACCCGGAGCGCCGTTCATCCTCGCCAATGCGTGGGACGTCGGATCGGCCAAGATGCTCGCGGCCCTTGGGGCCAAGGCCGTCGCCACAAGCTCAGCCGCGCATGCGTTCACACTGGGACGCCCCGATGGGTTAGGTGTGAGCCGTGACCAAGCGCTCGCCCATGCGCAAGACATTGTCTCAGCGGTGTCGATCCCGGTTCAGGGCGATTTTGAGAACGGATGGGGCGACAGCCCCGACGACGTGGTCGAGACCGTTCGCCTCGCGGCAGAGGCCGGACTGGCGGGCATCTGTATTGAGGATATCGCCTTGCCGTCGGCGGACGCCTACGCCCGCGAGCACGCGATCGAGCGGGTGCGCGCCGGGGCCGCCGCCGCCCGCGCCCTGCCCCATGACTTTGTGTTTACCGCGCGCGCTGACGGGATCATGACCGGGGCTTACGAGATTGATGAAGCCATCGCCCGGCTTCAGGGGTTTGAGGCCGCTGGCGCCGATTGCCTCTACGCACCCTTGCCCAAAACCATGGATGATCTGGCCCGGATCTGCACGTCCGTCACAACGCCAATCAATGTCCTGGCGGCGGGTCCGCTTTATACGGGCAAGACGCTTGAGGACTTTGCCAAACTGGGCGTCGCGCGGGTCTCCCTCGGCTCAGCGCTGGCGCGTGTGACACATCGGGTCATCCACGACGCGGCCACGGACATGTTCGGGACGGGCAGCTTTTCCATACTGGGCACAGGGATGCCAGGTGATAAGGTCGACGCATTACTCGACTAAGGAATTTTCACCATGAATCGTATTTTGTTCATCCTGATCGGGGTGGCCTGCTTATTCTTTGGGGCCGCCCTTTCTGCACAATCCTCCGCGGAGCGTACTGGTGGCGGAATCACTGATTTCCCCGCCCTGATAGACGTTTAAGCTGGAACGGCGAAGCGCATACAGATTGGTTAACGATGAGACCGAAGGCGCTGGTGGGACGCGTCTGACTTGCCCCTCTTGCGGTCATATCGCTGCCGCGCTCATGACCTTCGCAAATAGACGCCCGCTAGACCCAAAGGTCGGCGGGCAAGCTGATTGGGATGGGGCCACCGGGAGGTAGTGACCCCGCCCCGATCGTCGATATGTATCAGAATTCGAACGACACCCGTGCGTTGAACGTGGTGGCGCCGAGGTTCAGCCCGGTGCCATCAAAATCATCAAAACTGTGATCGAGGATTTCGCCACCCACCCGTAGGCCATTGTCCATCTGATAATCGAGGCCGACACCGTAAAACTCGCCGGTGTCTTCACCGCTCAGACCACCGCCGGTGTTCAGCTGGGCCGCGCCAAGCGTCACGTAGGGCAAGAATGCCCCGGCATCGTAACCTGCGCGCAGCTTGGCGCGGGCCACGCTGTCCACGTCGACGCCGCCCGAAGACACATCAAAGCCAGAGAGCTCAAGCTCACCCCCCAGCACAAAGGTGCCGAAATCGTAATCATACCCGGCGTGAAGGCCGTAGGTAACGCCGTCGCCCGAGAAATTGGCCGGATCGTCCTCTTCAACGTCGGCATAACCGAGTGAGCCACCCGCATAGAACCCGGTCCAATCGCCGCCGGTGTTCACCGGGATCGGCGCGGGCAGCGGCACAGGTGCGACCTCAGGAACCGGCTCGGCAAGGTTGCCAGCGCCTGCGGGCAATGTCGTCAATGCGCTGAGGGCGACAGCGACAGCAGCAGTGGTTTTGAAAGACATCTTCATAACTTATCCTTTCATGTGTCGTGATCGGCACGGCGTCATCGCTGACGTCCCGCGACCTCTCAAACCTGACAGACACCCGAAGCCCGGGGCGCACCATCCAAAACGCGGCGGCGGGCAAGCTTGCGCCAGATGCTGCCCGTCGCAGGCCAAATGCTGCGCGGTTCACTGCCAGCGGGCGAAACCTCACTAAGGTGTGAGTGATCCAGTCCGATATTGCGGCAAGCGCTGAAAACGACATCAGGTCGCAAAAAGAACAGACGCCGGAAGTTACAAAGGGGTCTGCTGAGTGAGGGAGGACAGACATGACAACAGCGACCCATCCTGTCCGCATAGCATTGACGATCGGGGCCCGCCGAGGCCGCGCCGCACGAGGGCGGCCGGCCTGAGTTTGCCAGCACTTTCTGACAAACTTTCAAAGGACCTCACCCATGAACGATCAATCCCCCACGACCCGCCCGGCCCGCTCAGGCGGTCGCGCTGCCCGACACGCGGCCCGCGCCGCCAAACTGTCCGACGACATGCGCCCGGTGCGCCCCGGCATGACCGGCGGCACCTACAAGCCGCTCAGCGATGCGGATGTCGCCAAGATCCACGAAGCAGCCCTCACCGCCTTGGAAGAGATCGGCCTCGCCGACGCGCCGCAATCGGGCATCGACATCATGGTCGGCGCAGGCGCGATCCGCGGCGATGATGGCCGCCTGCGCTTCCCGCGAGCGCTGGTCGAAGACATGCTCGCGATTGCTTGCAAAGACGTGACGCTGCCGGGGCGCGACCCGAAACATGACCTCGATCTCTCTGGCCAGCGGGTCCATTACGGCACAGCCGGGGCTGCGGTGAACATGGTCGACGTTCAAGGCAATTCCTACCGCGACAGCACGCTGCAAGACCTGCATGACGCCGCGCGGATCACCCATGTCCTCGACAACGTGCATTTTCTGCAGCGCCCCATGGTCGCCCGCGACATCACCGATAACCTTGAGATGGACCTCAACACCCTCTACGCCTGCTGCGCTGGCACGACGAAACATATCGGCACATCGTTTTCCGATCCGTCGCATATGCCGGAATGTCTTGAGATGCTTTATATGATCGCAGGCGGTGAAAAAGCCTATCGCGCCCGCCCCTTCGTGAGCAATTCCAACTGCTTTGTCGTCCCACCGATGAAGTTCGCGACAGAAAGCTGCGAGACGATGGAGGCGTGTATCCGGGGCGGTATGCCAGTACTGCTCCTCTCGGCAGGCATGTCAGGGGCGACCGCACCCTCCACCATCGCCGGGGCCATCGTCCAATCCGTGGCCGAATGTCTGGCCGGGGTGGTCTACGTGAACGCAATGGTGCCCGGACATCCGGCGATCTTTGGCACCTGGCCCTTCGGGCTTGATTTGCGCACCGGGGCCATGACCGTCGGGTCCGGCGAACAGGCACTGCTGAGTGCCGGTTGCGCCCAGATGCATGCCTTCTACGGGCTACCTGGTGGGGCTGCGGGCGGGGCTTGCGACAGCAAAATGCCCGATATGCAGGCGGGTTGGGAGCAGATGTGCTCTAACGTCATGGCCGGACTTGGAGGCCTCAACATGGTCTATGAGGCGGCGGGCATGCATGCCTCGCTGCTTGGGTTCTGCCATGAAAGCCTGATCCTCGCCGACGATCTGATCGGACAAGCGCTGCGTTGCGTGCGCGGTATCGAGGTGGATGACGAAACGCTGGCGCTCAAGGAGATGCGCGAGGTCTGCATCGATGGACCGGGCCACTACCTCGGGACGGACCGGACGCTGAGCCATATGGAGCGGGATTGCGTCTATCCCGCCCTAGGTAACCGGATGAGCCCAAAGGAATGGGCGGAGAATGACAAGCCGGACCTCATACAGAATGCCATAAAGCGCAAGGCAGAGATTTTGTCGAAACGCTCGGACGCGTGGTTCGAGGCTGAGCTTGATGCCGCGTTGCGGGCACGGTTCAACATACATTTGACGGGCTGATCCACGGGCGCTTGAGGTTGCACTTGGCGGGTGCAACCGTCACCCTCATCTGACCTTCTAATCCTTGTCCGGGCCCGTTCATGCCGCTTAGTTTCATCGATCTTAGCCTCCCGATGTGCGGTAGCGCGATGCTGCGCCGCGCGGTTGAGGATCAGGGTGGCACCTGGGTGCATCACGATGACGGTAAGCTGGCTGAGGACATCGTGTTCTCAAAGGCTGCAGGTCGCGCGCCGCTCACCCCTTGGCCGGATGCAACGGGGGTGTCAGGCCTCTGGTCGGATCACACCCAGCATTTGCCCGCCATCCATGCCTATCGGGAGGTTGAATACCTCGCCGATCAGTTTCCCGATGCGATCTTTCTTTTGACCCACCGCGACCGAGCGGAATGGATTACGCTGCGCACGCTTCAAGATGACGGGCGCGCCCTCGATCTGGCAGCGTGGCATGCGGAAATTCCGCGACAAGACGTGGCGGCCCATTGGCTTGACGAGATGGAGGCGCATCTTGAGGCCTGTTCGGCGATCTTCCGAGGCTCCGATCGGTTCGTGCTGTTCGACATGGACCGAGATCCGCCTGAAAAGCTGGGCCAGAGACTGGTGTTCGGCAACGCTCCGGTTGAGGTTGACCCGGCCCGCGCCGAAACAGCAACCCTGTCGGCGATCAAGGCGGTCTTGGCAGAGCTTGAAAGCCCCGACATCCTGCCGCCGCCGCCCGTCTTTGACGTGGATTTCGTCGATGACGTGGCCCGCCATTGCCATGACATCTCCGGCGAAGAGGGCAAGCCCAGCTATCTTGCCAAGGATACGTTGGGATACACCACATCCGGCATCGTCGACAAGGACGGCGCGCCGCTACCAATGCTGGAACAAGACAGTCCGAGCCGGATCGTTTGCGACCCGGCAGCGCGGCGGTATCAGCGAGGCCATGCCGCGCTCATCGAGATGATTGATCACGGGGCCAAACCGTCGTTCTGGATTGATATGATGGATGCCCGCTGGCTCGGATCGCCCGGGCGACGGCACGCACCAGCGCGAACCGTTGTTCAATGCCGCAGGGCAGACGTGGCCAACCTCACGCTCTGGCCCCTGCCCGGCTACCATACGATTGCGCCCTCGGGTGCCCCGGGTGGCTACCCAATTGATCCGTTGCCGTTCACGGACAAGATCGACCGGGTGTGCTGGCTCGGCAATATCACCGGCCGCATGCATCCCGACCTCACGCCGGACGGCCGGGAGCGGCGCAATGTCTACAATATTCGCGATCAGATTGCCGGGGCCCAGGGCGCCGAACTTCCTTGGGACGACATCATCGCCGATCTGATGTGTGTGCCCCGCTACCGGGCAGTTCATGCCCTCAAGGACGACCCAGACTTCGAAATTGGCCTCGTGGCACGGCCAAAATGGCGTGCGGCGATGCGGACGAAGCCGTTTGATGGGATGATCCACCACACCGTCCAACCCATCTGGTTCTACCAGTTCAAATACATCCTCAGTCTACAAGGCAACGACACCGGATCGAACTTCCTTCCAGCGGTGGCGAGCGGATCGCTCGTTTTCAAGGAAGAGGACGGATGGGAGCTGTTCTACACCGGCGTCTTCAAACCATGGGTCCATTACATCCCGATCTCGACCGGCGCGACCGACGTGAAAGAGAAACTGGACTGGGCGCGGAGCCACCAAGCCAAATGCGCACGGATGGTTGCCGCCGCGCGAGACGTCTATGCCAAGCTTGCCGATCCGGTGCATCGCCGCGAATACCTTGGCGCGATTGCCGATGGCCTAAACGCTGGGCAGTGAACCCGGCCGGGACACTGTGCCACCGCCGACCGCTGCCGCGACCCCCGTGGTGCCGGGCGCTGAAGTCGGCAGCCCTTTCAGCACACGCACGGCAAGATAGGCAAAGGCCTGCGCTTCGATAAGGGATCCGTCGAGGCCCACATCCTCGATCGGTTGCACATAGCACGGGAGCAGATCATTCAGCATGTCCATCAAGGTCGCATTATGGCGTCCGCCGCCCACCACGTAGAAGGCCGTGGGGGGGCTTGGACACGCCGTCACCCCATGCGCTACAGCACGAGCGCAGGCCATGGTGAGTGTCGCGGCCGCGTCTGCATCGTTCAAAGACGCAACAGCCTCAGACAGCCCCGCAAAGGCATCCCGGTCCAGCGATTTGGGCGGCATGCGGAAAAAATAAGGGTGGTTGAGGAAGTCACGCAAAATCGCTTCATCCGGGTTGCCCTGGGCCGCCAACGCCCCGCCCTCGTCATAGGCCTGTCCCAACCGCGCCTGCACAAAATCGTTGATCGGCGCATTGGCCGGCCCGGTGTCAAACGCCAAAAGCGCGCCATCGCTTTCCGGAAGAGGCAGGCGCGGATCGATCCAGGTCAGGTTGCCGACCCCGCCCAGATTCAACATCGCAATCGGTTCATCCGCACCGAGCATCTTGGCGAGGGCAAAGTGATAGAACGGCGCCAATGGCGCGCCTTCGCCGCCCATCTCAATGTCGGACGACCGAAAATCCCAGACCACCGGTTTGCCCAGCACCTCTGCCAAAATGGCACCGTCGCCCAATTGATGGGTCCCGCGTCCGCGTGGATCGTGGGCCAATGTCTGGCCATGAAAACCGACGAGCTCAGCGTCACGGAACCATTTGAAAACCTGCGCATGCACGGTCTCAATCAACTCGGCCGCTTCGGCCACATTGTCCTCAGGCCAACATCCCAGCGCTGCTTTCAAGATCGCTTGCTGCGGAGGGGTGTAATGCCGGTAAGAACTGTTCCCCATTTCAAAGATCTCATGCCCATCGGTCACAATCTCAGCCGCATCGATCCCATCGAGCGACGTGCCGGACATGGCCCCGACGACACGCACCGCGCCTTCTTGCATGATGCTCTTTCCCTTATCCCGGCTGGCCCCTATAGACACGTCTCGAAGCTAGCAGGACGGACCCATGACCTACCATCCCAAATCAGACTTCATGCGCGTGATGATCGAACGCGGCTTTCTGGCCGATTGCACCGATTATCAGGGCCTTGATGAGGCGCTGAGCAAGGGACCGGTGGCGGCCTATATCGGTTTTGATGCAACGGCCAAGTCGCTGCATGTGGGCTCGCTCATCCAAATCATGATGCTGCGCTGGCTGCAAAAGACCGGGCATCAGCCGATCACACTGATGGGCGGGGGGACGACCAAGGTGGGCGACCCGTCCTTCCGCGCGGATGAGCGCCCGCTGCTGACGCCTGCGCAGATCGATGACAACATCGCAGGCATCAAGAAGGTATTCGCGGCGTATATTGATTACGACCGGGCGGAGACGCCTGCCTTGATGCTGAACAACGCCGAATGGCTCGATGGCCTGAACTACCTCGATTTTCTGCGCGACATCGGGCGGCATTTTTCGGTCAACCGGATGCTGGCGTTTGAATCGGTGAAATCGCGGCTGGATCGCGAACAATCCCTGTCCTTCCTCGAATTCAACTACATGATCCTGCAGGCCTACGACTTCCTTGAGCTCAACCGCCGCTATGGCTGCCTGTTGCAAATGGGCGGCAGCGATCAATGGGGCAATATCGTCAATGGCATCGATCTGACGCGCCGGGTGCTCGATCAGGAGATTTACGGCCTGACGTCACCGCTGCTGACCACCAGTGACGGCAAGAAGATGGGCAAATCCCTGCAAGGGGCAATCTGGCTCAATGCGGATATGCTGTCTCCTTACGAATTCTGGCAATTCTGGCGCAACACGACCGACGCCGATGTGGGCCGGTTCCTGAAGCTTTATACCGAATTGCCGGTCGAGGAATGTGACCGACTCGGCGCGCTGGAAGGGTCCGAGATCAACGATGCCAAGATCGTTCTGGCGAATGAAGTGACGGCTCTGCTGCATGGGCGCGACGCGGCCGATGCGGCAGCGCAGACCGCCAAAGAGGTGTTTGAAAAAGGCGGCGTGGGCGATGACCTTCCGACGCTGACATTGGACGCCGCAGTTGTGGGCGACGGCATTTCCATTGTGCAGCTGATCGTCAAATCCGGGCTCGCGGGCTCTGGCAAAGAGGCCAAGCGCCTGATCGCCGAAGGCGGCGCCAAGATGAACGACGAAAGCCTGACCGATGCAGGCACCATGATCGCGCCGGGCGATCTGGCGACGCCAATCAAGCTCAGCGCGGGCAAGAAGCGGCACGCACTGGTCCAGCTGGGCTAAAACAGTAGCCCGATAAGGCTGCCAAGCGGCACGGCGATGACCGTTGCCACCACGGCAAGCGCCAGCGGCGTGAGTCGGGGGGCTGGAATGTGCGGCAAACGTTTCATGCCGCAATTAACCAAGGCTTAGGTAAAAACACGGTTAATGCTTGGGATGGATCATCTGCCTCTCCAGCAATCGTCGGCTTTCGCCGGAGCCCTGCGCGCCTTTGGCAGCACGGTCGTCTCGGACAACCCAGTGGTGCTGCAACGTCGGTTTGGCCCGCTGGGCCGCGTCGATTTTGCCTCGCGTTTGCCAATCCGCGACCTTGCCGCCCGGCCCCGGATCGTCAACGGAGAAGAGGATGCCCCCACCGCCTACCGTACCGCCGGATATCGTCAAATCCTGACGCCGGCCCATGTCGCGCTATGGGACCTGACCGCAGAAGATTTGACCCGCTCCATGACAGGCGCTTGGCGCAACCAGTTGCGAAAGGCACAGGCGTCAAACCTCAGGATCATCGAAAACGTCTGGACCGGGGGCGATCATTGGCTTTTCTCCAACGCCGAGGCTTTGGCCCGCGCGCGTCGCTTCAAAACTTATCCCACTTCGCTCCTCGCGGCTTTTGCCCAAACCAACCGGGGCAAGGCACGCCTGTTCGAAGCTTGGCTGGGGGAGACACCTTTCGCCGCTTGTCTCACCCTGAGCCACGGTCCGACGGCGACCTACCAGACCGCTTGGACCAGCACCGAAGGACGATCGGCTGAGGCGGGTCGGCTCCTCCTGCATGCGGCAGCTTTGCGCCTTCGCAGGCTCGGCCATCAAACCTTCGATCTTGGACTGGTCGAGACGGACCATGCCCCCGGCCTTGCGCGGTTCAAGCTGGGCACCGGCGCGGAGCTCAGGCGATTGGGCGGAACGTGGTTGCGCCTATCCTGACGCGCGGCGGGCCGCCCGTCCGGTCCAGATCGCGATCACCACACAAACCGCCAAGATTGAAAACGGTATCAGCACCATGATCTGCAGGTCTTCGCCCGTCAGCTCCCACGGCGCGGGTGTTCGGCACGACGAAGCATTGGGGGAGCCAAAGGCACAGGCCATCGCCACGAGGTAGATATACCCAACAACCCAAAGCCCAGCGACAATGACCGTTAGAATCCAAAAGAGAACTGACAGAATACGCATGACGCAAGCGTAGCCCCTTCAATGCCCACTGGCGACCCCCGTCTGTTTATCTTAAACCCGCCCCATGACAGACACGATCCTGAAACGGTGCGAAGACAAGGGCCTACGCCTGACAGAGCAACGGCGCGTCATCGCTGGGGTCTTGGAGGCCGCGGACGACCATCCCGATGTGGAAGAGCTTTATGCCCGCGCCTCCGCCGAAGATCCCCGTATTTCGCTGGCCACGGTCTATCGCACAGTAAAGCTGTTTGAAGAGGCTGGCATCCTCGACAAGCTCGATTTCGGGGATGGGCGCGCCCGTTATGAAACCGCAGATCGCGACCACCACGATCATCTGATTGACCTGCAATCTGGGGAAGTGATCGAGTTCGTCGACCCGGAGATCGAAGCACTGCAGGAAAAGATCGCTGCCAAGCTGGGGTATGAGTTGAAAGGCCACCGGCTTGAGCTTTACGGGATCAAGAAAGGATTGAACCATGGCGGATGAACGCCCCCTCCTCGCTGTGCTGATTGACGCCGACAACGTCCCCGCACGCCACGCCGAGGCGATCCTGAAAGAAGTGTCGCTGATCGGAGAGCCCGCGCTGCGCCGCGTTTACGGGGATTGGTCGTCCGACAGCCTCAAGGGATGGGCAAAAAGCATCCCGTCCCTCGGTCTCGTGGCACGGCAGGAAACGGCGAACACCAAGCAAAAGAATGCCTCCGACATCGGGCTCGTGATTGACGCGATGGATATTCTGCACACGTCGAAGTTCGACGGCTTCGTGCTGGTATCGTCCGACAGCGACTTTACCGCCTTGGCCAACCGGCTGCGCGAAGATGGCCTCACCGTTATCGGCATCGGCGAATCCAAGACCCCTGACAGCCTGCGCAATGTCTGCAACCGCTTCATCCTGATTGAGAACCTCACTGCAGATGAAAAGACAGAGGCCAGTGCGCCGAAGGCGAAGGGCAAGCTCAGCGAAGCGTATGAGCTCTTTATCGAGGCCATGAACCGCATCGATACCGAGGATGAGTGGTACAATTTGGGCGGTGTCGGATCGATGATCCTCGCTGCACATCCGGATTTCGATCCGCGCAGCTATGGGCATGCGAAACTCTCCGGCCTGGCGAAAGCGTTGCGCGATCTTGAGACGAAGGCGAGTGGCAACAACCTTTTGATCCGGCTGCGCAGCTGATGGAAAACCTGCGCGGCGCGGCCTTGATGACAGTGGCGATGCTCGCCTTTGCGGTTGAAGATGTGCTGATCAAGACGCTCGGGGAACGCATTCCGTCGGGCCAAATCATCACCGTCATTGGCGTCGGCGGAATTGCCGCCTTCATCGCCTATTTCATAGCGCGCAAGCAGCCCATCTGGGTGGCTCAACTGACCCATCCGAAGGTTCTGCTGCGCACCGGGTTCGAAGCCTTTGGCACGGTCTTCTTCATTTCCGCCCTGTTGCGGATGGATGTGACGCTGCTGTCGGCGATCATTCAGGCAACACCGCTGGTCGTGGCACTGGGGGGAGTGATCTTTCTGGGCCAAAGCGTCGGATGGCGTCGTTGGGCGGCGATTGGTGTGGGCTTTGTCGGGGTGCTGCTGATCATGCGTCCCGGCCTTGATGGAATCGACACGGTCATGGTGCTGGGAATCCTCGGCATGCTGGGCCTTGCCGGGCGTGATCTTGTGACCCGCGCGATCGACGGTCCGATCTCGGGTGCGCATCTGTCGCTCGCGGCATTTTCGAGCCTGATCCCGGCCGGCCTCTTGCTGATGTGGATCGAAGGCGACCGGATAATCGTCCCCAATGCCACGGACAGCGCAACGCTGGTGCTGTGCATCGCGGTGGGGCTCTGCGCCTACCTCGCCATTGTTGCGGCGACCCGATCCGGCGACGCGGCCTTTGTCTCAATGTTTCGCTATACGCGAATGCTCTTCGCGCTCATCCTCGGAATACTGGTCCTAGGCGAACGCCCGGACAGGCTCACCCTGCTGGGGGCCGCCATCGTGATCGCGGCAGGGGTCTTCACGCTTCTGCGCGAGGCCCATTCCCACCGACCTTCCCAAACGTCAGACAACCCGGTATAGCGACCCCGAGTCAAAACCTGTTTGCGCTAACGGCGCCCAGATCGAAAACGACGACACCGACCAAAGGACACCCCTTATGAGCACGATCATCGACATCCACGCCCGCGAAATCCTCGACAGCCGGGGCAACCCCACAGTTGAGGTCGATGTCACCCTCGAAGACGGCACGATGGGCCGGGCCGCCGTGCCCTCTGGGGCGTCCACGG
>JBCBCS010000007.1:0-37165 GCA_038530475.1 Pseudomonadota bacterium
TCTGGGTTTCAAGCCGCTGCAAGGCTTCGCGGATGGGCGTTCGGGACACGCCGAACCGGTCTGCAAGCTCGCTTTCGACCAGACGTGATCCGGGCTTATAGACACCGGTATCAATCGCATCCAATATCAGCTCATACGCATCCTTGAGCGGCGGGCGCGGATCGAAATTGGACGACATGTCAATCTCCATCTGTAAACTTTATCTGACAGTAACTGTATACAGATGTATCCCGCGGTATCAAGCGACACAAACTGAAAACAGGCGCGGACAAAAAGATTAGCATGGTAAAGTCATCGTTTTCACATGTGCGGGCATGGGTGTTTGACCTCGACAACACGCTCTACCCGCCTCAGATTCGGCTGTTCGATCAGATCGAAGACAGGATGCGCCACTACGTCTCAAGGGCCCTTGGCGTCTCTTTGCACGAAGCGGATCACCTGCGGGGGCTCTATTGGCAACGGTATGGGACGACATTGGCCGGTCTGATGGCAGAACATGATCTTGATCCGGATCCCTTCCTTGACGATGTGCATGACATCGATTTCTCCGTGCTGCCGAAGGACCCGGAGCTGGCCAGCGCCCTGACCGCCCTGCCGGGACGCAAGATCGTCTACACGAATGGCTGCCGCCCCTATGCACTGCAAGTTCTGGAAGCGCGCGGCCTGGGCGGGGTGTTTGATGCGGTTTACGGCGTTGAGCACGCCAATTACCGCCCCAAACCCGAACAGGCTGCGTTTGAGGCTGTGTTCGCGCTCGACCAGCTTCCTCCAGATCAAGGTGCGATGTTCGAAGATGACGTTCGCAACCTCGCAGCGCCGCACGCGATGGGAATGCGGACCGTCCATGTCGCCCCCGAGGCCGACCACCACGACCATATCCACCACCACACCAGCGATTTGGCGCACTTCTTGTCGCAGATCGTCGAACCGGACTTTCCTGACCCGGAATACGCGCCTACCTGATGGGCATGACTCGCACAGACATCTTTATCTCAGGCGGGGGAGTCGCTGGCCTTGCGGCCGCAGCCGCCTTTGGCACGGCGGGATACTCCGTCGTGATCGCCGACCCTGCCCCACCGATCACGGACCAGGCCAGCGACGGGGCCGATTTGCGCACCACCGCGTTCCTGCAGCCCGCCCGTGATTTTCTGGAGACGGCCGGCCTCTGGGCGGCGCTCAAGCCCCATGCCGCACCGCTTCAGATCATGCGGATTGTGGATGCAGGCGGCGCAGAGGCGCGTGCGCGGGTGACCCGTGATTTTGACGCCGCTGACATCAGTGGCGAACCCTTTGGCTGGAACCTGCCCAACTGGCTGTTGCGGCGAGAAATGGTGGCCCGGCTTGAGGCTTTGGACACAGTCGACTTCCGGTCCGGTGTGGGCTTCAAATCCATGCTCGCCCGCACGGCAGAGGCCCGCGTGACGCTCACCGATGGCAGCCGGGTCGCGGCAAAACTTGTGATCGGCGCTGATGGACGGGGATCACCCGTAAGGCAATCCGTTGGAATCGGTGCCAAGACCACACGCTACGGACAAAAGGCCCTAACCTTTGCCGTGACCCACGACGCACCGCACGACAATATCTCAACCGAGGTGCACCGCACCGGCGGCCCGTTCACCCTCGTGCCCCTGCCCGATCATGACGGCAAGCCTTGCTCGGCTGTTGTCTGGATGGAGGACGGCGCTGAAATCGCCCGTCTGACTGAGCTATCCGAAGTAGAATTCAATGCGGCGGCCACTGAGCGCTCCGCGGGCGTCAATGGCGCTCTGACATTGGCCACCCGCCGCATGGCGTGGCCGATCATCAGCCAAACGGCCGATGCGCTCACCGCAGAACGCACAGCCTTGGTGGCAGAAGCGGCACATGTGATGCCCCCGATCGGAGCACAGGGTCTTAACATGTCGCTCAAGGATCTGGCGAGCTTGCTGGACCTTGTGAAAGCCTCCGACGATCCAGGGGCCGCGCCGGTCTTAGAAGCCTATGCCAAGGCGCGCCGCGCGGACATCAAATTGCGTGTCACGGGCATCGACTTGCTGAACCGGACCAGTCAGGCCAACGCCCCCCTGATCCGGGACCTGCGGGCGATGGGTATGCGGGTCCTGCACGACGTCGCCCCGGTTCGCAAGACGCTCATGCGGATGGGTTTGGGGGCAAAGAATAGGGCTTGAACGGAGTCAGAATGGTCTGACCTATAGCAAGTCAGGCCTGACCAGAGGCACCGTCAAAAAACAGGACGGTGACCGACTCGAAATTAGGGCGATCGGCTTTGCGCGAATACAACTCTTGGTTTTATACATCAACAATGCTGTGAAATCGGGGCGCGACTAGACACAATTGGAAACAATTTGACGAAAAGTGTGAAATGAAAGAAATCCGGGATTAAGTCATAAAAACATAAGCTTATTATATCACCCACGCACAGCGACAAAACAAAACGAGTCATGATCTTGTCATATTTCCTTTCTTTAAGTCTTTATTAAGACGTGGGGTGCCTCGCCCGTTTTGGGTATTGAGAGGGGAATGAAATTGAAACTGGTTCATTTAACAAGTCTGGCCATCGCCGCGTGCATAAGTGTGAGCGCGGCAACAGCAGCAACCTTTGGCTTTGCGCTCAGCGACCACCCCGGCGGAGGGATGTCGCACACATACGATTACGGATTACGGCTCGACCGTGAGAATCCGGATCGTTTCTTCTCGTTCGGAAACGGCGCATCTGCCTACATGTTTTACGACGATGACAACGGTGGCGCGAACACCCGCGCGATCCTGTTCGGCACGATGCGGGAAAGCCTTGGCAACGGCAATGACGGCGGCCTCTTCAACTTTGCATATGAAATGCTCGGCGTGACGAACACTGGCACAGGGACGTTCACCGATTACTCGGGCACCGGCAATGGCTTTGTCTTTGGTGCAGGCGCTGGGGGGAGCGACCTGGCCCTTGGCTCAGCTGCTCGAGGCGATGGCGCTTATTTCCTCTTTGGGGAAGAAATTACCAGCCACAACCAAGGCAACGCTTCTTACGAAGGGGCCGGCTGGGTCCAGAAAGGCCCAGGTGCAAACGATTTCCTGTTTACCGCAGAGCAATCCATCATTCCGGTGCCGCCTGATAGCGTATCACCGGTCCCTCTTCCTGCAGCTAGCTGGATGCTGATTGCAGGCCTTGGCGGCTTGGCCGCTATGGGGCGTCGCAGGCGGTCCTGAAGACCTTGAATTTAAGCACGACTAGGCGCGTCCTTCGGGGCGCGCTTATTTTATGTCCGCTTCCTTACCGGACAGCCATCTGCCATACTGCCCGCAATAATCTCAAACAGAGCAGCAGCCATGGCAGACGATCTTCTCAGCACACCCGACTCCGGTGAGTACGACGCCTCTTCGATCCGGGTTCTCAAGGGCCTTGAGGCCGTACGCATGCGCCCCGGCATGTATATCGGCGGCACGGATGAACGCGCCCTGCACCACATGGTGGCCGAGATCGTTGACAATTCCATGGACGAGGCTGTCGCCGGCCACGCCACGCGAATTGAAATCACGCTGCACGCCGATCATGCGGTCACCGTCACCGACAATGGTCGTGGTATCCCGACCGACCCACACCCGGATTTCCCCGAACGCTCCGCGCTTGAGGTTATCTTTTGCGAGCTTCACGCAGGCGGCAAATTCTCGGGCGATGCCTATCAGACCTCCGGCGGTCTGCATGGTGTCGGCTCGTCCGTAGTGAATGCGCTCTCCGACAGCCTTGTCGTGCAAGTTGCCAAGAACCGGGAGCTTTACGAACAACGCTTTTCGCGCGGGGTTCCGAATGGTCCGCTGGAAAAGGTAGGGGCGGCGTCAAACCGCCGGGGCACGTCCGTCACCTTCCACGCGGATGATGAGATCTTTGGCCACCACCGGTTCAAGCCCAAGCGGCTGTTCACGATGGCCCGGTCCAAGGCTTACCTGTTCTCCGGCGTCGAAATCCGCTGGAAGTCCGAGATTGATGACGGCGAAACCCCGGTCGAGGCGGTCTTCCACTTCCCCGGCGGCTTGTCCGACTACCTCAAGGAAAGCCTCGGCAGCGCGTCCACCTATGCAGACGCGCCCTTTGCCGGGAAAGTCGAGTTCCGCGAGAAGTTCAATGAACCGGGCTATGTCGAATGGGCCATCAACTGGACCCCCAGCCGCGACGGGTTCCTGCAGTCCTACTGTAACACCGTGCCCACGCCCGAAGGCGGCACCCATGTGCAGGGCTTCTGGAATGCGATCCTCAAGGGCATCAAGGCGTATGGCGAGCTGGTCAACAACAAGAAGGCCGCGCAGATCACCCGCGATGACCTTCTGACGGGCGGCTGTGCGTTGGTCAGCTGCTTTATCGCTGATCCGGCCTTCGTAGGGCAAACCAAAGACCGCCTTAGCACGGAATCCGCCAACAAGATGGTCGAAAACTCGGTCCGGGATCATTTCGACAACTGGCTTGCGTCTGACACCAAATCCGCGGGCGCAATCCTCGATTTCCTGATCCTGCGCGCCGAGGAACGCCTCCGCCGCAAGCAGGAAAAAGAGACCGCCCGCAAGACGGCGACCAAAAAACTGCGCCTTCCGGGCAAGCTGGTTGATTGTTCGGCCACCTCCCGCGACGGCACCGAGCTGTTTATCGTTGAGGGGGACAGCGCCGGCGGCTCCGCCAAGATGGCGCGGGACCGCAAGACGCAGGCGCTGCTGCCGCTCCGGGGGAAGATCCTCAACGTGCTGGGGGCCGCATCATCGAAGCTCGGCAGCAATGCTGAGATCAACGACCTGACCCAGGCGCTTGGCGTCGGCCTTGGCACCAAATTCAACCTCGACGATCTGCGCTATGACAAGATCATCATCATGACGGATGCAGACGTGGACGGCGCCCACATCGCGGCCCTGCTGATGACCTTCTTCTTCAGCCAGATGCGCCCGATGATCGACGCAGGCCACCTCTACCTCGCCTGCCCGCCCCTCTTCCGCGTCACCCAAGGCGCAAAACGAGTCTACTGTATCGACGAGGCGGAGAAGAACGAAGTGCTTTCCAAGGGTCTGGGCGGAAACGGCAAAATGGACGTGTCCCGGTTCAAGGGTCTGGGGGAGATGGACGCGAAAGACCTCAAAGAGACGACAATGGACCCCGCGTCCCGCAAACTCATCCGCGTGACCATCGACGAGGATGAACCGGGCGAGACCGGAGATCTGGTCGAGCGCCTGATGGGCAAGAAACCGGAGATGCGGTTCCAGTACATTCAGGAGAACGCGAGGTTTGTTGAGGAGTTGGATGTTTAATCCTGCAGCAAACGGCGTATCTGAGCCTCCGAAACAAAGCGAGGCCGGTCCGATAACAATAGCAGTTCTTGAGCTTTTCGCATCTTTGTGCCTCGGTGCATCTCGATCCAATCCCGAGATGCTTCACCTCCTATGATGAGATAATCTGTCTTTCCTGACACATGTTTCGCAGGAACAGCTCCTAATTCCACTAACCTCTCTTCAAGCTTTGAGCGGGGCTTGTCCTGAAAATTGCCCGTCAAAACGATCACGGACCCTTCGAGGTCAACATAAATGTCAGTTAGCTTGAATTCTTTGAAGTTCGCAGTGCCAGCCGTCTGCGCAATGCCTGTATCTCCATAGGCATCGCCTACAATCCTTCCTATAGCTTCGCAAATCGCATCAGATTCTTGGGCATCTACAATACCGTCTTCGACAGCGTCTAAACACTCCAATTCAATCTGACGCACGCCAACAACTTCTTTAAGACTTTGATGGTCGCGAATTTTCGCGAGCACCGCATTTGCCTCATCCGTCGTAATTACGCCATCGCAAACTACACCCCGACAGAAACCAAGAAATCGATTAAGAGAACTTTTGTCACAACTGGGATCAATCTCTTTTGAACGGACCTGCACAGCGTCTGCAATCATTTCAAACTGCAGGATGTCCGCTTTGAAGTCTTCAATAACGTCATGGGCATCGAAATCATCAAACCGATTAAGGAACTCAATACTTTCTGCGACCAGAGGTTCGATTTCGCCAACTTCTAGGTAACCGCTCGCGGCAATTCCCTCCAGAAAGCCAGTGAAGTGGCAAAACACTTTCTTGGCGTTCCAATCTCCATGAACTTTTGCCAGCAACTCGCTATTGTGTTCAAAACTATTCACGTCATCCCCCTTCTGTCACCGACGTCATTAGCGGCAACTCAGAGTTGATCGTCAATCGTTTAACGCGGCGCCCGACCCTAGGGTGGGCGTGAAGCGCCCACCCTGGGGGGGAGGGTCGGGCGCTGCCAAATCTTTGATTTGGCATTTCGGGAGGCAGGTCTACTCCCCCTGCACCCCCTCCAAAAACGCAATCAAATCCGCGACCGGCCTGCTCGTGAACATCGGCTGGCCCGTCTCTACCTTGATCGGCGTGTCATCCCCTTCAAAGAACGGCCCAAAGACCGGCATTGGGGAGCCGTGGCTGACCAGCGGGTCCCTCCCGTCGATGCGCATCGCCACTTGCCGCGTGGGGAAGACGCCTGCATTCTCTGCCGCGAGCCGCGTTAAATCAGTGGGTTGCAAGATCAGGGCGCTGGCGAGCGGGCCGTTGCCGGTCATGTCCGCCCCGTGACAGGACGCGCAGTGGGTCTGGTAGAGCAGCTGCCCCTCCTCCGCGTCCTGCGCCGCGGCCCCCGTGGGCGCCGCGCAGACACCCGCCACCACCATCGCGATCAAGGCCTTGATATACATCGTTTCCTCCTATGCTTAGGCTGCGCCGAAACCGATCCTCACTCCTGAATGCTCTCCAGATACGTGCCCAGCGCCAACAGCCGGGACGGGATCGGGGTGCCGAGGCCGTCCTCCTCCACGATCACGGTCGGGCCCAGATCACCGTCGCCAAATTCCGGCATCGCGGCTGAAAAATGCTCCCCCCGCTCAAACCCGTCGATCACGCCCAGCACGTAGTCACGCGGGAAGACGCCGCCGTTCTCTGCCGTCAGAGACGTCAGGTTCGGCGGCAAGTTAAAGAGCTGTTGCCCCACAACCCCCGCGCCCTTTCCGTCGACGCCGTGGCAAGCCGCGCAATTCTCCGCGAAAAGCACCGCGCCATATTCCGCGCTGACGTCCAGTTCCGCCTCCTGCACACAGGCCGCGAGGGCGATGGGTGCGATCCAAATGGCATGTTTCATAGCCTCTCCCTTTCACTGCTCCTCTCCACCTTAGCCTGCAGCCCCGCCCTCTGCTTTGAGCCAGATCAAGGTCGCGCGTCGCTCCTGCCCGACCAAAATTAACCGATTAATAACCATTTGCTTCCCCTCTTCCCTGCGGCCTCTTACAAGCGGGGTATGCGTATATTTGCCCTTCTTCTTGCCTGCCTCGCGCTGATGTCGTGCGGGCGCGGCGTGACTCAGAGTGAGCGGCTCCTGATGGGGGATCTGACAGGCGATGCGCTCGACCTGTCAGAGGTTCGGCTGATCGAGGTCGGGGTGATTGGGGCATGGACAAGAGACTATCCAGCCCGTCCGCAGGTGACCTGCCGGGAGAGGATCGCGCCACCGCCCGATGGCCCGACGATCACCACCCGCACCGCCGGGGCCGTGGCATGGGATCACGTCCTGCTCAACCCTGACTGGACGATCCCCGATTATGCAGATGGCTATCCGGAGCGCATCAACCTTGTTGCGGCGATGTTTTTTGCCCACGAGATGGTGCATATCTGGCAATGGCAGAACCGCGAAGTCACGGGCTATTCGCCGTTCCGGGGGCTGGCCGAACACAGGCCGGGCGTTGATCCCTATCTCTTTGATCCGGAACAGCAAATTCCGTTTCTGGAAATGGGGTATGAGCAGCAGGCCTCCTTGGTGGAAGAGTTTATCTGCTGCCGGACGCTCGCCCCAGAGGCGGCTCGAACGGAGCGGCTGTGGCGCACCTTGTCGGAGGCGCTGCCGGTCACCCATCCCACACAAACGCCGAGGCCTACGGAAGTCCTCGGCGTCTATGAGAATGCAGATCTGGACGGGGTTTGCGACTAGCTTGCGATTACCGGACGGAGAGGTTGCTGACACTGGCCCGGATGGAGGAGCCTGTGTCATCGCTGTCTGCTGACACTGCGATCCCGACCAGTGCGCCAGGGCTGCCGCCAAAGGCCGCCGCGTAATCCGCCGCAAGGTTCACGTTCTCTGAATGGCTGCCAGTCCCAGCCTGCCGCAACATCACATTGGCACCCTGCCCCGGCGCATAGGGAGAGCCTAAGACAGCGCCGCGCGCGTGGGTGCCGCCCCAGACATATTGCAGGATGCGCACATTTGGATTGCTGTTGAGCTGGCGGATGTTCGCGCCTTCCATCGCGTTGGCATCGGCCTCGGGCAGGAACACGAAATAGATCGAAATATTGCGATCATCGCCGCCTTTTCGGGTCAGGTCCGTGCCAGGCACCGACTGATCAACCCGCCATGACCATGACGCCGCGGTGGCCCCCCAGTCGCTGCGGCTGGTTCGTGTCCATGCCAACGACACCGCATCGTCCGAGGCGATCCCGAGGGACCCGCCGTTGAAGCTGTAGTCGTTCGCTCCAAAAAGCTGGAGCCGCTGTTCATTCCAATTGCCGCCAAAGGCAATCGGCCCGGCCGCAAGCGGCGTTGAGACAAGAGCGGCAGCAGTGACGAGGGACAGAATACGCATGGTGAACCTTTCGTTGAGTTCGGTTAGATCACCCGTAAACACGGGTTCACTCAACAAGAGGTTTCAAATCTCACGCCTTTGTCAGGTGTTCGCGAGCGCGCGTGACGCGGCCCAGAGCGCATCTGGCACGTCGACCTCAGCCATGGGCTCGCGGTTCTGGCCGGGAATCCGCGCGCCATCTTGCGCCGCCACAGCCTCGGCCACCCGGGCCAAGCGCGCTCCGAAATCCGCGCCGGGTTCCATCAGAATATAAAACTGGCCCAGATCGTGGGGCTTGCCGTCGGGCAATTTCAACCCGCTCACATCCAACGAATTGACGGAGCCTGTCATCCCGGCGGCCAGGACCTCGGCCATGAGGCCGAACCCCCAGCCTTTGTATCCGCCCGCTGAGACCAGAGCGCCCTTCAAGGCCGCCTCCGGGTCTGTGGTGGGTTGCCCGTCCGCATCGACAGCCCAGCCCAGCGGAATCTTCTCGCCCGCGGCTTTGGCCATCGTGATTTTGCCTAAAGCGACGGCGGAGGTCGAAAAATCCCAGTGCATCCCGCCATCTGGAAGGGACATTGCAATGGGGTTGGTGCCAATCACAGCTTTGTTGCCCCCCGGTGGGGCAACAACGGGCGAGGCATTGGTAAAACCGATGCCGATCAGGCCGGCCTGCGCGATTTGTTCAGTAAAATACCCAAGCGACGTGCAGGTATGGGCGTGGGCCACGGCCAGTGTCGCGGTGCCGTTCTCTTGCGCCGCCTTGATGGCTTCTGGCAAGGCCTTGGCAAAGGCCGGCTGGGCAAAGCCAAACTTGGCATGAGACACGACCTGCGCGGGTTTCGGGCGCGTGACTTCTGGGTCGACCTGACCGTCCACGCGGCCCGATTGCAGCTGGGTGCAATAGCTTTCCAGATAATAGAGCCCGCAGATCAAATTGCCGAAGGCTTCGGCGCGGGCGACGGCGCGGGCAACTTCGCTGGCTTGCCAATCCCCAGCGCCATGGGACAGGAGGGCAGCCTTGGCGACATCTTCGATATCTGAGACGGGCACTTTCATGTGATCAATCCTGCGTTGAGCCTGACGGTCCGGTCCATTCGGGCCGCGAGCTCTAGGTTATGGGTGGCGATGAGGGCGGAAAGGCCTGAGGCGCGGACCAGGTCCATCAGGGCATCAAACACCCGGTCAGAGGTGCCTGGGTCAAGGTTGCCTGTCGGTTCGTCCGCCAAAAGCAACTTGGGCTTGTTGGCCAGCGCCCTACAAAAGGCAACACGCTGCTGTTCGCCTCCGGACAATGCGGCGGGGCGATGCGAGGCGCGGCCTTCGACACCGACACGGGCGAGAAGGTCCATCGCGTGCTTTTCGGCCTCTCGTTGGCCCACGGCGTTGGCAAGCTGAGGCAGCACGATATTTTCAAGCGCTGAGAATTCCGGCAGCAGATGATGGAACTGGTAGATAAAGCCGACGTCATCACGGCGGGTGGCGGTGCGTTTGCGGTCGCCCAGATTTGTGTAATCTTCTCCGCCGATTAACACCCTTCCTTCATCTGGTGCATCAAGAAGCCCTGCAATGTGCAGCAGCGTGGATTTACCGGCGCCGGACGGGGCCACCAACGCCACAACCTCACCCTTGGCGACGGACAAGGACACGCCGCGCAGAACCTGAATTTCGTTGGGCTTGCCCTGATTGTAGCCCTTTTTGAGGCCGTCGAGTTGGAGGGTCAGATCACCCATAGCGTCGGACGGGACGTTCGCACTACTCATATCGAAGGGCCTCCACCGGGTTCATCCGGGCCGCGCGGCGGGCGGGGAAGATCGTGACGGTCCAACTGAGGAACAACGACAGGCCCATTGCGGTCAGCACATCCCAAAGCTCCAGCTTGGCAGGGATCGCATAGATACCGCGAATTTGGGGATCCCAGACACCACCGCCAGAGAGGTAGTTCACCAGTGCAAAGATCTGGTCGATATAGATTGCGAACAGACAGCCGAGGATCACACCCAGCGTGGTGCCAATTGTACCGAGCCCTGCGCCGCAGATGAAGAAAATCCGCAGGATCGACCCCTCACTCAACCCCATCGTGCGCAGGATGCCGATGTCACGGCCCTTGTTTTTCACCAGCATGATCAGGCCTGAAATGATGTTCATCGACGCGATCAGAACGAGGATCGCCATGATCACAAACATCACATTGTCTTCAACCGTCAGGGCCCGCAGATACGCGCCTTCGTTGTCTTTCCAAGAGAACAAAAAACTTTCTGGTCCGAGTTGTGCGTAGACCGGCCTGATCCAGTTTTCGACAAGGTCGGGATCTTCGACGTAAAGCTCAATCTCATCGTGCACGCCGTCCTTGGAGTAGAACTCCTGTGCCTCCGCAAGCGGGACGTAGACGCGAGAGATGTCGGTAAGATAACGGCCGGTCTGGAAAATATAGACCACATCGAACGTCACCCGCCGGGGCGAACGTCCAGCGGCGGTCTGCACGCCCGTCGCCGAGAGGAGCGACACCCTGTCCCCGACCCGAACCCCCAGATTTTGCGCCACACCAGAGCCGAGCGCGATGCCAAGCGGGAAATCTTCAATCGAACCAGAGGCCTGCTGCGGGTTCATGACCAGTGGGATGTCTTTAAGGTCCGCGTGGCTCATCCCATAGACCTGCACGAACGACGAGCGATCCGCGAGGGTGGCAAGCGCTTCGCCCCGGATAATGGGCGCGGCACGGGTGATGCCGGGGATGTCCCGCAATTGGGCGGCCAATTCATCGCCATCGGCAATCGTGTCGATGCGGCGGGTCACGTCGACCGATTGGTCGCCCTGGGTGACGGTGATCGTCTCCATGTAATTCTGCTGCACCCGCAGATGGGCGTTGGCCCCCACGATCGTATCCACGAAATCCGCCCGAAAGCCGGACCGGACAGCCAGCACCGCGATCAGCGCAAACACGGCCAGCGTCACCCCGATCAGGCTGATCCACGTCATCACGCTCACGCCACCCGTCGCCTTTTTGGCGCGCATATAGCGCCATGCGATGATCCACTCGAACCGTGAGAAAGGGGCGGTTTTGCCTGCCATGTTCGCCTGCCTGTTTTCGTTGCCGGTAGCTAACGGCGCTTGTGGCGCAGGGTCAATGCCAGACCAGCGGCGGATTGCTGATGGCACGCGTGGCAAACGGTCTTAGACGTGGGATTGAGCGGTGAGTGACGGCTCTTGACGGATGACCCGGGCAGCGCGGGCGTCCCGCCGCGCCGCACGCCGACGCGCAACACCTCTGACTGGCCAACCAACAATTGACCACAGCGCCCATACCACCAGACCTCCGGCCAGAAAACCGATCCCGGCGAACCCGGCACCGGTCGTCGTCAGCGGCAGGGCGGGCTTGAAATCATGCATAGCCGCGCGGGCAATGTCTGGGTCGGTCAAACGCGGCGCGAGGGTCAGCGTCTCGAACGGGCCACGATTGCGCATCTCGACCAGCAGGCCATTGAGGATCGCGTAACGGTCAAAGGTGCGCTGCATATCGGCCTGACGGTTTTCAAGAAACGGCGTGCCGGTCATCTGGTCCAGCGCCTCGCTGCGTGTCAGACCGGCCTCCGTCGCGGAACGGTCAAAATCGGCGACCACCACCGACAATGCATCGACCGCCCCTGCAAGGCGCTGCTGATATTGCTGCGCATATTCCGGGAACTGCGAAAGCCCGGCAGCGCCTGCGACGCCACCGGCCAAGACGGCCGCTTTGAAAAGCATTGCTCTGATCCTCTGCCTCGCCCGGTTGTCCGGGACTGAATTGAGGACAAATTACCCGCTCGGCCCGCGTTCCGTCAATGTAAGGACCGATCGGCCGCCCTAACGGCCAATCCCGTGGGCTTTGTAGATCTCGACAACTTTCGCCACGGCGGCTTCAGGTGATAACTCTTCGCTCTCGCCGGTCTTCCGGCTCGTCAGTTCCACCACACCGTTCTTGAGGCCGCGTGGACCAACGGTGACCCGCCACGGCAGACCGATCAGGTCCATCGTCGCGAACTTGCCCCCTGCCCGTTCGTCGCGGTCATCGTAAAGCGGCTCAAGCCCAGCATTGGTCAGTTGTTCATAAAGCGCCTCACAGGCCGCGTCGGCCTCCGCATCGCCTTGCTTCAAATTGACGATGCCTGCGTGATACGGCGTCACGCCTTCGGGCCAGATGATGCCTTTGTCATCGTGGCTGGCCTCAATGATCGCGCCGAGCAAACGGGACACGCCAATCCCGTGGGACCCCATGTGAACAGGTGTCGGCTTGCCATCCGGTCCCTGCACGGTTGCGCCCATGGCGTCAGAATACTTGGTGCCGAAGTAGAAGATCTGGCCCACCTCGATGCCGCGAGCGGTGAGGCGGCGTTCTTCGGGGATGTCGTTGAACAATGCCTCGTCGTGGGTTTCGTCCGTGCGGGCGTATTTGCTTGTGAACTCTTCCAGAACAGACTGACACTGGGCCTTATCGTCGTAGTCAATTTCACGATCACCAAACGTCAGGTCGGTGACGGCGCTGTCGTAAAACACCTCCGACTCGCCCGTCTCAGCCAGCACCAGAAACTCATGCGTGTAGTCGCCGCCAATGGGGCCGCCGTCAGCCCGCATCGGGATGGCCTGCAGACCCATCCGTTCGTAGGTGCGCAGGTAGCTCACCAGATGGCGGTTATAGGCGTGCAGCGCGTCTTCCTTGGTCAGGTCGAAATTGTAGCCGTCCTTCATGTAAAACTCGCGGCCCCGCATCACGCCGAAGCGCGGGCGGCGTTCATCGCGGAATTTCCACTGGATGTGGTAAAGCGTGAGCGGCAGAGATTTGTAGCTGCTGACATGGCTGCGAAAGATGTCGGTGACCAATTCCTCGTTGGTGGGCCCGTACAGCATGTCATGCCCATGGCGGTCGCTGATCCGCAGCATCTCTTCGCCATAATCATCGTAGCGCCCGCTTTCGCGCCACAGGTCGGCCGATTGCAGCGTCGGCATCAAAAGCGGAATGTGGCCTGCGCGTTCCTGCTCCTCATGCACAATCTGTTCGATCCGCTTCAGTGCTTTGAACCCCAGCGGCAGCCACGAATAGATCCCTGCGCTGGCCTGTTTGATCATGCCGGCCTGCAGCATGTAGCGGTGGCTGACGATCTGGGCGTCGCGGGGCTGTTCTTTCAGAACAGGCAGGAAATAGCGGCTCATACGCATGGGGTCGGTCCTCTTGCTCGTTCACGCTGGTGTAGGGGGGTGTCCGGCCAAGGGCAAGCGGGGATGAACCTTGCGCGGCATGCGACGTATGGTGGGATGTTTTGGATCAATGATTTCGCCCGATAACGAGGTCGTTATGACAGTGACCCAACGGCAAGTGGCCGCCGTATCTTTCAACGTTAATCAATCCAATGTTGGGAGAAACCACAATGAACACCCTGTGCAAATTTGCTGCTGCTGCGACCCTTGCTGTTGCTGGCACCGCAGCCTCGGCACAATCCATCACCGAAATCGCTGCTGGTGATGAGCGCTTCTCGACCCTCGTTGCAGCTGTGACGGCGGCAGGCCTTGCGGATACGCTGGCCGGTCCGGGCGAATTCACCGTCTACGCACCCGTCAACGACGCCTTCGCAGCCTTGCCGGAAGGCACCGTCGATACGCTGCTGATGGAAGAAAACCTTGGGCAGTTGACCGACATCCTGCTCTATCACGTTGACGACCGCATCCTCGCAGCTTCCGATTTCCCGGCAGGCTCCAACTACTTCAAGCCCATCAACGAGGCTGAGCGTCTGTGCATCACCGCATCCTCAGCCGGTGTGTCGATCGCCGATGGCACTGGTGAGACCGCCAACGTCATCATTGCCAACATCGAAGCTGACAACGGCATCATTCACGTGATTGACAAGGTGCTCCTGCCGGGCACCCGCCCAGCCTGCCACTAAGGACAGGTTGAGCCGGACCGCAAAATACGATTTGGCTCATGTTATCCCAGTCGGGGCGGGCGTTTGTTCGCCCTGACGAAGACAGCTTTCGCCGACCTAAACCATCAATCGGCGGGGCGGTCTTTTGGCTTTCACCACTCACGGTTGGCCTGGGTAAGCCCCTCGGACCCCAAAGCCGAGGGGAATTTGTGGTGACGGTGCTCGCTTGCAAAGCGCTTCGCCCTGCGCCAATTAGAAGGCATCAAGTAGCAGGGACGGACGGACATGGCGCTGCCGACCAAACAGCAGTTTCAGTATTGGGCCGTTGCGGCTCTGATTTTTTGCTTGGTGCTATACGCTTTGGGCAACGTTTTGACGCCGTTTATTCTTGGCGGCGCAATTGCTTATCTGCTGGACCCGATAGCGGATCGACTTGAACGGGTCGGGCTGTCACGGCTGATGGCGACAGTGACCATCACGGTCATCGGAATTCTTTTCTTCGTGCTCGCGTTCTTGCTGATCGTGCCGACCTTGATCGGCCAGTTGGGGCAATTGATCTCTCAAATCGGGACGATCATACAAAACCTGCCAGAGATTTGGGATGGCCTGAAAGCGCGCATCGAAGGCTGGTTCCCGAACCTCGACCTCAGCAGTGATTTTCTGACGACACAGCTCACCAATCTGGGCGACGCGGTGCAATCCCGCGGGGGCGAAGTGGTTTCAACCCTGTTGGCGTCTTTGCAGGGCGTGGTGAACCTTGCGGTGTTGTTGGTCGTCGTTCCGGTGGTCAGTTTCTACCTGTTGATGGACTGGGACCGCATGGTCGCCCAGATTGACGACCTGCTGCCGCGTGATCACCGTGACACGATCCGAGACCTGTTCAGTCAGATCGACAACACCTTGGCGTCGTTTCTGCGCGGTCAAGGCACTGTCTGCCTGATCCTGGGGACGTTCTACGCGCTGGCATTGGCGCTGGCTGGGCTGAACTTTGGTCTGATCATCGGCTTCATCGCCGGGCTTATCTCTTTCATTCCGTATATCGGGGCGTTGGTTGGCGGCGTGCTGGCCTTTGGGGTCGCCCTCTTTCAATTCTGGGGCGGGACAGAGGTCGTCGATGGCCAAACCGTCGAGACGGCAACGAACTGGCTTCGCATCGGAATTGTCGCGGCGATCTTCGCGGTCGGACAATTCTTCGAAGGCAACATCCTGTCGCCCAATCTTGTCGGGTCCTCTGTCGGGCTGCATCCGGTCTGGCTGATCTTCGCGTTGTCGGTGTTTGGCACGCTTTTTGGCTTTGTTGGAATGCTCGTCGCTGTGCCGGTCGCAGCGATCATCGGTGTGCTCGCGCGTTTCCTGATCCAGGAATACAAGGCCGGTCGCTTATATAAAGGCCTGTCCAAGGAAGAGGCCGAAGCGGCGGAAGAGGACGCCGAGTAAGATGACCGAACAACTGGCCTTTGACCTGCCCGCCGATGTCAAACGCGGGGCAGAAGACTTCTTTGTCACTGACGCCAATGCTGCTGCTTTTGCGATGATCGCGACACCGGAGGCGTGGCCGAACGGCAAACTGGCGCTTGTGGGTCCGCCCGGATCGGGCAAGAGCCATTTGGCAAGTGTGTTTGCCACCGCCCAGAAGGCAAAAACCGTCGCCGCTGCGGATATCGTGCTGGCAGATCCGTTGCCTGACGGCCCTTTTGTGCTTGAGGATGGCGACGCGCTTGGCCCCGAAGCCGAAGAATGGGTCTTTCATGCGCACAACCATCTGGCCGCAGGCGGTCATCCCTTTTTGCTGACAGGCGCGCGCCCGCCTGCCCGTTGGCCTGTCACCTTGCCCGACCTGCGGTCGCGGCTGGCCGCGACGACGCTTGTGACAATTGAAGAGCCGGACGATCCGTTGCTCCTTGCAGTTTTGCTCAAACAGTTCGCCGACCGCCAGCTCACCCCTGCCCCCGATGCAGTGGCCTATCTGCATCCCCGGCTGCCACGCTCCTTTGCCGGTATCCGCGACACGGTCGCTTTGCTGGACAAGGCCGCTCTGGCCGAAGGGCGGTCCCTCACCCGGACGTTTGTGGCGCGCGTTCTGGACTCTTCCCGCCCGGACGAGTGATACTGTCATCTTCACGCCACACCGGCAGTGCATTCAGACAACCATGACCAACGCAGACTTCCTTAGCGGTGCGTTCCCGCCCGCCACTGAGATCGACGCCGACATCACCAGTCGCGCGCGGTTCTTCAACCGTGAACTCAGCTGGCTGGGCTTCAACTGGCGTGTTCTGGAAGAGGCGGAGAACACCAAGGTGCCGCTGCTGGAACGGCTGCGCTTCTTGTCGATTTCGGCGACCAACCTTGATGAGTTCTACACCGTCCGGGTCGCAGGCCTTCGAGAACTGACCCGCGAAGGCAACACGACCCCATCGATTGATGGTTTGACACCGGCTGAACAGCTGACGCTAATCAACGAGGATGCCCGCAAGCTCCTCGCCCGCCAGCAGACGGTGTTTCCAATTCTGAAAACTGAAATGGAAGCCCAGGGGATTGAGATTCTCACCCGGCACCAACTCACAGACGCAGAACGTGAGGCACTGGGTCAGATTTTTGTCGACAAGGTCTTTCCGGTGCTCAGCCCGCTTGCGATTGATCCCGCGCACCCCTTCCCGTTTTTGCCGAACGAGGGCTTTGCGCTGGCACTTGAGCTGGAACGCGCGTCAGACAAACGAAACCTCAAATCTCTGCTCCCAGTGCCCGCGCAGCTGGATCGTTATGTGCGCTGCCCGTCCGACGACCCCAAAGCCCCGGCCCGCTTCTTGCCGCTGGAAGAACTCCTGATGGACAACCTGCTCAAGCTGTTTCCGGGCTATAAGGTCAAAGGGGCCTGCGCTTTCCGCGTGTTGCGGGACAGCGATCTGGAAGTTGAGGATGAGGCTGAAGATCTGGTGCGAGAATTCGAAGTCGCGCTTAAACGCCGTCGCCGGGGCGAGGTCGTATCGCTTCGCATCTCAAGCGGGGCGCCAAAGGGGCTCAAGTCGCTCATCATGGATGAGCTTTTGGTGACCGATGAAGAGGTCGTTGAGATTGACGGCGTGATCGGTCTCGCCGACCTCAAGGAACTTGTGCTCGACGACCGTCCAGACTTGCTCTGGCCCCCATTCGCGCCACGCGTGCCCGAACGGGTGCAGGACCATGACGGAGACATGTTCGCCGCGATCCGCCAGAAGGATATGTTGCTGCACCACCCTTATGAGACCTTTGACATGGTCGTTCGGTTCCTGCGGCAAGCGGCGCGGGATCCCAACGTGGTGGCGATCAAGCAGACGCTCTACCGGACCTCAAAAGACAGCCCGATCGTTGAGGCGCTGTGCGAAGCGGCGGAAGACGGCAAATCTGTCACCGCGCTCGTTGAGCTCAAGGCCCGGTTCGATGAAGCCGCGAATATCCGCCAGTCGCGGCGTTTGGAGAGAGCTGGCGCGCACGTGGTCTACGGCTTCCTCGACCTCAAGACCCACGCGAAGATTTCGACCGTTGTGCGGCGGGAGGGCGACCGGCTGGTCACCTATACCCATTACGGAACCGGGAACTATCATCCGATCACCGCCCGGATTTACACGGATCTGTCGTTCTTTACTTGCGACGGAGCGCTTGGCCGCGATGCAACCAAGGTGTTCAATTATCTTTCGGGTTATGTGCAGCCCGAAGGGTTGGAGAACCTCGCGATCTCTCCCACCTCGCTCAAGGCACGTCTGATTGATCGTATCGACCGGGAAATCGCATACGCCGAGGCCGGAAAGCCTGCCGAGATCTGGGCGAAGATGAACAGCCTGATCGAAAGCGACGTGATCGACGCGCTCTACCGCGCCAGTCAGGCGGGCGTGAAGATCAGCCTGGTGATCCGGGGCATCTGCGGACTCCGCCCCGGCATAAAAGGGCTGAGTGACAATATCCGCGTCAAATCCATTGTCGGGCGGTTTCTTGAGCATTCCCGCATCGTCTGTTTCGGTAATGGATACGGGCTGCCGCACAAGAAGGCCAAGGTCTATATTTCCAGCGCGGACTGGATGGGCCGCAACCTCAATCGCCGGGTGGAAAGCCTGGTTGAGATCACAAACAATACCGTTAAGGCGCAGATCGTCAGTCAGATCATGGCCGCAAACCTTGCCGATGTGGCGCAATCCTGGGTGATGAAGCCGGACGGGTCTTTCGAACGGGCAAACGTCGAAGATGGCACTTT
Source organism: Pseudomonadota bacterium (assembly GCA_038530475.1). Taxonomy (GTDB): domain Bacteria; phylum Pseudomonadota; class Alphaproteobacteria; order Rhodobacterales; family Rhodobacteraceae; genus Octadecabacter. Next base: position 18,753 of record JBCBCS010000007.1, read on the forward strand.
CGCCTTCAATTGCCACAGGTTCTTCATGGAAAACCCGTCACTGTCAGGTCGCGGCTCGGCGGGCGCGTCGGATGTGCCAAAACTGACGCATACAGACGACAGCTCTGCCGCTTGATCCGCCCCTTGACCCGCCCCCCGCCCCTTGACCCGCCCCCTGCCCCTTGGGCATGGTCGCACCACTTGGGGAGAGGGCCCAAAAGGGGGGCCAATGGACGGGACGAAACAGTCAGACGACGCACCCGACTGGGGCCCGTTCGGGCGTCCACTTTTTGACGATCCGAAAGCGCGGGCCTTGTCCCGCGTCGGTGTGATCGATGTTGGCTCCAACTCAGTCCGGCTTGTGATTTTTGACGGGGCGGCCCGGTCGCCGGCCTATTTCTACAACGAAAAGATTATGGCGGGGCTCGGCGCGGGCATGGCCGAAACCGGCCGCCTGAACCCCGAGGGGCGCCAACGTGCCTTGGCCGCGATCCGGCGCTTTGTTGCTGTCGCCGCCAGTCTTGAGATTGGCCCCTTAACCGCTGTCGCCACAGCCGCCGTCCGGGAGGCGGAAGATGGGCCCGATTTCCGGGCAGATGTGCTGCGCGAAACCGGGCTCAAGCTCTGGGTGATCGACGGCCAGGAAGAGGCGCGCTTGTCTGCGCAAGGCGTGCTGCTGGGGTGGCCGGGCAGCTACGGGCTTGTCTGCGATATTGGTGGCTCCTCCCTCGAATTGGCGGATTTGGCTGAGGGTCGCGTGGGTCATCGCGTAACCTCAGCGCTGGGTCCGCTGAAGCTCAGAGAGATCAAATCGAAAAAAGCGCGGCAGGCTTTCGTGAAGAAGACGCTGGCCGAACTGTTCGTTCAAATGGGCGAAGAGACTGGCAAACGATTGTTCCTCGTCGGTGGATCATGGCGTGCGATTGCCCGCATCGATATGGAGCGCCGCGGCTATCCTTTGACGGTCCTGCACGAATACCGCATGACCCCAGGCCGCGTGATCAAGACACTGAAATACATCGAGGAATCCGATCTCTCAGACCTCCGGGCCCGCTGCGGCATTTCCTCAAGCCGGATGGAGCTTGTTCCCTATGCGGTCCGCGTCCTGCGAGAGGTCGTGCGCACGTTCAAACCCAAGGACATTGCGATTTCCAGCTACGGCATCCGCGAAGGAATGCTGTACGAGCAGATGCCCGCTGATTTGCGCGAACGCGATCCGCTGATCGAGGCGTGTCGGTTTGCGGAGGCCAAGGATGCGCGGCTGCCCGGATTTGGACGCACGCTCTATCACTTTGTCATGCCGCTTTTTGGGCGGTCCAACGGCCAGAGAAAACGCATCATCAAGGCGGCTTGCCTGCTGCATGACGTCAGCTGGCGTGCCCATCCCGACTACCGGCATGAGGTCGTTTTCGACAACGCAACCCGCGCCAATCTCGGCGGTTTGAAGCACTCAGAACGGGTATTCCTCGGCATCGCGCTGCTGCACCGTTATTCCAACAAACGCGAAGGCTCCCGGTTTGAGGATCTGTTCCGCATGCTCGACCCGAAAGAGCAGCAACAGGCCGAGGTTCTGGGCAAAGCCATGCGGCTTGGCGCAATGCTGTGGATCCGCGCCGAAGAGCAACCGGGCGAGCTGAAGTACTCCGCCAAGGCGGGCACGCTTGAGCTTGTTCTGAAAGACGCCGCTGCCCCACTGTTTGGCGAGGTCGCGGAGGCGCGGTTTCAATCACTGGCATCATCGATGGGCGTCGAGGGGATCGTCCGGGTCAAAGGCAAACGCCGTCCTAGAGGTCAATGACCCCTTCATCCTCGCTGCGCGGCTCGAACTCAGGTGCGTCGGGGCTGCGGCGAATGATGATATCCCCGTTGGGCAGGATTTCAGGCGCCTCATAGTAGCGAACGGAATCAAGCGTGCGCATCAACTCCATCAAGGCCGGGCCCATCTCAGAGGCGAGCATTTCGAGCGCGGGTTCAAGCTCTTCCGCCATCCCGGAAAACTCGTCAATCGCGGGCTCCATCTCATCCATGAGACCGCGAAATAACAGACGCGCCCCCTCTTCCATGAGGGAGAACCCTTCTTCTATTTGCCCGTCCTCTTCTGCTGCCTCTTGCGCGGCAAGGGGCATCGGCAACGCCAATACGGCTATCAGACCCAAATGTTTCATGGTTCCAATATAGGTGCTGCGGTCACAATCCCCAAATTCAGAGGTCGAAGTCGACCACAACCGGGAAATGGTCCGACGCCGTGAGCAAGGCCGCGCAGAGCGCCTTGTCGTCAAAACAGGCAGGATGATCAAAGGGGTGCAAGATGGTCCAGCGCGGTGCCAACCGGCGCAATCCGGGCGACACCATCACGTAGTCCAACAAGGCCGACAGATACCGCCCATCAGGCGGCAACTTGAAACGGGCCGTCGCCGGCATCGCTCCAAGCCGCCGGCTCAGCGCCATTCGGGCGTGCGGATCGTAAAGGCGCGTCGCATCGCCTTCGCCCATCACGATCTCAACCCCAGACCGGCCAAAAAGCTTCTCATACTCATCCAAACCGGGGCCATCGTTAAAATCACCCATCACAATCAGGTCGTCCCCAGCCTCCAGATGGGCATCGACCCTGCGCCGCAGCCAGATGCACTGCGCCAATTGCTTGCGTCTGTTGGCGATGGAAATGCGCGTCGCCTCAGCCTCGGACCGCGCGCCGTGGGGTGCCTTGGATTTGGCATGGACGCCGATCAGTCTGAAACTGCGCCCGCTCGTGTGGGTGACTGCCAGCTCAAGCGGCGGCTTGGACCAGCGGATCGTTTCGGGCTGCGCATCGGTATCAAGGTCGATCTTGAATGGATCATCAAACCGTGGGGCCCCATCCGTGCGTGGATCATGCGCCACATTGAGCAGATCAGGATCATGGAGAAAGATGATTTCCTGTTGTGTTTCATTGACATAGCCGATTGTAGCCTTGCGGGCGCGCAGGTCGAACCGGTCGGCGAACCCTTCCAATGCAGCCGCTCCGTCCCTGCGGGCGTGGCTGTCCGGCGCCTCGATGACCATTACACCATCTGCATCCATGTGTTGGAAGACAGCGCCGAGAGCGGCTGTCTGCTCGGCCCTCGTCACGTCACGCCGACCGGACCAACCACCGTCGTCAAAAAGGGTACCATCGTCGTCAAACAGGTTCGAAAACCATTCGACATTGTAGGTGGCCAGCCTCACGCAGCCTCGCCCTGAATCTCATCCCAGGCGCGGTTGATCGCGATCATCCGCTTTTCGGCCATTTTGACGGCCTCCTCCGGCACGCCTTTGGCAGTCAGGCGATCCGGGTGGGTGTCTTTCACAAGCTGTCGCCACGCCTGACGGATTTCCTTTACCGGCGTTTGGGGCGTCACGCCCAACACATCATAGGGATCACGGGTGGCGTCCGGTACGAACTGTGCCCGAATGCGTTTGAACCGTGCGTCGTCCATGCCGAAAATGTCAGCGACCCGCTGCAGGAAAGCGTCTTCGTTCGGGTGATACACACCATCAGCCAGCGCAATATGAAAGAGGCCCTCCATCAATTCGCAGAGCGGCGCTTCTTCGTCATCCCGGTACATCGCCTTGATCTTACGAGCATATTCCTCAAACCCCGCAACGTCCTTGCGCGCAAGGTTAAATAGCTTGCCTGCGTTGCGTTCTTCACTTGTGGGGATGAAGAACACCTCACGGAAGGCCGCAACTTCGTCTTTTGTGACCTGCCCGTCAGCCTTGGCCATCTTTGCGCCGAGCGCGATCACAGCAATCGCAAACGCCACCGTTCTTTCAGGCGGCGTGCGCAGTTTTCCAAAGACATCGGACAGGCTTTCCCCGGCAGTGAGGGCCGACAAAGCGTCAGAGATGCGAGACCAAATCGACATGAGGCGACGTTAACGCGATTGCGCGCGAATGTCAGAGGCGTTTTTGCATCAGCACAAGGTCAAACCAGCGGTCAAACTTGCGGCCCACTTCGGGCAGCACCGCGACATGTTCGAACCCGATCTTCTCGTGGAACACGACGCCTGCCGTATTCTCGCCACTGATGCCAGCCCACAGGGAATGGACGCCCGCCGCCTTGGCGTGATCGCACGCCGCTGCCATCAACGCGCGCCCCGCCCCTTTGCCCGCCGCCTCGGGGGCGAGAATGATCGTATGTTCCATCGTGTGGGCATACCCGATCCCGCCACGAAACTGGTCGTAGGTCACGAAGCCTTGTACGCATCCGTCCTCTTCAAACACTAGAAAACACGGGCGATCCGCAATCATCGCGGCCACATCCTCCGGCGTCTTGGGGATCGAGTTAAATGTGACAACGGTATTGAGGATCTGGGGTGTCCAGAAGGCCGAAATCGCCGCGGCGTCTTCCGTTTTGGCTGGCCGGATCGTCACAAGTGAACCTCTCCGTCCGGGCCAGAGAACGTGGCAGACAGGCGCATTGTGCCTGCCACCTTGAAATCGATCCGATCGTCATTCAGCTTCGACGTCAGATCATCTGCGAGGGCTTCTGCAAACGGATGTTCAATCGTCAAACCGGTGAGGCGCAAACCCGATGCGGGCAGGCTTTGACCAGGCGGGGAAGAGCTATGCCACTGAATAAGCGTCGGGAATCCACCCCCCATCGGTAGGTGCCCACCCTCTGGCACGGCAATGTCCCAGCGCAACTCTCCGCGCTGCATCGGCACGTTCTCCATTGGTGGCGCGTCCGCCAGCGCCGCGTCCAGATCGGGCACGTTGCAGATCCAGTTGACCAGTCGGGGCGGTCCACTGAATTCATCCAGTCCAAACCATCGGGGCCGCTCCGGCGTGTCATTCGGGTTGGGTGCAATCACTTCCAGATAAAGGCCATCAACCAAGCCAAGGAGCGTGTTGTGGGTTGCAAAGCGGGCGTGCTGTCCACCCGGCAGCAGTTTTACGCCCAGCTTCTCCTCCGCCCAGGCGGTGCCTTCGTCGAGGTTGGTCGCCGCAATGGCGAGGTGATCAAGCCTCAACCCGCGCCTCCCGGATCAGTTTGAGGATATCCTGAGCCGCATGCGGGATGTTCGTGCCCGGCCCAAAAATCGCCTTTACCCCAGCTTTCTTGAGGAAATCATAGTCCTGCTGCGGGATGACCCCGCCGCAGATGACCAAAATATCCTCCGCATCCGCCGCCTTCAGCGCCTCGATCAATTTCGGAGCAAGCGTCTTGTGCCCTGCCGCCTGCGAACTGATGCCGATCACATGCACATCGTTGTCGACGGCGTCCTGTGCGGCCTCCTCCGGGGTCTGGAACAGCGGGCCAACGTCGACGTCAAACCCGATATCGGCGAATGCGGTTGCGATCACCTTGGCACCCCGGTCATGGCCGTCTTGGCCCATTTTGACGACCAACATGCGCGGGCGGCGGCCCTCTTCTGCCGCGAAGGCCTCCACGTCCTTCTGGATCGCAGCAAAATCGTCGTCGCCGTCGTAGGCGGCCCCATAAACCCCTGCCAATGTCTTCACCTCCGCGCGATGGCGGCCGAATTCGCCTTCCATCGCCATGCTAATTTCGCCGACCGTGGCGCGGTGCCGCGCAGCCTCAACCGCGGCCTCAAGCAGGTTGCCGCCTTCGCGGGCGCGGCGGGCAATTTCAGCCAGTGCCGCGTCGCATGCCGCTTGATCGCGCGTGCTGCGGATACGCTCGAGCCGGGCGACCTGTGCTTCGCGCACGGCCACATTGTCCACATCAAGGATGTCAATTTCGTCTTCTTTTTCAAGACGATACTTGTTGACGCCGACAATAACCTCATCGCCCCGATCGATCATCGCCTGACGGCGGGCTGCACTTTCTTCGATCCGCAGTTTCGGCATGCCAGACGCCACGGCCTTGGTCATGCCGCCCAGCTCTTCCACCTCTTCGATCAGCTTCCACGCCTCATCGGCGAGGTCTGCGGTCAGTTTTTCGACGTAGTAAGAGCCTGCCAGGGGATCGACTACATTGGTCACACCCGTCTCTTCCTGCAGGATCAACTGGGTATTGCGCGCGATCCGGGCAGAGAATTCTGTTGGCAATGCAATGGCTTCATCCAGCGCGTTGGTGTGCAGCGACTGAGTGCCGCCGAGGACCGCCGCCATCGCCTCATACGCAGTGCGGACGACGTTGTTGTAGGGGTCCTGCTCTTGCAAGCTGACGCCAGACGTCTGGCAATGGGTGCGCAGCATCGACGACTTTTCGGACTTCGGGTTGAATTCCGACATGATGCGGGACCAAAGCAGACGGGCCGCCCGCAGCTTCGCCGCTTCCATGAAGAAATTCATGCCAATGGCAAAGAAAAACGACAGCCGCGGGGCGAACTTGTCCACGTCCATGCCCCGGTCGATGGCCGCGCGGACATATTCGCGTCCGTCAGCAAGGGTGAACGCCAGCTCTTGCACGAGGTTCGCGCCCGCCTCTTGCATGTGGTAGCCGGAGATTGAGATGGAGTTGAACTTGGGCATCTCGTTCGCCGTGTATTCGATGATGTCCGCCACGATCCGCATCGACGGTTCAGGTGGGTAGACGTAGGTGTTGCGGACCATGAACTCTTTCAGAATGTCGTTCTGAATGGTCCCGGCGAGCAGCGCCTTGTCGTGTCCCTGTTCTTCGCCAGCGACAATAAACGATGCAAGGATCGGGATGACGGCACCGTTCATCGTCATGGAAACGCTGACTTTATCAAGCGGGATGCCGTCAAACAGGATCTTCATGTCCTCTACGCTGTCGATGGCTACACCGGCCTTACCAACGTCCCCCACAACGCGCTCATGGTCGCTGTCATAGCCCCGGTGGGTCGCCAGATCGAAAGCCACGGACACGCCCTGCTGGCCAGCGGCGAGGTTCTTGCGATAAAACGCGTTGGATTCTTCCGCTGTTGAGAAACCCGCATATTGGCGGATCGTCCAGGGACGGCCTGCGTACATGGTGGATTTTACGCCGCGGGTAAAGGGCGCTTCCCCCGGCAAAGTGCCAAGGTGATCAACGCCGTCCAGATCAGAGGCATCATAGACCGGCTGGACGTCGATCCCTTCGAGCGTGTTCCAGGTGAGGTCGTCGAGCGGACGGCCGCGCAGTTCTTTCTCGGCGCGGTCAGCCCAGTCTTTCTTTGATCCCATGTCCGTGTCCTCTGTCTTCCGTGCCCGCATGTACGGGTCCCATCATTGCATCGCCCCTGTCGGGCTGCACTGCGGGCGTTTGCCGCCCGTCAATAAAGGTTGCAAGACCTTCAGCCCCGGCACGCAGCCACGCGAGGTCTTGTCGATATTCTGCACGCAGCACACTGCGCTGATCTTCGTCGAAGGGCATCCAGCGGACGCCTTTGCCGTCACCCTGTCCTTTGGGTGCAGTGTAGCCCATCTGCTGCAGCGTAAACAGGTCCGGGCTCCGCGCGAGCCATGGATCGCCCCCCGAAAGCACCGCCTGACCCTGCGGCCAAAGCGCGTTGAGTTGATCATTCGACCGCGCGCCCATTTGTTCAAAGGCCCAGACCACGATGTGCGCCTGCGGCAAGACGCGGGCGATGTCGCGGATCAATCTCCGCCAGCGCCGGGGTTGCGTCGTGAGACGGTCCAGCCGCTCTGCGCCTGCTCCGGCCATGCGCACCCGGAACTGACTGCACAACAGCGATGTCCAGTAATCTTCATAGGACCGGATCGACAGGCCAACGGTCAGCGGGCGATCACCAAAGGCAGGTACGAACCGGCGCAGCCGTTCATCCAGTTGGGGGTAAAGCAGATGGGTCCGCAGATTGGTCTGCCCGGTACCCAGCATGTTGGGCTCTGAGATCAGCAGTGCGCGGTGACCGTCCGCCTCAAGCTTGTGGAGGGTTATTTTCAACCGCCCAACCGATCGCAATCCCTGCTCATCATCCTGAAGTGTCGCATCCTCCGGGTGGCGAATAAGTCCGCGCATCAGCCCATCGCGCGTCTTTGCTGGTGTCCAGCAGGTCAAACCGCAGCGTGCAAGATGGGCCGTGTTGCTCCGCAAGGCGGATTGAAAAGAGGTCGTGGCGGTGCGATGCGCACCCAGATGCAGGCAAATGTCCATTGGTCCGATCCCAAGCTGTGCCTGAGCGGAATAGGCAAAAGGGCTGAGGATTGCGTTAATCACGAAAAACTGCGCGACCGAACGGCAATTGACCTTAGCCTTTCGCGGGACGGTTCCTATATCGAGAGCAAAGGGGAACCGTATGCGACAACTTTTTGCTGCACTTTCATTGGCTTTGATCGCTGGCGCCGCGACCGCGCAGGAGGCGGTGCCGGTTTCGACCATCGATTTGTGGAACGCAGACCGCGCGCTCGTCTTTGACGCCACAGAGATCGACGTCGACGACCTGAAATGGTTGGCGCGGCCCGTCGTGGTCTTTGCCGACAGCCCCAATGATCCGCGCTTCGTCCAGCAAATCGATTTGTTGGCGGATCGACCTGACGACCTTGCAGAACGGGACGTGATCATCGTGGTCGACACTAACCCGGATGCCCGCAGTGACCTGCGCCTGCAACTGCGCCCACGCGGCTTCATGCTGGTGATCATGGGCAAGGATGGACAGGTGGAATTGCGCAAGCCCGCCCCCTGGGACGTGCGCGAAATCTCACGCTCCATCGACAAGATGCCCCTACGCCAGCAAGAGATTGAAGATCGCCGGGCGCCGCCCGTCCCGCCGACTGAATAAACGCAACCCAGGCCGCCCCAGATCGGAGCGGTCACGGCCGACGTTGAGCTATTCGATCGGCTCGACATCAGCGTTTATTCGAACTCCATGATCACATCATCGACCGCAAGGCTGTCCCCAGCGCCTGCATTGATCTTTGTGACCTTGGCCTTTTTCTCAGCGCGCAGGATATTCTCCATCTTCATCGCTTCGACGGTACAGAGCGCCTGCCCTTCCTGCACTTCGTCACCCACTTCCACGTCGACCTTCACGATCAGACCGGGCATCGGGCACAGCAGCATCTTCGATGTATCCGGCGGCAGTTTCTCGGGCATGAGAGCGGCCAGTTCCGCCTGGCGCGGGCTGCGGATATGCACTTTCAGATCAGCGCCCCGATAGCGCACGCGGAATCCACCAGAGATCTTCCCGATCTTCATGACCACAGGCGCGCCATCAACGGTGACATGCGCCAAGGGCTGGCCAGGTGTCCAATTGCTTTCGACCCGCAGGACCTGATCGCCGATCGCAACATTGGCCCCATCGCGGTCTGCTTCGATCACGACCGGATGGCGTTCGCCCTGCAAGGACACAACCCAATCGCTGCCGACTTTACGTTCGTGGTTGCCCATGCGGCCCGTGACGCGGGTCCGGCGGATTTCAGCAACCCGGTGCATCGCAGCACAAGACGCGGCGATGCGGGGGATGTCCGCTTCAGTCAGATCGACGCCTTCGAAACCCTCAGGATATTCTTCCTCAATGAAGGCGGTGGTCATATTGCCCGAGGTGAACTTCTCGTGGTCATAGACGGCGGACAGGAATGGGATGTTGTGGCCGATCCCTTCGACTTCAAAGCTATCGAGGGCAACCCGCATCTCTTCAATTGCCTCCCCTCGCGTCGGCGCCCAGGTGCAAAGCTTGGCGATCATCGGGTCATAGAACATGGAGATTTCGCCGCCGTCATAAACGCCGGTATCATTGCGGACCGCGTGTTTGCCTTCTGGCGCATCGCCTTGCCATTTGCCGTTGGTCACCAGTGGGCCTGCCGCCACTTCGGCGGGCGGGCGATAGGTCGTTAGACGTCCAATGGACGGCAGGAACCCGCGATACGGGTCTTCGGCGTAAAGACGACTTTCCATTGCCCAACCGGTGAGCGTGACGTCGTCTTGCGTCATCGCCAGCTTCTCACCATTCGCGACTCGGATCATCTGTTCCACGAGGTCGACACCGGTGATCAGCTCCGTCACTGGGTGTTCCACCTGCAAGCGCGTGTTCATCTCAAGGAAATAGAAGTTCCGCTCGCCATCGACGATGAATTCCACTGTGCCTGCGGACGTGTAGCCCACGGCCTTAGCCAAGGCGACGGATTGCTCCCCCATGGCCTTGCGGGTCGCATCATCCAGGAACGGCGACGGGGCCTCTTCAATCACTTTCTGATTTCGTCGCTGGATCGAGCATTCCCGCTCACCCAGATAGATCCCGTTGCCGTGGCTGTCACAGAGCACCTGAATTTCAATATGGCGGGGTTGGGTGACAAATTTCTCGATGAAGATACGGTCGTCACCAAAGGAATTCGCCGCCTCGTTCTTGGAGGACTGAAAGCCTTCGCGCGCCTCTTCGTCGTTCCACGCGATCCGCATCCCCTTGCCGCCACCGCCAGCAGAGGCCTTGATCATCACCGGATAGCCGATGTCGTTCGAAATCTTCACGGCCTCATCCGCGTCCTCAATCAGACCCATATAACCCGGCACGGTGCTGACCTTCGCGTCCTGCGCGATCTTCTTTGAGGTGATCTTGTCGCCCATCGCCTCAATCGCGCCTTTGGGCGGCCCGATGAAGGCGACGCCTGCGGCCTCAAGCGCCTCAGCGAATTTCGGGTTCTCGGACAGGAAACCATAGCCCGGATGCACGGCCTCAGCGCCGGTGTCCTTGATCGCCTGCATGATCTTGTCGATCACGATGTAGGACTGGTTGGCCGGGGGCGGGCCGATATGCACCGCCTCGTCTGCCATCTTCACATGGAGCGCGTTGCGGTCCGCATCGGAATAGACGGCGACCGTCTGAATGCCCATCTTCTTGGCCGTCTTGATGACACGACAGGCGATTTCCCCACGGTTGGCGATCAGGATCTTCTTGAACATGGTCTTCCCTTAGAATGCAAAACGACCGCTGCCGGACACCCGGAGCGGTCGCTTTCGTGATTGATGAGCGCCCTTAGGCGTGGTGGCGTCAGCGGCCGAAGACGTCGTTGGCAAGGGCGCCTGCGGCCGCACCAGCGAGCGCACCGGCAACACATTCACCATTGGCGAACACTTCGCCTGCGGCACAGCCGATTCCAGCCCCGACAAGCGCACGTTCGCTGTCGGTGTTGATATCGTCGCACGCCGCAGCGATCGACAGGAGCGCAACAGCGCCGGCGAACTTGAGGAAACGTGGCATATGAATTGTCCTTTCAAACCTATGTTGAAGAGAACGCATTCTCGCCCAAGCGGTTCCGACTGAACACTGACCGCGTTGTCACTTAGCGTGATCTTGCCGTGTTTAGCGACAGACGCGTGTGATCTCGTCGCACAGCGCACCTGCTGCACCGCCGACGATCGCACCGGTAAGAACGTTGCCGCGCGTGACGTCAGCGACGACGGCGCCTGCTGCGGCACCCGCGATTCCGCGCTCAAGATCGTTGTCGAGGCACGCGGAAAGAGAGAGGACCGCCGCAGCCGCGACGGTAAGACGGAGTTTGACCATTGGATACTGCCCTTGGTTTGTTTTGTTTTATGGGGCGCAGAATCGGACGTTTCGCCCGTCTTTACAAGACTTTTCTCTAATTTCGCCTGTGCGAGCGCAGTGCCGGACGCAGACATAGGTGTTGGCCCGACCTGGGTAAGGTCGAGCCAACGAGGGGAAGGGTAACGGTATTGACAATGTATGCTGCGATGCTTGCTGATCATCCCAGCCACACCCATACGTTTGCATGCAGCTTGCGCCCTGTCACTCGCCGTGCCTGAGCTTCGGCAAAGATCGGCCAATTCCCGCTTAACGTGTAAAGCCAGCGGCAGAATGTTGCGCATAGCCTCAGTCATGACGGCGCCCAATGCGGATCAAAAATATCAGGGAACGATCTGCGGGTCCGGTCAACATCAACCTGCAACAGCGCATCATAGCTTTCGGGATCAAACGGATCTTCGGCTGGAATGACTTCGCGCCCGAACACCCAGTTGAGCCGCCCGGCGTCGAGATTGCCGCGCACAAACGGCTCTTCGCCGAAATGGGTCATCAGGGCCCACATGAACCCCTCATCCGCGCGACGGTCGGCGGGCCGGCGATCTGCAAACCGCTCACGCTGGTGCAGCTTTGGCGGCAGCCCCTTTTTGACAGGACGGCGGATAGTGAACTGAAAATCGGTGCCCGGAAGGCGGGATGGGAACCCGCGGTGTTTTTCCATCAGACAGCCCTCCGGTGCGGGGCGGGATGGGGGTGGACAGGCCCGATGGGGGCCTGCCCGAGAGGTTTAGTTGTACTTGCCGGTAAAGGTCGGCTCAACGGTAACGGGGACCGGGTCGATGACCACGAATTCCTCGACATCACCTGCATTGTCGCTTCCACCGCATGCGGCCACAAAGGCCAGCAGGGAAACGGCGACAACGCTCTTGATGGTTTTTGACATGATAGTCTCCTGTCTCTGTCGTCCATGCCAACAGGTCCGGCGAAGGGCCGGGCCTTGCGGGCAGTCTGAGGTAAGGTTCCTTGGGGGTAACCTGTGGAGAACTTATCTGATGGCTTGTCCAAATGATACGAAACGGATTTCAGCCGTCTCGGCTGTGACTCCCCTGACACAAAAGCCCCTTTGGATGAGCTTCGAGGCGCAAGATATTGTGGAGGCACTAAAATTCCTCCCAGATGCAGGCCCCGTTTTCGGGGCGAAAAACCTCAAAAAACTGCAAGATCTCGGGGTCGTCTTGTCCAAACTCAACTTCAGCCGATGACATAGACAACACGATCTGCTCCGGCTTGAGCCCGTTTGCAGAGAGCACTGGCACCACCTGAGTGTCGCACAAATGCTGGAAATCCGGGAAAACGGTCATGTAGTCGTACCCCTCCCCGATCTCCGGGGTGAGGAACCGGAAACGCACGAGCTTGCCCTCCGCCTCAGAGATATACTCCATGAAGCTCAGCGGTTGGCCCGATGGCACATCAATAAGCCCCGACATCGCCGGTTTTACCCACAAAACCAGAACCATGAGCCCAACAACCCCGCCAAGAGTTGGCACGCGTAAGGCTCGCGTATGGCTGGCGTATGGCTGCACGTCTGGCAACTCCCGTCCCTATAGCGGAATATTATCGTGCTTTTTCCACGGCATTTGCTGCTGTTTGCCCCGCAGACCGGCGAAGGCGCGGCAGAGGCGTTTGCGGGTGGAATGAGGCATGATGACCTCATCCACGAAGCCCCGTTCAGCGGCGACGAAGGGGTTGGCGAAGCGGTCTTCGTAATCCGCGGTATGGGCCGCTGTCTTGTCGGCATCGCCAAGATCCTTGCGGTGCAGGATCTCAACTGCGCCCTTGGCGCCCATCACTGCAATCTCGGACGTGGGCCAAGCGTAGTTGATGTCCCCGCGCAAGTGTTTGGAGTTCATCACCACATAAGCCCCGCCATAGGCCTTGCGGGTAATGACGGTCACCTTCGGCACCGTCGCCTCACCATAAGCAAAAAGCAGTTTCGCGCCATGTTTGATCACGCCGTTATATTCCTGCGTCACACCGGGTAGGAAGCCCGGCACGTCCACCAACGTCAAAAGCGGAATTTCGAAAGCATCACAGAAGCGCACGAACCTCGCGGCCTTGCGCGCACTGTCAATGTCCAGAACCCCGGCCAGCACCATCGGCTGGTTCGCCACGACGCCCACGGTCTGCCCTTCAAGCCGGATAAACCCGGTCAGGATGTTGCCCGCGAAATCCGCCTGAATTTCATAAAAATCGCCTTCATCAGCGATCTTATGAATCAGCTCTTTCATGTCGTAGGGCTGATTGGGGTTGTCGGGGATCAGCGTATCAAGGCTGTCTTCCACCCGGTTCACATCATCAAAAAAGGGGCGCACCGGCGGCTTCTGGCGGTTGTTGAGCGGCAGGAAATCAACAAGACGCCGAACCTCGGCCAGTGCTTCGACGTCATTCTCAAACGCGCCATCGGCGACGGAAGATTTGCGGGTGTGGGTGGTGGCGCCGCCCAGTTCTTCGGCCGTCACGACCTCATTCGTGACGGTCTTCACCACATCGGGGCCGGTCACGAACATGTAGGACGAATCCTTCACCATGAAGATGAAATCGGTCATGGCGGGTGAGTAGACCGCGCCGCCCGCGCAAGGCCCCATGATCAAGCTGATCTGCGGGACCACGCCGGACGCCATGATATTGCGCTGAAAGACTTCGCCATAACCCGCGAGGCTGTCGACGCCTTCCTGGATGCGGGCACCGCCGGAATCGTTGATGCCAATCACCGGCGCGCCGTTCTGCATCGCCATATCCATGATCTTGCAGATCTTGGCGGCATGGGTGGCCGAAACCGACCCGCCGAGGACGGTGAAATCCTGTGAGAAAACATAGACCTGGCGGCCATTGATCGTGCCCCAGCCGGTGACCACACCGTCGCCAGCAGGCCGGTTCCGCTCCATGCCGAAATCGGTGCACCGGTGGGCGACGAAGGTGTCATATTCCTCAAACGAATCCTGATCGAGCAGCAGTTCGATCCGCTCCCGCGCTGTCAGCTTTCCTTTGCCATGCTGAGCGTCGATCCGGGCCTGTCCGCCCCCAAGGCGGGCGGCTTCGCGGCGGTCCTCAAGCTCTTTCAGGATGTCGGTCACAAGTTTCCCTCCCTTGGACTTTGACGCAATATCATTTCGCGTCACCCTCTGGTCTTTAGCGATGCTGACGCGTCCAGAAAACCCCGATAAGCGATTTTTCTGCTGCGCCGCAGCGTGACTTTACGCCCTGTTGTAAAGGGTTAGCGGTAACGTGGCGAGCCTGCGCACACAGGCTGTTCAGTTTGGCGGGGCATTTTCCATGGCCCTTTGCCGGCCCTCGGCCTAGGTTCCGGTGAATGAGCAGCGCCCCACAGGTCCGGTTTCTAGACCGCACCACCCCACCGCATATTGGCACGCTGATCCTGATGGCCGGGGTCGGTGCGTTGTCACTCAACGTGTTTTTGCCGTCCCTGCCCTCCATGGCCGCCCATTTTGGAGTCGATTACGGACTGATGCAGTTGTCGGTCTCGCTCTATCTCGCGACGACGGCCTTCGTTCAGATTGTGATCGGTCCGATATCCGACCGATACGGGCGCAGACCGGTTGTCTTGGGTTGCGTTGCGATCTTCGTAGCGGCCTCCGCCGGGGCCGCATTGGCGCCGACGTTCTGGGTCTTCCTCGCTTGCCGGTTGCTGCAAACCAGCATCGCAACCGGCTTCGCCATGAGCCGTGCCGTGGTGCGCGATATGGTACCACAGGATCAGGCGGCATCGATGATTGGCTATGTCACGATGGGCATGTCGGTGGTGCCGATGATCGGCCCGGCGTTCGGCGGCTGGCTGGACGAGGCCGCAGGTTGGCAGGCGTCGTTCTGGTTGCTGGCCGGAGGCGGGATGCTGCTGTTCTTCCTGTGCCTGTTCGATCAGGGCGAGACGTTTACGCGGCGCGAGGGCGGTTTTCGGTCACAGGTTCGGGAATACCCGCTTTTGCTGAAGTCGCAGCGGTTTTGGGGTTATTGCTTGGCGGCAGCCACTGCGTCGGGTGCGTTTTTTGCGTATCTGGGCGGTGCGCCCTTCGTGGGGTCAGATGTCTACGGCATGGACCCGGCGGAGTTGGGCCTCTACTTCGGCGCCCCAGCCATTGGTTATATGGCAGGCAATGGGCTGTCGGGGCGGTTCTCAGTCCGGTTCGGGGTCAACGCGATGGTCCTTGTCGGGGCGCTGACGACGGTGGTTGGCATGGTGCTGCTGTTGCTGTGCGACCTTGCAGGGCTGCGCGATCCAGTCCTGTTCTTCGGGTTCATGGTGTTTATCGGGCTGGGCAACGGGATCCTGCTGCCCAACGCGAATGCAGGGATGTTGTCGGTGCGTCCGCAGCTTGCGGGCTCTGCGGCGGGCCTTGGCGGCGCGTTCATGATTGGCGGAGGGGCAGCGTTGTCGGCGGTGGCGAGCTTTATCCTCGGACCCGGAACCGGGGCACTGCCGCTGATCGTGCTGATGCTCGCGACGACCATCGCCTCCGCGCTCTGCGCGTTGTGGGTGATCCGCCGGGCGCGCGTGGTCGACGGCAGCTAAGGCTCAGTTCCGCGCAGCCCGCCAGCCTGCAGCAAGCGCCTCCGCTTCGGAACAGAACCAGCGTTCGCCTTGTGCTTCGTTAATGCGGGTGGAGTCGTAATCGCGGTTGTGTGGCATGTGGTAGATCTGGCCAGCGCCCGAAATATTGCCCTTGATGATGCAATCGCCGGTGGGCGCGTTCGCCGCGGCCTGATCCGCCCGCTGATCGGCACGGAAGGCAGCGGGCGATTGCATGTCGCTGCCCCACAATCCGACGCCTTGTACCTGCGCCGTCTTTTCAGCGAGATCGTAGTCGTAGGAATACCTGCGATAGGCCTCGGCCCAACCAGCAAGAACGATCTGTTCATTGATGTCCTGCCCGTCGACATAGCACTTGCCAACCATGCGCCCGTAGCGATCACGATCGACCTCAACGCAAGTTCCGCGTCGCCCCTGATAAAGGTCTGTGACCGCATCGCGCACGAAGGCGCCGCACATCCAAGGCACACCGTTCGCATCCTCGCACGGCTGATCTATTTCTGGCGCGTCGATGCCGTGCAGTCGGACACGTTCGCCAGCAATATCAATGGTATCGCCGTCGACAACGTCGATACGGCCACTCACATCAGCGATTGCCGTCGTAGCGAGAAGGAGCGTGGCGAGAAGAGAACAAAACCGGATCATATCGTTAACTAAGGGTTAACGCAGGCCCGATTCAACCGAATTCTTATTGGAAAGTTAACGCTGGGCGGTGCGCCATTCCGGGTGAATCCACGGCACATCATTGGCGCGTGGTAAGGGCGTTTTCCCCAACACGTGATCGGCCATCTTCTCCCCCACCATGATTGATGGCGCATTGAGATTGCCGTTGGTGATGCGCGGAAAGATCGAACTGTCCGCGACCCGCAACCCGTCCACGCCAATCACGCGGCCCTGTGGGTCCACGACGGCACTTGGGTCATCCACGCGGCCCATTTTGCAGGTGCCGCACGGGTGATAAGCGCTCTCAGCATGCTCCCGGATCGCATCATCGAGGGCATCGTCCGATTGCGCCGCCTCCCCAGGAACAATCTCATGCTTGCGGTAAGGCGCAAACGCCTCCTGCGCAAAAATCTCCCGTGTAAGGCGGATCGCTTTGCGGAACTCCAGCCAATCATCCTCATGCGACATGTAATTGAAGAAGATGCGCGGATCGGCGTGGGGGTCGGATGAGGTGAGCGTGATCTCCCCCCGGGATTTCGACCGCATGGGACCAGTATGGGCCTGAAACCCCTCCTGAGCGCCCTTGCCATCATAGCGCACGGCGAGCGGCAAAAAGTGGTATTGGATGTCGGGATACTCAATCCCAGCGTCCGACCGGATAAAACCGCAGGCCTCAAACTGGTTGGATGCGCCAAGGCCAGTTTTTGTAAAGAACCACTGCGCCCCGACCCGTGCTTTGCCCAGCAATGACCAGAATTTGTAAAGGCTGTGGCGGCCCTTTCCAGCCATTTGAACGTAAAGCTCAAGGTGGTCTTGAAGATTTCGGCCAACCCCGGGGCGGTCCGCGCGCACGCCAATCCCATGTTCGGCAAGGTGCTGCGCCGGGCCAATTCCAGACAACATCAGAAGCTTTGGAGAGTTGATCGCAGAGGCCGCGATGATCACCTCGGACCGTGCCGTGATGGTCTGCCCGTTTATCAGCTCAACACCGGTGGCGCGCTCCCCGTCAAAGACCACACGGGCGGCTGTTCCATTCACGATTGCGCACCGGCCCGTGGCCTTGGCGGGGCGCAAATAGGCGGAGGCGGCGGACCAACGATTGCCCTTCCAGATCGTGGCCTCAAACGGACCGAACCCTTCTTGCTGCTCACCGTTGTAATCCCCGGTAAGTTGATACCCCGCCTGTCCCCCGGCCTCGATAAACGCTTGAGTGAGCGGGTTTTTTCCGGGGCCTCGGGTCACATGGAGCGGACCGCCACGACCGCGCCACGCAGGATCGCCGCCGCGTCCGCCATCGTGCCAATCCTCCATCCGTTTGTAGTAGGGCAGCACGTCGGCATAGGCCCAACCGTCTGCGCCAACCTCGGCCCAGTGGTCGAAGTCGCGGGCATGACCGCGCACATAAATCATCCCATTGATCGAAGATGAGCCGCCAATGACCCGCCCGCGTGGACAGGCCAACCTGCGATTGTTCAGATGCGGCTCTGGCTCAGTCCGATAGCCCCAATCATAGAGCTTCATGTTCATCGGATAGCTCAACGCGGCTGGCATGTTGATGAATGGCCCGGCGTCGGATCCGCCTGCCTCAATAACAATCACGCTCTTGCCCGCTTCCGTCAGACGGAAGGCCATGGCGCAGCCCGCGCTGCCCGCGCCAACGATCACATAATCCGCTTCCATCCTAGAACGGCGCCTCCACCGGCCCCATCGCGACGTTAACTGACTTCATTTCCGAGTAATGGTTGATCGCATTCTTCGAATTCTCACGCCCGTCACCCGACAGCTTCGATCCCCCGAAT